>QHWY01000177.1:0-23058 GCA_003223875.1 Acidobacteriota bacterium | reverse complement strand
AAGTTCCGCTTTTGCGCAAGGACCAGGCGGCTACAATCCCATCGGGCCAGGAGTGGATCTGGCCGGAAATTGGGGCCCCATCATGCATGAAGATCAGCACGAGCGCGGTCCGGGTCCTGAATTGGCGAACTATGTGGGGATCCCCATTACCGACGGAGCGCGCATGTACGGCTTGGCTTGGGATGCATCGCGTTTCACCATACCCGAGCATCAGTGCGAAGTGCATATTTTGTCGTATATCTATCGCGGCCCTTACAATCTCAGGATCTGGGAAGAGCGCGATCCGGTTTCGCAAAAGCTGATCGCCATCAAGCACTACATCGACAATTACCAGCAATCCCGGACGATATGGATGGATGGCCGCAGTCATCCTCCGGAGGCCGCGCCGCACACGTGGATGGGTTTCTCCACCGGCAAGTGGGACGGAAACATCCTGACGGTCTATACGACTCATCTGAAGTGGGGTTGGATTCGGCGTAACGGTTTGCGTCACACCGATCAGGCAACGTTGACGGAACATTTCATTCGTCACGGAGATCATTTGACGCACACTTCCATTCTTACCGATCCGGCAACGCTGACCGAGCCTCTGATCAAGACAACCGATTTAGTCCTGCGGCTTCAAAACGGGCAGGCCTGGCTTTATCCGTGCGAACCCGTCGTCGAGATCGTTCGGCCGAAGGGAACCGTTCCGCACTACCTGCCAGGTGAGAATCCATTCCTTCGCGAATTTGCCGACCTCTATAAGATCCCTGTCGGGGCCGCTCTGGGCGGCGCGGAAACGTCCTATCCGGAGTACCAGTCGAAGCTGAAAGGGACTAACGCGAGATGAAACGACTTCTTGCCGCGAGCCTTTTCCTGATCTCGGTGCCCCTCCTCGCTTTTGCACGGCAGGGGTCGGGTGAGATTCAAACAATCAAGGTCCAGGGAAACGTCTACCTCTTGACCGGCGCGGGTTCGAACATTGCGGTTCAAATTGGCGATACGGGAGTGCTCGTCGTCGATACAGGAAGAGCCGAAATAGCGGATAAGGTCGTAGCCGCCATCCGCAGACTTTCGGATAAGCCAATTCAATACATCGTCAATACACACATGCACGCCGATCACACCGGCGGAAACGATACCATTCGTAAGGCCGGTCTCACTTACGTCGGAGCAAATATTACGGGTAATCTCACCGACGCCGGAGTCGGGGCGCAAATCTACGCCCACGACAACGTACTCAAGCGAATGAGCGCGCCGACCGGCGTTCAGGCGGCCGCACCTTTTGGTTCATGGCCGACGGAGACATACCTCTCCGACCGCAAGCAGATGTTCTTCAACAACGAGCCGATCGAGATCATCCACCAACCCGCCGCGCATACGGACGGGGACAGCATCGTGTTTTTCCGACGCTCGGATGTCGTGGTCGCCGGCGACATATACGATACGACAAGCTACCCATTTATCGATCTGGAGCGAGGCGGCAGTATTCAGGGCGAGATCGAGGCTCTCAATAATTTGCTCGAGCTGGCGATTCCCGGTTATCAGGATGAGGGCGGCACGTACGTCATTCCCGGCAATGGCTTCATTTCCGACCGTCCAGACTTGCTCGAATACCGCGACATGGTCACCATCATTCGCGATCGCATTCAGGCCGCGATCAAGAAAGGAATGACGCTTGAGCAAGTGAAAGCCGCCGGCCTGACCAAAGACTACGACAATCGTTACAGCTCGAAATCCGGATCTTCAGCCACCGCAGCCACATTTGTCGAGGCGATCTACAAAAGTCTGACTCCGAAGAGATAACGATGCGGGGATTGCGAACCATCGCTTTGGCTGCACTGGTCGTTTTGTTTCCGACAGCCGCTTCCTACGCCCAAGCAGGACGCGGCGGCGCGCCTCCCACGCCCAAAGCCGCGAGTCCCACAGATTTTACCGGTTATTGGGTGAGCGTTGTCACCGAGGACTGGCTCTACCGAATGGTGACTCCCGCTAAAGGCGATTACTCCAGTGTCCCCTTGAACCCGGAAGGACGCAAAGTGGCGGATGCCTGGGATCCCACGAAAGACGAAGCGGAAGGCAACCAATGCAAGGCCTATGGAGCGCCCGCAATCATGCGGGTTCCGGGGCGGATGCACATCACCTGGCAAGACGATTTCACTTTAAAGATCGAGACCGATGCCGGCAGACAAATCCGATTGTTGAACTTTCGAGGCGGCTCAACCGGTTCAGGTGGCGAGTGGCAAGGCGTTTCCACAGCCGAGTGGGAAGTCGTCGCCGGTGCCCGCGGTCCGGTTCCTGGGGGAGGTCTGAAAGTCGTCACGACGAAGATGAAGCCGGGATATTTGCGGAAAAACGGCGTGCCTTACAGCGCAAACGCGATCGTGACCGAGTACTTTGACCGCGTGAATGAGCCAAACGGCGATTCCTGGCTGATCGTCAAGACCATCGTCGATGACCCCCAGTATTTAGCTCAGCCATTCATCACCAGCACCCACTTCAAAAAGCAGGCGGATGCCTCCGGTTGGAATCCGATACCGTGTAGCGCGCGATAACTCGTCTGCTGTAGCGGCGGTCTATGACCGCCGGTACTTCGTTGATTCTGCGAAAAACCGGCGCTCATAGAACGCCGCTACAGGGCTTTGCACAAAAAATACATCGCGGGCGCTCATAGAGCGCCCCTACAGTTGCGCACCCCAAGCTGAAGGGGCGGTCTATGACCGCCCAGGATTTTTTGTGCAAAGCCCCGCTACAGTAAGAACCGAACCCGCTATATAGCCGCTTACGGCAGAAGAACGCCGGCCGCTATTCCACATTCGGGAAGCAGTTGGGGTGTTAGTGTATCGCCTCGCTGGAATTCGCGGATCGTACGATAGGTATTTCCTTGGATGTCCGAGTATGCGACGACGCGACCGTTGCGGATGTCCGAGACCCAATATTCCGGAACGCGAGTCTCCGCATAAAGATGCATCTTGATGCCCTGATCGTATTCCAGCGACGAATCGGCAACTTCGATGATCAGCAAAATATCCGCCGGTCCGGCATGGCCCGATGCGTAGAAGTCGTCCTTCGGTCGTAGCAGATAGAGGTCGGGTAGGGGTTCGTCATATTCATCCAGTCGCACGGAACCTTGCACGCCGACAAGCGCCCGGTCGCCGGCGATTCTCACCAAAGATTGGTTTGCCCGAAGTATGGCGGCATTGTGGCGGGGTCCGATTGGGCTCATCGCGAGAATTTCTCCGTGGATGAGCTCCACGCGATCATCTTCGGACAAAATGCCGGCGTCCACCATGCGATGGTAGTCGTGAACGGTGAAAAGTCGTCTTGAGATTTCAATCGCCATAAATTCACCTCCAGGATATCGCAGGTATGTTGCCGCTGCTAAGTCATTGATTTCTTGGTGGTGACTCAGTTTGAAAATTGCGGGGTTTCCCAACTGTAGCGGCGCTCTATTTTTGAGGCTGCGCGCTATCGCGCTTGCGCTTCGCGGAGCGCCGACAGTGCAGCAGTTTAGACATCGCCGGCGGTCATAGACCGCCGCTACAGATGAAACTGAGTCACCACCGATTTAGCGATTTTTCAATTCGTGACTACTCGCGTCAATGACGGCCGGAGGGCGGCACGATCGACCTCGGCGCCTTTGATATAGATCCGGGAGATCCGCTGGGTATTTGTGATGTTGTCGAGCGGATTGGCATCGAGGACGAGGAAATCGGCTTCTTTGCCGGGCGCGAGTACACCCATCTTGTCGAGCTTGAGGTATTCGGCAGCGCGGCTTGTGGCCGCGACGATGACCTGCATCGGCGTCATGCCGGCGTTCACCATGCTTTCCAGTTCGTGTTGTTCGGACATGCCGAAGAGATGGTCTTCGAGTCCCGTGTCGCAGCCGAGAATGATCTTCGCGTTAACCTTGGCGAGTTTCGCGAGGCTTCGTTGAAGGATCGCATATTGAGCGCGCGCCCGGTCGACTGCCGTGACGTCGCGGTTTTCGTATGCTTTCCTGATTCGTTCGATGACGGGACGTGATACGGAATCTTTCAGCAACGTCATCAATGGATCACTGTCCTTCAGCCAATGGGGCAGTTCCGTGTATGTATTCCACTCGGGCGCCAGATTGGGCATCACATACACATTGCGCCGCACAATCGCTGCGACGAGCTGATCATCCATTTCCTTGTCGCGGACCAGATGCGCAAAGCCGTCAATGCCGGCGTTCACGAGATCGACAGCATCCGTGTGGTAGAACACATGCGCGTTCACCTGGAGTCCATGGCGGTGACCCTCATCAATCGCCGCGCGAAACAAATTCGGCGGCAGGCGCGGTGCCCGGCCGTTTCGGTCGTCGACCCAAATCTTGACGAGGTTAACCTTCTTTGAGGCGAGTTCCTGAACGGCCCTTCTGATCTGATCCTCCGTGGTCACTTCGTACGCAATGCCGGCGTAGGTTGCGCCGCCCGGCCCGGCATTGGGCGCGCCAATGCCCCGTCCAGCAATTCGCAGACGCGCGCCGCCCAGTTTTCCGGCTTCCTGGTCCGCGCGAATCTGGTACATCACCTCTCCCTTTTCGATTCCTTGCGACTGTACGGCTGCAATTCCGAAATAGAGCGCGCGGTTCATGTCTTCCATGATCGTGTCGCGCGTGAAATTGTCCGCGCTATAGGTGATGCCGCGCTGGAAGCCCGGATGACCGTGTGTGTTGATGAGCGCCGGCATGACGGTTTTATCGCCAAGATCGACGCGAATGGCTCCGCGCGGTAGATTCTCATCGCCTTTCGGGCCGATCTTTGTGATCGTGCCGTTTTCTACGAGCATCGCGCCATTCGCAATGGGTTGGCGGCCATCGCCAGGAATAAACCGCGCTGCTTCATACAGCACCACGGCCGACGAGGATCGGGTCTGTCCCTCGACGGGTCCCGCCGAGGAGGTCGTTGCAAGTGCGAAGAGGACGGTCACGAGTGATATTTTTCGAATCATGGATTCATCTATACTGCATGACGTTCATAAAAGAGAGCATTTTTCATAGGTGGGTCGTTGCATGAAGTTTCTGTCGCGCGGCAGCGGAGTTTTCGATCGGTGCTTGCCGTGAATGTAAAGACAAGGTATCTTTACAGTTATGAGCAGTCGTCTGGTTAACGTCCGACTTGATGAGCGCCGCCTGGAGCGTGCGCGCAGACTCCGGGCTAAAGGGATCACGTTATCGGATTTGGTGCGTGACGCGATCGACCGGCAGTACGAGCAGCTCGTGAAGTCCGGTAAACGTCGTGACATCGACGCCGTCATGAATGAAATCTACGAGCGATATCCTGATCCGTCCGGCCTGCGTCCCAGAGATTACGATGTCCACGACCGCCGCGCGGCGCGGCAAGCCATCGTGCATAAACTTCGCAGCAAGCGACGATGATTCTGATCGACACCGCGCCGCTGGTGGCCCTTTCGGACCCGCGAGATTCCCTCAACAAAACTGCGATCAAACATCTCAAGACGCTGGCGCGATCGGACTTTGCGATTTGTGAGCCGGTGCTGGCAGAGGCGTGCTTCCACTTGTCCGCGCGTTCACAGCGCCGCCGGCTGCAGCAACTACTGGAGCGGCTGGATGTGCTCCCGATAACCATCGACGACGTACAATCGTTCTGGAAAGATGTCTTCGATTGGATGGAGAAATACGCGGATCATGAACCAGACTGGGCAGACGGATACCTCGCGGTACTATGCGGCCGCGATCGAACGCTTCGAGTTTGGACCTACGATATCGAATTCCGCAACATGTGGCGAAAGCCGAACGGATCGCTGATCCCCTTGGCGGTTCCGTTGTGATCTTGCCGATCGAAGGACCGTGAAAATTTTGTGACATTCTAGAGCATACGAAGCATCATTAACGCGATGACGTGGAAATTGCGGATGGCGACGCTCAACGATGCGGCTGGTATTGCCGAAATCTACGAGCCGATCGTCCGGTCGACACCAATCTCGTTCGAAATCGAGGTTCCCGGCGAGCAGGAAATCCGAAGGCGTATTGAACGAACGATGACTACTTATCCCTGGCTCGTGTGCGAATATCGCGATCGCATTGCCGGGTACGCCTACGCGTCGCGGCACGCGGAACGCGCCGCATATCAGTGGTCCGTCGACACGTCGATTTACGTGCACTCCGATTTTCGGCGGCGGAGAGTCGGGCAGGCCTTGTATATATCCTTGTTTCGCATCTTGGCTGCGCAAGGCTATTACAACGCATACGCCGGCATTACCTTGCCGAATCCGGCGAGCGTCAGGTTGCACGAATCGGTCGGGTTCCGTCCGATCGGCGTTTACCAGGAGGTCGGCTACAAGATGGGCGCTTGGCACGATGTCGGATATTGGGAATTGGCTCTGCAGTCCAAGACGCCGGTACCGCGACCGCTTCTAACTCTGGCTGAAATTCAGCGTGACCCGGTGTGGCAAGAAATGCTTGGGGCAGGGTTATCTTGTTTTGATCCACCTCGAGAACGTTAATGGAGCACTCATGAAAAAATGGATTGTTCTTGGCATCGTCCTCCTCATGGCTGGCGCTCTTCTGATGTGGGCGCAGTCTTCCCGAACTCACGAATTGAAGCTGTTGCCGGAAAACGTTCATTGGGGATATTACGACGCCGCGGTCAAGCCGGTGCTAAGGGTAAACTCCGGCGATACGATCCGCGTGGAGACCATGGTGGCCCGCGGACTGCAGCGGCTGCGGGCAGCGGGTGTTGCTGAAAGCGAAATACCGAGCGCGCTCAAGGCAGTTGAGGAGGGCGTGAAAGAGCGTGGTCCCGGCGCTCATCCGCTCACAGGTCCTATATGGATTGAAGGCGCTGAGCCGGGCGACACATTGGAAGTGAAAATCCAGAGCTTTGAGTTCCTTCATCCGTACGGCGTCAGCGGTTTTGGTCCTACCGGCGGCACGCTTCCCGAGGAGTTTCCATACGTCGCTGTCAAACTTGTCCGTCTCGATGCACGCGCCGGCATTGCGGAGTTTTCGCCAGGAATTCGTTTGAAAATTGCTCCCTTCTTCGGCTCGATTGGAGTGGCGCCGGATCCGTTAGTTGGACGTATATCGAGTGGTCCGCCGGGCCACCACGCCGGTAACCTTGACAATAAAGAACTCGTCGCGGGGTCCACACTTTATCTTCCTGTTCATGTCCGCGGCGCCCTGCTCTCGATGGGAGACGGACATGCCATGCAAGGTGACGGCGAAGTGACGGTGACGGCGCTGGAGACCTCATTGCGCGGCACTGTGCAGGTGACCGTCCGGAAAGGAAAGCGCCTCACCTGGCCTCGCGCCGAGACGCCGACGCATTACATCGCGATGGGGCTGCACACCGATCTTGATGAAGCCGCGCGACTCGCAACGCACGAGATGATCGATTTTCTAGTGACCGAGAAAGGAATGAAGCGCGATGAGGCCTACATTCTCTGCTCGCTCGCAGCGGATCTTCATGTCACACAGCTCGTGGACGGCACCAAGGGCGTTCATGCCATGATCGCGAAATCGATCTTCACGCGATAGAAAGAGCCTAGCCGCGCCCGGTGCTATACTCTCGCCGTGGATGTCGAGCGGACCATTGATTTCATCCTAAAAACTCAAGCCAAGACCGAAGTCCGTTTGGGTGGCATAACCAAGCTCATTCAGCAGGGTATGCGGATGCTCGTCAAAAACGAGGCGGCGATCGCTCAATTAACTGAAGCCCAGAAAGGCACCGATGCGAAGCTCGCGCGATTAGCCGATGCTCAGAAACGCACGGACGCCAAGCTTGATGCGAAATTTGCCGAGATCGCCGATGCCCATAAAGAACTGGCCCAGGAAATGAAGGAACTCGCCAAAGCTCAAAAGGAAACGGAGCGGGCGCTGCGCTCCTTCATGCGCGGACAGCGTAACGGCCGGAATGGCCGCTAGACTTAAAGCGTTTCGCGCCCGAATCGGAGTCATTTCCGACACTCATGGCCTTGTACGTCCTGAAGTGGCACGGGCCTTCGACGGTGTTGATCTGATTCTCCACGCCGGCGACGTGGGTACTGCCGAAGTACTAAAGGAATTGAGTTCAATTGCTCGCGTCATTGCCGTCCGCGGGAATAACGACAAAGGGCCTTGGGCTGAGGCAATCCCTGAAACCGAAGTCGTACGCATCGGTCGCGTGAGCATCTACATTCTGCATAATCTGAAAGAAACCGAGGGCGATCCGGCGGACCGAAACTGCCAGGTTGTGATCAGCGGTCATTCGCATCGGCCGTCGATCGAGAGGCGCGGTGGAGTGTTGTTTCTCAACCCAGGAAGCGCAGGTCCGCGGCGGTTTAGATTGCCGATTACGGTGGCACGTTTAACGATTGGCGGGTCCGCCGTGAACGGTAAAATAATTGATCTTTCCTAGAAATCGTAAGGAGGAGAACTATGGCAACTCAGGACAAAAGCGTCAGCATCGCACCCTATTTCAAGATCCACAGCGGAAAGGTGCGGGAGGTCAAGGCGCTCTGTGAGCGATTCATAGAAAAATCGAAGACCGAGCCTGGATGTCTTTACTACGGCTTCAGCTTTAACGGTGACGTCATATTTTGCCGCGAAGGCTATCAAGATGCCGACGCCGCGCTCGCGCATTTGCAAAACGTCGGTCCGCTTTTAGCGGAGTTTCAGAAGCTCACGAATCTTCTGCGGCTCGAGTTTCATGGTCCGGAGGCCGAACTCGCAAAACTTCGCGGTGCGACAGCCGATTATAAGCCCGAGTTTTTCGTCCTGGAGTACGGATTCCGCCGCTGAGATGCTGAAGGATCTGTTCCGCCGAAAAACGATGGATCAGTTGGTCGCCGAGGCGGAACAGCCCGAGCACCGGTTGAAGAAGGCTCTTGGACCGGTGGACGTCACCGCGCTGGGCATCGGAGCAATCATCGGCGCCGGCATATTTGCCACTATCGGCACAGCAGCAGCCGGCGATGCAACCCGGCCCGGAGCGGGTCCGGGTTTAATCCTGTCGTTTATCTTCACAGCCGTTGCATGCGGATTTGCCGCATTGTGCTATGCGGAGTTCGCAGCGATGATCCCCATTTCCGGCAGCGCATACACGTACGCCTATGCGACGCTCGGCGAACTGATTGCGTGGATCATCGGTTGGGACCTGATCATCGAATACGCCGTCGGCAACGTTGCCGTCGCCATCAGTTGGGGCAATTATTTCAAAACGCTGATCTCCGGATTCGGCATCTCTGTTCCCGATTGGATGTCCACGGACTATCGCACCGCCGCCCGCATTCCCGGACTCTTCGACCGGGCTCCACATGTTTTCGGTGTTCCGATCGTATTTAACGTTCTGGCGTTCGCAATCGTGGCGGTTATCACCATTGTTCTCGTGATCGGTATTCGCGAGAGCGCCACGGTGAATACGACAATGGTGTTGCTGAAGCTCATCGTGCTCGGCTTTTTCGTTGCCGTCGGGTGGAGCTACATCAAATCGGCCAACTTTCACCCGCTATTGCCGAACGGCTGGGCCGGCGTGCAAGCAGGGGCGGCAATCGTTTTCTTCGCCTATATCGGGTTCGACGCAGTTTCGACCGTTGCGGAAGAAACACGCCGACCTTCGCGGGATTTGCCGGTCGGCATCATTGGTTCATTGTTGATCTCGACTGTCGTTTATATCCTCGTTGCAGCCGTCTTTATCGGGATCATTCCATTTGATGTCTTGAGACAGAAGCTGGCAACCGAACAGGCCGAGCCGTTAACGATGGCATTGCAATATGCCAACATTGAGAAGTGGGGCGACTTGTTCGTGGGAATTGTCGCGTTCGGCTCGGTCGTGGCGCACACAGCGGTGCTCCTGGTTTTTCAGCTCGGGCAGCCCAGAATCTTCTTCTCAATGGCGCGGGATGGGCTGCTTCCGCAATCGTTTGCCAAGGTACATCCGCGATTCCGGACACCGCACGTCACCACGATCCTGACCGGTGTGGCCGTTGCCGTCTGCGCGATGTTCACCAGCATCGATGAAATGGTGGACCTCACGAACATCGGGACGCTGTTTGCATTTATTCTCGTTTGCCTTGGAATTCTTGTGCTCCGAAAACGCGAACCGCATCGCCCAAGAGTGTTCAGGACCCCGTGGTCACCGGTCACGCCGATCCTGGGAATTGCGTCGTGCATTTATTTGATGATGGGTCTGCCGGCGATCACCTGGATCCGTTTCGCGTTGTGGTTAGTTGTGGGAATGTTCGTCTATTTTTCCTACGGATTCCGAAGAAGCCGTTTGCGATGAGCGGAGCGAATGCAAGCCCGATAGGGCGCAGCGATCAAAAAGATGAGCGGAGCGAATGCAAGCCCGATAGGGCGCAGCGATCAAAAAGATGAGCGGAGCGAATGCAAGCCCGATAGGGCGCAGCCATCCAAGAATGAGCGGAGCGAATGCAAGCCCGACGCGAAGCGCAAGCGCGCTAGTGTGGTGTCCCACTTCATGTTTGACACCGATTTGGGGTAGGTGTATTCCCCTCCTTGCAAAGGAGGGGTGGACGCGCTATTAGCAAAATGGATCCGTTCCGAAAAAAAGCGCGGACGGGGTGGTCGCTCACAAGCGATGCTTCGGAATGCGTTTGTGAAACGTGTCGCGTGAGCGACCACCCCGTCTGCGGCTCTTCGGTGGCTTCGCGACTTTTGATTGATGCCGCAGCCACCCTTTGTAAGGAGGGGAATGTACCCAAACTGAAACATGTCTGCTTGTCAAAATTTATTTGGGACACCACACTAGCGCGCAGCCTCAAGATAGGGCGCAGCCATCAAAAAATAAGATAGAATGCCGTCCGTGTCCGAAGCCCAATATCGCGCCGAGATTGCGCGGTTCTGCCATCTCACCTATGAGAAAGGATACGTTGCGTCCACCGACGGCAACGTCAGCGCGCGCCTGCCCGACGGGCACATCATGTGCACGCCCACGATCTCGAACAAAGGATTCGTCAAGCCCGAGGACATGGTCATCATCGACATGAAGGCGCAAAAGATCAAGGGCGAAAGGAAAGCGTCGAGTGAAATCGCGATGCACCTTCTTATATATGAAATGCGGCCGGATATTCATGCGGTCGTTCACGCGCATCCACCTTGTGCGACGGCGTATGCGGCCGCCGGTATTCCTCTCAACAAGGCGCTCATCTCCGAGGTTGTTCTCGCCCTGGGCTGCATTCCTTTAGCGGAATACGGAACACCCGGCACGCCCGAATTGAGCGATCAGCTCAGGCCTTTTGTGAAGAATTTCGACGCGCTGCTGATGGCCAACCACGGAGTTGTAACGTATGGCGCCAACCTCGAGGATGCTTTCAACCGGATGGATACGGTCGAACATTTCGCGAAAATTTCCATTTATACGAAGATTCTCGGGCGCGAGCGATTGCTTTCGTCTGAGGATGTTGAAAAGTTGTGGGTTCAACGGCAGAAGTATTACGGGCTTGAAGGTTCCGATGCCCAGCCGAAGGACCCGATGTGTCCTGTCACCGACGGAGTATCAGAGACGATCTCTCTCACTCGCAGTGAGCTGATCGACTTGATCGAACGGGTCGTTTCAAATTTGAAATAAGCTGTAGAGGGAAGGCTCGATGAACGTGTGAATGAAATGGTGGGCAACTCCCCTCCTAAGTTAGGCGGGGTGGTTCCCCTGCCGTTGATGGCAGTTGAGGGAACCACCCCGCCCTCGCTTTCGCTCGGGCACCCCTCCTAACTTAGGAGGGGAGTTGTGCGTCACCAACTCATTTACACGTTCATAGACCGCCGCTACAGAATAAAGGAGCTGATAAATGGTACGAGAGGGAGAAAGCCCGATAGGGGAAGCCCTGGGAATGATCGAAACGCGCGGTCTGGTTGCGATGATCGAAGCTGCTGATGCAATGGTGAAGGCGGCGAAGGTCAATCTTGTGGGCTGGGAAAAAATAGGATCGGGCTATGTGACCGCTATGGTTCGCGGTGATGTCGCGGCGGTGAAGGCGGCTACCGATGCGGGAGCTGCTGCAGCCCGGCGGGTGGGCGAGTTGATCAGCGTACACGTCATTCCAAGACCGCATTCGAATCTCGAAGACGTTCTGCCGATCGGAAAGACAACGAAGTAATCATCCATGCTTTTGGGAAGGATTATTGGAACGGTCGTCGCAACCCGGAAGGATCCGAGGCTCGAAGGCAAGAAACTTCTGATTTGCAGACCTGTGGATCCCGACGGAAACGACGAGAAAGGTTACATCGTGGCGGTGGACACGGTGCACGCCGGTTTTCGAGAACAGGTTCTCATCGTTCAAGGAAGTTCGGCGCGGATGGCATCCGGCTGCAAGGACACACCAGTGGATGCGGCGATCGTCGGGATCGTGGATCAGGTCTCGCAGGACTGAGGTATGTATCTGGGCAAAGTTATCGGCCGTGTGGTCGCGAGCGAAAAAAACGATGTGCTGGAAGGGAAAACGCTTTTGCTGGTTCGCCGCCTCCCCCAGGGTCCGGTTGTCGTCGCCGTTGACGCCGTCGGTGCCGGTGCCGGCGAAACCGTTTATGTGTGCCGCGGCCGCGAAGCCGCGTATGCATTCAAACCGGAAGAGGTTCCGACTGAAGCGACAGTGGTCGCTATCGTTGACAACATTGAAAGGGAATAGCCACAAAAAGGCACAAAGTGATCATCGCGAGAGTTGTCGGTAACGTTGTCGCTTCTCAGAAGCAACTGAGCCATGAGGGAAAGAAGATTCTGCTTCTCCAGCCTCTTGATCTTAAAGATGAACCTATGGGTGAGCTTGTAGTTGCGCTTGACGCGGTGGATGCCGGTGTGGGTGATCGCGTTCTTGCCGTTCAAGAAGGATTTTCGGCGATGACCTCGGTCGGGCACATCGAGTCGCCGATCGATGCGGCGGTTATCGGAGTTATCGATTTGGTGGAGATCGAATGATCGCCCACCTCCGAGGAAAACTGACCCAAAAAGATCCTGCCCGCGTCATTGTTGATGTGAATGGCGTGGGCTACGAAGTCTTCGTTCCGCTCACGACTTTTACATCGCTGCCTGACCAAGGTTCAGATGTTTCGATCGACATCCATACGCATGTCCGTGAGGACATGATTGCCCTCTATGGATTCTCTACGCGTCGTGAACGACTCATCTTCGAGAAACTGATGACCATTTCGGGTATCGGACCGAAGCTTGCCGTCACCATTCTTTCCGGTGGGTCGGTGCAAGATCTTGTGAGTGCAATCAAGCGCGGCGATCTGGCGCGTCTTACGGCGATCCCCGGAGTTGGGAAGAAAACTGCAGAAAGAATCATTCTCGAACTGCGGGATAAGCTGCAAGACTTCACGGAAGGTCCAGCTGCACTGCCGGTCGAAAGCGATGTGCTGTCCGCCTTGGAGAATCTGGGTTACCTGCGCGCTCATGCCGAAGCGGCGATGCGCCGCGCGATGAATGGCGACACGGATCCGGCGTTCGATGTCTTGTTCAAGCGAACCCTTCACATCTTGACGAAGGCTTAGGGCGTGGGGGAACCGGCCAAAAGTCATCAAGGAGGCCACGTAGGGAGCGCGAAGCGCGACGAATTAAGGGCGGCGTACCAACTATGACTTGGCCGGTGGGCCCGACGCTAAAAAATATGTCAAAGCGGGTGATAGCGGGGTCGATGATCGAAGAGGAAGCGACATTTGAGTTGTCGCTTCGTCCTCGAGTCCTCGGCGAGTATATCGGACAGCAGAGCGTTAAAGATAATCTCGACGTCGCCATCCAGGCCGCTCGGAAACGTGGTGAGCCGCTCGATCACATTTTGCTTTATGGTCCACCCGGCCTCGGCAAGACCACGTTGGCATCCGTAATCGCCAACGAAATGAGCGCGCATTTTCGGTCGACGGCCGGGCCTTTGATTCAACTTAAAGGTGACCTCACAGCGATATTGACGAATCTTGAATTCGGCGACGTTCTGTTTATCGACGAGATTCACCGCCTACAGCCCACCATCGAAGAGATCCTTTATCCCGCAATGGAGGATTTCAAACTCGACATCATCATCGGCCAGGGTCCAAGTGCCCGGACCCATCGGCTCGATCTACGCCGCTTTACTTTGATTGGCGCAACCACGCGAGCGGGTCTGATCACGGCGCCGCTCCGTTCGCGTTTCGGTATGGTCCATCGGTTGGACTTCTACACGGTGGCGGAATTGGAGTACATCATCCGCAGGTCTGCCGAGATTCTCAATGCGCCGATCACCAACGACGGATGCCACGAGATCGCGAAGCGATGCCGCGGCACGCCGCGCGTGGCAAATCGTTTGTTGAAACGGATTCGCGATTACGCAGACGTGAAAGGAACCGGCGAGATCACGGTGGCTATGGCACACGACGCTTTAAAACTACTCGACATCGACGAGCACGGCTTTGACGATATCGACCGAAAACTACTGCGCGCGGTTATTGACCGCTTTGGCGGTGGGCCGGTCGGCGTCAACACCATTGCGGCCGTGCTTAGCGAGGAGGTGGACGCCATCGAGGACATTTATGAACCGTATCTGCTCCAGATCGGTTTCCTTCAGCGGACGCCCCGCGGCCGCGTTGCGACGCAGCTGGCATATACGCATTTAGGCATTCCCTACCGGCCACCTCAACCTGGATTGTTCTAGCGCCCAACAACTGCCCTAAGTTAGGAGGGTGTTGCAAAACTACGGAATAGCGGGTTCGGTTCTTACTGTAGCGGCGCTCTATGAGCGCCGGTTTTTCGCAGAATCACGAAGTACCGGCGGTCATAGACCGCCGCTACAGCAGACGAAAACCGCTTTGCGGCCGTTTTGCAACACCCTCAAGTTAGGAGGGCAGTTGTTGCACATCTTAAACGGTGTAGCTACAATCCCCGTACTTTTTGGATTTTGGAGAACGACATGGGGGAATGGACCTTCGCGCAAACAGAACCGTCGGAAGAGCTCGCACAATTGCACTTTTATTCGATCAACAAACGTGAAGGAGACAAGACCATCGAATTCCGGATCACGGTACGTGAATATGCGACACCGAACCACCTGAATATGCGCTTCTTTGCGGAAGCCGACAAGCAGACGAATCAAAAGATCGCAGCCTACACTCCATGCGGATGGGGACAAACTCTTCTCCAGGCTCTGGCCGACTGTGTGAAAGCCATCCATCGGTTTCCGTACCAAGGCGAGTGAAGCCGCTGTGATAAACTGCTCCTCAATTCCAAAAGGAGAATGCCTGTGACACGAAAACTTTGTGGCGTCTTGCTGGCGCTGATGATTCTTCTTGTGACCGTCTCGTTATGGGCGCATCACTCACCGTCGGCCATATTCGACATGTCGAAGCGTATTGGGATGTCGGGCACACTGACGAAGATCGATTGGATCAATCCACATATTGTTGTTTACATCGAAGCAAAAGCTGAAGACGGAAAAGCGGCAAGCTGGGTTTTTGAAAGCAATCCGCCGGCATGGTTCCGCCGGGTGGGCGTTGGCCGGGCCGATTTCGCGAAATCTATTGGACAAGCGGTCAAAGTCGAAGGCGTCGGCGCCAAAGATCGTTCGCTGTATGGATACCTGCAAAAGATCACATTTGCCGACGGTACTTCTTTGGAACTCACAAATGCAGCCGATGAGCGCTGATAAAAAGGAGAACCACGTGATGAACCGTTTCGTTTCCATCGTGATGGTGGCGTTGGTACTTCCCGTTCTGGCGCGTGCGCAGAAGCCGGCAGCCGCTCATCCGGACCTGAGCGGATTGTGGCTCTTTTCGATCGACCTGCCGCCGACAGCCTTGAAAAGGGAAATTAATGGCAAGGTCCAGATCAACAGAATCGATGCGAGTGGACGCAGGCCGGTGAAGTCCGACGTCGCAGGTGCCCTGCCGTCCACTTCCGCGCCTTCCTACAAGCCGGAATTTCAAGCGAAAGTCAAGCATCTATCCGACAACGAGAGTAAGCTCGATCCGGTCTTCTACTGTGGTAAACCAGGTACTCCAAGGATTGGACCGCCGCGCCGAATCATTCAACTCTCCGGCGAGATGATTTTCCTTTACGAGGACATTTCCGGCGATCCGTACCGCGTCATTCCAACCGACGGCCGGCCGCATCGCAAGGACCCCAATCCGTCGCATTACGGTGATTCCGTCGGACATTGGGAAGGGAATACGTTGGTGGTTGAGTCGACGAATTTTGTCGAGGATACCTGGTTTGGCGAGGAAGGATATTTCCATTCCGATGCGATGCGCGTCACTGAACGGTTGTGGCGCCTGGGAGAGAATCTGGCGTATCAGGTGACCGTCGATGATCCAAAGCTCCTCACGGGTCCATGGACAATGCCGGTACGTGTCGTGAAGCCGTCAAACGAGCCCTTAGAGGAATCGCCCCGATGTGTGGAGACGGATGGCTCGCGGTTGCTCAACAACGACCATCACGGGCAGCGATAGCTAAATTAACGCGTCGCTGAATCGCCGGAATAAGTGGGAAGTTCCAGGATCACACTACTACCCGCACCCTGGTGTTCGACTCGCATGCGTCCATTGTGTTGCTGAACGATAGAAGCAGTGATGGCCAAATCGAGACCGCCGGCCGCGACTTCAGCGCTCGCCGCGCTGAAGGGTGACTGCGACAGGCGAGTCTGCATCACAGGCATTGCGGCCGGGCTGCTGTTATAGATTTCCACCCTGACGTTTTCACCTGCTTCGGACAAAAACATTCGCAACTCTCGCTTGCCTTCCGACTGCAGAAGGGCGCGTTCGGCGGTTTTTACCAGATAGAGGATGACAAGCTCCATCTGTCGTTTACTTGCGAATACATCTGGCACACTCTCAACGAACAACGCCGACTCGATATTCAGACGTGACCACTCCTGGGCGCGCAAGTTGCTGATCTCGGTCAGTACAATACTCAACGATAATGGACTCCGCTGGTGTTCACTCTCGATGAAGCGCCGGAAACTTCGCGCGGCGGAGGCTGTCTGATCCAGGCCGTGGGTAATTTTCGCGAGATAGGTTCGGAGCTTTTCGGGCAACGGTTCGAGATCGAGATCTCGCGCGAGTTCGGTGTAGCCCATTGCAACGGCGAGGGGATTACTGATTTCCTGAAGCACGAGGCCCAACAATCCCGAGGTGAGTGAAATTTGCTCCGCTTCTGCCAGGTTATCGCGCAGCGCGACGAGTTCCTGTTGGAATTGCCCCCCGGCGCGGACTTGCCTGTGCGACCACGCGTTTTGAAGGGCCAATCCGATATAAACGGAAATCCCGAGAAGAAACTCGCGGTCCCCGGCAGTTATCGGTCTTTCGCGATTGAGTAATTCGACAACGCCAACAATCTCACCTTGACGGTTGTAGACAGGCAGGGCGAAAACGTCATTCGTACGGTATTTGAGAATCTGATCGAAGCGCGTATCAAAGCGCAGATCGGCGTAAGCATCGGGAATGTCCAGGATCTCACCCGTGGCTGCCACTGTTCCCGCTATTCCGGTGCCTACCGGCAATGTGATTTCAAAACCTTCGACTTCTTGCGCCACGAGAGAGTGAAGGACATTTCGT
This sequence comes from Acidobacteriota bacterium, assembly GCA_003223875.1. Classification (GTDB taxonomy): domain Bacteria; phylum Acidobacteriota; class Terriglobia; order 20CM-2-55-15; family 20CM-2-55-15; genus 20CM-2-55-15. The sequence continues at coordinate 5,582 of QHWY01000177.1, read as the reverse complement.
CCACGATCGACGACGAACACGGATATCCGGTTGACCGGCACTTCCGCACGAACAACGTCCAATATAATCTGGGTGAGTTCCTTCAGTTCAAGAGTGGAATTCAGCAGCCTGGCTGCATCCAGGAGCGTTTGCAACCGACGGACCTCGCCTCCTCGATCCGGTGAAGTGTTCATCGAGGCTCTTGTATATACTCGGCTTGGACTTTAGGCAAGAACTCACGCTGTCGACTGTAGCGGCGGTCTATGACCGCCGGCGATGTCGCACCTGCCGAATTGCCGGCGCTCATAGAGCGCCGCTACAGTTGACGCCTTACCCGGCTGTCAGGGACGGTTGAACACGTCGCGGCCTGCGTAGATACCCTGATCCTCGAGTTCTTCATTAATTCGGAGAAGTTGGTTGTACTTGGCCACGCGATCGGTTCGTGACATGGAGCCGGTCTTGATTTGACCGGCGTTTGTTGCAACAGCGAGATCGGCAATGAACGTATCTTCGCTTTCACCCGAACGATGGGAGATAACGATGCCATAAGACGCCTTGCGCGCCATATTGATCGCATCCAGAGTTTCGGTGAGCGTGCCGATTTGATTCACCTTAATGAGGATCGCATTCGCGACGCCCATTCCCATACCGCGCGCAAGCCGTTCCGTGTTGGTGACGAAAAGGTCGTCGCCGACAAGCTGGACTTTCTTGCCCAGTTCTCGTGTCAGTATTTGCCATCCATCCCAGTCATCTTCGGCGAGGCCGTCTTCGATCGACACGATAGGATACTTTTTCGCCCACTCGGCGTAGAGCTCGACCATATCCGCAGCGCTCCTCGCGGACTTATCCGATTTCTTGAAAATATATTTGCCGCTCTTGTCGTAGAACTCACTCGAGGCAGCGTCCAAAGCAAGCGCGATTTGGTCGCCCGGCTTGTAGCCGGCAGCTTCAATGGCTCTTAGGATCAACTCGATGGCTTCGTGGTTCGATTTCAGATTCGGCGCAAAACCTCCTTCATCGCCCACCGCCGTTTGGTGTCCGCTGTCGTGAAGGATTTTTTTGAGGTTGTGAAACACTTCGGCGCCCATACGCAGAGCTTCAGGAAGAATCGTCGCGCCGGCGGGCACAATCATGAATTCTTGCAGGTCAACATTGTTATCGGCATGCGCGCCGCCATTGATGATATTCATCATAGGGACGGGAAGTACGCTGGCTTTTACACCGCCGATGTATCGATAGAGCGGCAACTCATGCGCCTCTGCGGCAGCCCGCGCCACTGCCATCGAAACACCGAGAATGGCATTGGCGCCGAGCTTTGCTTTGTTCTTAGTTCCGTCCATTGCCAGCATCATCTCGTCCATATGGGATTGAAGCGTGGCATCTTGGCCGGCCATCGCCGGTGCGATGATCTCATTGACGTTGTGCACGGCCTTTTTAACGCCTTTTCCAAGATATCTTTTCTTGTCGCCGTCGCGCAGTTCCAATGCCTCGTGCTCGCCCGTCGACGCACCGGAAGGCACAATAGCGCGGCCGCGAATTCCGGATTCCAACACGCAGTCGACTTCCACCGTGGGATTCCCGCGGGAGTCCAGAACCTCTCTGGCCCTGATGCGTCGGATCCTCATCATGAATTCACCAATATCGCGCGAGCCGGCGCGCCGTCGGCATCCTGCAGATTCAATGGCAAGGCGTACAACATGTACTGGCCGCTCGTGACAGCCCTTAAATTCAAACCTTCGAGAATCAAAATATTCTTGCTGAGCAAAACAAGGTGCGTCGGGTGAGCCTCGGATCGGAATTTGTCGATCGATAAATAGTCGATGCCTACCAACCGCACGCCGCGCTCGACGAGAAATTCGGCGCCGGCGGGCTCGAGATAGACGAACCCTTCGTAAAATTGTCCGTCCAGCCAATGAGCGGAATTATCCGTCTTGAAGAGAACGCGTTCGACACCGGTCCAGTCCAAGCGTTCGAGATCGGCGCGCCCGATGGAGCGGACTCGAGGGATTTTGAAGACCGTTGCTCTTCCGACCAGGATTTCCAAAGGAAATTCATGCAGCCGTTTTCCGTCTTTGATCATGTGAAAGGGAGCGTCGATGTGAGTGCCGGTATGCGAACCCATAGCGATAGCGGTCAGGCTGACGATGTGAGTTTTGTCTCGTGACTCGTGCGACTTCGCCGACAGCTGGACGGGCGGATCACCCGGCCATACAGGCATCGTGTTGGTGATCGGCACGGTGACATCGTAAATCATGATTCTTAAGATACAACAACAACCCTCCTAAGTTGAGGGTGTTGCAAAACTACGGAATAGCGGGTTCGGTTCTTACTGTAGCGGCGCTCTATGAGCGCCGGTTTTTCGCGGAATCAACGAAGTACCGGCGGTCATAGACCGCCGCTACAGCAGACGAAAACCGCTTTGCGGCAGTTTTGCAACTTCAAGTTAGGGGAGGGGAGTTGATGTACCATTCCTTTTTTCCTTCTCATCCCCGTGGCCTCGTGATGTTATAAGAAAGCCCTTCGCCTTTATCCCCCGCACAACAATCGATGTCCCAATTACCTGCGTTAGTTTATCGCGACAAGCCGCCGCAGACCGGTGATTCGTCTTCGCCGATCGTGCGAATTCAAAAAATGATTTTCGAGGAAGCCGCTGCGATGGATGCGAGCGACGTCCATATTGAGCCCAGCCAGGGGCCGACTCGGGTCCGCTATCGCGTCGCTGGAGTGTTGAAGGAGTCGCTTGAGATTCCGCGCTGGATGCACGAAAACCTCGTTGTGCGTATCAAAGTCCTGGCGCGTCTCGACATCAGCGAGCGCAGAGTGCCGCAAGACGGGCATATCACGGCGGAAGAAGCAGTCGGGCCGGATATTCGTGTGTCGATTCTCCCCACGCGATGGGGAGAAAAGATCGTTATTCGCATGCTCCGGCGGGGCCGTTCGCTGATGACACTCGCCCAGCTTGGTTTTCGCCCGCAAGTCGAAGAGCAACTGCACGGGTTGATCCGCAGACCGCAGGGGATGTTACTCACGGTTGGGCCGACAGGCAGCGGAAAGACAACCACGCTCTACGCATGCGTCAATGAGATCCGCCGGGAACCGATCAACATTGTGACGATCGAAGATCCTATCGAATACGAAGTCGAAGGCATCAGTCAGGTTCAGGTGAACGAGAAGGCGGGCTTGACGTTTTCGAAGGCATTGCGCGCCATCTTGAGGCAGGACCCGAACGTCATCCTCGTCGGCGAAATTCGCGATGCCGATACAGCACTGACCGCCTTCCATGCAGCCATGACGGGGCATTTAGTTATGTCGACACTCCATGCAACAGATGCCATCTCCGCTGTGCTTCGGTTAACGGAACTCGGTGTCGGGCGGCCGGTGCTCTCATCGGCGCTCATCGGCGTGGTTGCTCAACGCCTCGCGCGGCTGAATTGCGCTGCCTGTGCTGAGCAGGATTTTCCTCGCCCAATCTACTTGAAGCACCTTTCAATTCCGGACACCCAACAGGGGCTGTTGCGCCAGAGCAAGGGCTGTAGCCAATGCAAATTCACGGGCAACGGCGGACGCATCGGCATGTACGAACTCATGGAAATTACTCCGCGATTGCGCAGCACGATTCTGACCGGATCGGAGTTTGACATCCGAGACGCGGCGCGTCTCGGCGGTCTGATTTCCCTGACGCGGCAGGCTGTCGAATTGGCACTTAAGGGTGATCTCTCGGTTCGCGAAGCGTACCGCGCATGTAATTTCGAAGGAGATGAATGACCTTATGGACTATTACGAACTGCTCCGGATTGACGCGACGGCAACATTCGACGAAATCCATAAGGCGTACCGCTCGTTGGCGCTGCAATACCATCCCGACCGGAATTCCACGCCGGAGGCTGCTTCGATCATGTCGTCTATAAACCAGGCCTACAGCGTACTCAGCGAGCCCTCACGCCGGCAATTGTACGATCAGCAGCGCCGGACAACCCAGCCCTTCGACATTGCCGGCTCCATACTGCGCGCTGCATACGACACGCTGCTGAAGCAAGGCTGGATCGTTACTGAAAATGACGAAGCCCACATGATTCTCGAGCACGGGATAAAAGCAGTGCGCGTCAGTTTTGTAAAGCATTTGGACAATGCGCTGTTGAAGAAAATCGGCAAACAATTCGCAGGCTTTTCCGTGGTGCTTGCTGTAGAGATTGAGCTCCCCGTCAACTTCTCATTCAATGTGGCCATCATCGACCTTGTTCGTTCGCGATATCACGGCCCGCCTTTTCCGGATGAAACGTACCGGGCGTTGTTCGCGCCCTTCATCGGCCCGTAATGGTATGATCGAGGGCATGCGCGCGCAGTTCTTGGTCTTCTAGGCACGACCAACTCCGCTTCCTTGAGGATTATTTCTGCGTCATCACTGATCGTTGACGAGTGCGAAACAAGTACTTCGATTCCGCCGGCCATTAAGTCCGTCCACGACTCGATCTTCTCCGCCAAAGAAACCCTTATTGCCGCAGCCTCCGCAATCGGCTTCGCGCCGCAAACGATCATTTCCGCCTCTCTTACGAATTTCTCGGCGGCAGAAATCATCGTCTCTGCCGAATAGACAACCGCCGGCGCGGTACCGGCAAAATGAAACAATGAAACTTTGCACGAGCGTGTCTGTGGGTAATCTCAATATGCGCATGGACGAGGCTGGCCTTTCCCTGGTCCGCCGATCGTCGGGCTTTCGCTGACTCGGGGAGCCAGACCCCCAAAAAGGAATTGGCTTTTCGTCATTAGGGGAAGACAAACCCGAATCAGGAATGGCCTATTTCTCATTTGGGAAAGCTGGCTCCTGATGAGGAATGGTCCTTTCCTGACTAGGGGAAACCAAACCCGAATGAGGAATGGACTATTCCTCATCAGGGGAAGCGCACTCCAAATCAGGAATTGGGTATTCCTTATTAGGGAAAGTGAAACCCGAATGGGGAATGAGCCCTTCCTGATCGGGGGAAGGTCACTCCAAATCAGGAATTCACTATTCCTCATTGGGGGAAGCCAAACCCAAATGTGGAATGAGGTATTCCTCATCAGGAGAAGCACACTCCCAATCAGGAATGGGCCAACCCTCATCGGGGAAAGTGAAACCCAAATGAGGAATGAGCCATTCCTCATCGGGGAAAGCACACTCCCAATCAGGAATGGGCCAACCCTCATCGCGGAAAATGAAACCCAAATGAGGAATGAGCCATTCCTCATCGGGGAAAGCGCACTCCCAATCAGGAATGGTCTATTCCTCATTGGGGGAAGCCAAACCCAAATGAGAAATGAGCTACTCCTCATCAGGGGAAGCGCACTCCAAATCAGGAATTCGCTTTGGTAGGAAGTGTTCGGAATTCTGTGGGAAGTGTCCGGTGTCCCGTTTTGGGTGTTGTTGTTTTGCGTCGGGGCGGTGGTGCTTCTTTCCGTCTGAATCGCCGGCACGTGCCGGTGACGCTTTAGTAATGCGGGAACGTATTACGGCGTCAATTATGGACTTCAGGGCTTAGGCACGCTCGTCGACCGCGCACTCGTCGAACCGGTCGAGAAGGATCAAAAGGAGGCCGATCAACTTGGGGTCCAATACGCATGGAAGA
>QHWY01000042.1 GCA_003223875.1 Acidobacteriota bacterium | reverse complement strand
GATTCGGAAACGACGCGTTGCCGGTTAAACCTTTCAACACGCCGTTGGCCAAAACCACCAGGTTGGCGTCGGTCAGGGCATTAAAACCCATGACCGCACGTATCGGACTTACTTTTGTCTTTGAAACACTCATTGGAATCTCCTTTTGTTCTACTTCAAGTTTGGATTTGCGGAGTTCGGGCGCACTCCACTTGCGCATCGACGGAACAAGCTCCGTCAAATTAGGCTGCGCGCGTCGCTTGATGTTTCGCGCTGCCGCGCTCACGCTTCGCGCGCGCTTGCGCTTCGCGCAGATCTCGTGTCTGAGTTAGATGGATATAGACGGCGGTTGAGAACTGGGACGAATCGTTACTTTAGGCTGACCGCGTCGCTTGATGTTTCGCGCTGCCGCGCTCACGCTTCCAGCGCGCTTGCGCTTCGCGCTGGATTCCATGCGGCGGTTCGCCCGGCGAGCGCGCCGTAGTTGTCTCAGGGCTTCGCGTTTTTCTTCGGTCTCGATCCCAAGCGCGACGCGTATCTGGTGCATGGCGGTGGACTTCCAGTGCCGGATTTGGCGGACTGTTGCATTGAACTGGGCCGCTATCTCCGAAAGCGACTTATCTTCAGCATGGAAGAGATAGAGCGCCTGGAAGTGCCGTGGGTCCTTCACGGCGTCGTGTATCTTTTGGTACAGCTCGTCCCGGGGGGACTCGTCCTCGATGAGTACAAGGATCTCTTCCGGATCACGGCGCAGGTCGACCACGTCCTGGCGCAGCTCGACGACTGCAAAGGCCCCCTTGCCGGCATCCTTGTCCGTCGAGACGTCGAGCTGCTCGCGTTCGCCCATCACGGAGTGTTTGTAACGTTCGATGGCGTTTTTGGTCAGGTCGCGGACCTTCTCGGCAAAAGTGATCTCGAGGTACTCCGCCTGGGCGGAGTTCACATCCGACCAAACGAGATTGAAGATCTTCGCTTCGACTTCTAAGCCGATCTCCTCTGTTAGGATGTCGTCGAGGCCCTTCACGTGGCTTTCCGAGATTCGGACCGCCCGTGCGTTCAGCTCGGCCTGAAGCTGTCCGCGAATATAGTCGTCGTTCAGCCCGGATTTCCGGATCAAAAACACCAGCGTCTCGCTTTTGAGCTTCTCCTTACGGGCAATCCAGTCCAATGGCGGCCGGCACCATACCTCCCGAATTTCCGCCTCGACGTCCGCGAACCTCGTGTACAGTTTGCCGTCCGCGGTCCTGGCCGTAAGGGGTGGAACGGGTTTGGGTCTATCGTCGTTCATGTATGATTCAATACGCGAAGCGCAAGCGCGATAGCGCGCAGCCTCAATACGCGAAGCGCAAGCGCGATAGCGCGCAGCCTCAATACGCGAAGCGCAAGCGCGATAGCGCGCAGCCTCAATACGCGAAGCGCAAGCGCGATAGCGCGCAGCCTCAATACGCGAAGCGCAAGCGCGATAGCGCGCAGCCTCAATAGATGTTGACTCGTGAAACATACGGCATTCCTCCGCTTGGGGTAAAGAAACATTACTTTTTCGATATCCATGACTTGTCCTTTCATCGGTCGATTGAAACACCGCGGGCGTGAGATTGATTCCGCGACGGTTGCGGGATGCGATGAGACACACTTCGATCGAGATGTCGCAGCCGCCCAGGGAATCGTCGGCTAGAGAAAGACGGCCGTCCTTCTCCCCTAATCTGTAGAATTGTTCTGCGAGAAATTGCCGTTCAGTTGGCGAACGCGGAAAGCGTCACTGGACGGCGAGACTTTGAAGGGGCGGAATTAGATTTCCGCCTCTAACCATGACAACCGGAGAATTTAAAAAAGTGACAAACCAAAATCGCCTTTCTCGCGGCTGATTTTCCATTTAGTGCAATAAAGCCGACACGTTGCCGGCCAAAATGTTTTTTGATCTGCCGGCATGATTGCACTTCCAAATCCGCGCGATCCGCGTCATCCGCGGCTCATTCATTCCCCATACCTTCAAACTGAACTTAGCTCACGGCCTTCAACGCCTGCCGAATGGCATCAACGAAAGATTCATTTCAACTGCAACAAAATCGTTTCTGTCACACTTGAAATCGTTGTGGTTGCGCCAGATCTTTTTCTGGCGCGGAATGTTGAAAGATTTCACACCAGGTCGGTTTCAACTGCAGGAAAATCCGTCCTGGCGTACCTAAAATCGTTCTGGTGTACCAGATTTTTTTCTGCCGCAGAATGTTGAAACATTTCGCACCAGATCGATTTCAGCTGCAGGAAAATCGTTTCTGTCACACCTGAAATCGTTCTGGTACACCAGATTTTTTTCTGCCGCAGAATATTGAAAGATTTTGCGTCAGATCGATTTCAACCGCAGGAAAATCGTTTCTGTCGTAATTGAAATCGATCTTTCGAAGAATGGCTCCGGCATCCATTGTTCCCGTCTGGCATCCGCGCCGTCGGCCGTCCTCGCCCCGAATCGCGCTGCTTTGTAACCTTTATTTATAGCGGTACGAAGACAGCTCGGATTCCTTTGAACATTGAAACCGGGACCGTGGGGTGTCACGTATCGGTGTTTACGTCACCCTGCTGCTGGGGATTCACAGCTGAAGTGCGACGATCGCCAGGCTCGGAAAAGCCTCTCTTCCACAACGAGGAGAACGAACCGCTGCATTTGATCCGCCAGTCGGCCGAAAAGGCGAACGACTGAGGTTAAACTCCCACCGCCGGAAATCGGCAAAACGTCGGGAAAAGCGATTACTTCTCAACCCGGCCGGCTCAAAACCGCGTCAGTATTGGGGAGGATAGTCAAAACAAGCGAGCGTGGTAAGGTAAACCGCCCGCGTGACCGGGTTGGAATGTCACATATGGGAGTATATCAACCGCCGAAAATGGACAAACGACATGGGCAGCTATTTCCAGCAACCCACGTGCTGTCAGCAGATTGGAGTGCAAAACTTTTTTTACGGAAAGGTTATGTAAACTCGGGGGTCAGTCAGCGTGGAATTTGTGGAACCTATTCCGAAGAAGCCTTACAGGCAACGTCATAGCGCGTCCTATTTTCCAGCTCCATGATCGTTCGACAACCTCCAGCGCCGACCTCGTTGCGGTTAGTGCCATCTCCGTCTCATTCAGTTTGGCCTTCATAGCCGCGAGTTCGACTACCGGCCCAGTCAACACTGGCGGACCGGTCGAGTAGAGGCGCCCTTTGTTTTTTTCTGAAAAGTTCTCGACCTTGAGCTTCTCCGCATTGGAAATAGCCACCTTTGCCATCGGTTTTTGAGTCGTCCCGCAGAGCCATTCGGCTCCCAATTCTCCGCGCGGAAATTCGTCGACAGCGTTCGGTGTGCGCCTTGTAAGCCAAACATTCCACTGATGTCCGGGCATCGGTGGATAAAAAGTCTGTTGTACGCTGAGACCGCAAGACCGAATCGTATCAAGAAACCACTCGCGGTCATAAATGACAGCTTGTGTGGGATCCAATTCGTCTGTGAATAAACAGAATGGACCGTCGCGCAAGAAAGGAAAGCTCTTCCTGTCGAAAAAGAACCAACTCGCAAGGGCCACGCCTCGCGGAGCCAGGATGCGGGCGATTTCCGACAAATAATATGTGGCCTGCTCCTTGTATACGTGAGTAAATACGGATATAGCAATAACAAGAGAGAATTCTTCGTCCGAGACAGGAAAAGGCTCGGCCAGCTTGAGGCTATTGTTTACACCATAAACGGGAGAATATACGTCATGGTGAAAGAACTGAAAGTTAGAATCGACAGGAGTTAAATTGTCTCGGCACCAATCAACCATTCCCTTATGGGTATCGATTCCCACGTAGCGGCGTGGCCTCGGATTTTGTTGAAGGAGTTGCCGTGCAATACGTCCGCACCCACAACCGAAGTCAAACACCGTGGCGTAGGCATCCAAGGGGACGCTGGCGATGATCGGTACCCCATTGGGGTTATCAAAATAATCCGGTTCGGGAGTGCTAACCATCAAGCGCAACTCAACCGGCGGCATAGGAATCAGTGATTCGCTACCCATTGATCCTCTCTTGACTGATCGCCTAATTTTCGCAAAGGCGTTTCCTAACTTGAAGGGTGAACTTTCCGAAAATTGCGAGTGAAATCGTCTGCTCTCATCGAGGTTTCGCGACCAGAGAGCGAGGATTTCTGAGAGCGCCTATTATTGGGGGCTCCCAGCGTCCTGTTTCGATTAAGAATCCCAAGCCCGGTACCGTGGAATTGAGGTTCGTCGATAAATACCAGGTTTAGCGAGGCCGTGCGATAGTCGTACTGTAATCGCGCTGCTGGCTTGTCCATTATCAACGAGTAAAACTTCAGGGCGCTCCGCCTTGGTTTCAGCGGCGAGCTCATTTGCGTAGATTGTTTCCGTTTGGGATGGCAAGCGCTTTCTTGCTAAGAGAACAATTCGCGCAGGACTCTCCTCCTGTTTTCGAACTTTAAGTTCTATGCCGATCAGCTTTGCCTGTTCGATAAGGAACTTCAGCACATCGATTTTCCCGTGGTGATACGACTCCCTTAGAAGGCGCATCATCAGATCGGCCATACGTGATTGGGCGATGGTTCGATCTTGCTTTTGCCACGCGTGCAAGGATTGTCTGGTACTTCCAATGAGCACAGCGAACTGTTCCATGGAAAGTTGGACCAGTTGTTGTAGCTCTTTGATCTCCAGCGGCGAAAGCACAAGCTTGTGTTGCGCAGCGTCAGCCACTTTCTTCCAACGCAAGGTTTCTTGCGCATCGAAGTGTTTTGCGCCGCAACTGTCACAGGCCCCAACCGGAATCGAACGAGTTAATGCTGACAATGGGTTGCAATGATATTTTGGGGCCTTCCCGCCAATCTTCCCGCCAGGAATATCTGGACGGTATTGGACCAACCAGGGACGGATTCGGCGTCAGCAGCCTGCTCAAGTTCCTTTCACTTTACGGCCTTCTTCTGGCGTGTAATTTCCGAGGGCATGATTCCGGCCGAAAAACCATTTACAATCGATTCATTTTTTCGCCGCATGCATCTTGCTTGACGACGTCTTGGGCTGCTTCGGCTTCGGCACAAATACGCTAAACCCGATTTTGAAGAACGCGGCGAACTTCTGCATATGCTCCAGATTCATCCGCCGCCGGCCCGCTAGAATTTCGGGCATCGTGGATATAGCGATACCGCTGCCAAGCGCAACCGCCCGTTGGTTCGTGTTGCGGTCCTCGATAAAGAATTTCAGCATTTCGACGGGGCTGGCGTCCGGAATTGAGTGATGCGCGTTTTCATATTTTTCGACAAGATCCGAGAGCACGTCGAGATAAGCTTCTTCGCCGTGTGTCAGATTCTCGAATCCCCGATCTACCAATTCATTAACGGTGTGGATAGCTCGGTCGAGTTCTCGGTCGGATGCAATCGGTTTTTGGGGAAATCGCCGCACGAGTTCGAAATAGGCATTATCGATGATTTCTCCAGCCTTCTTTTTCTTCATGATGCTTATCCTTTGTTCCAACGATCGTACTCGGCGTGGGTGAACACATGGCGGATGTAGACTTTCTGCCGATTGTAGTGGAATAGCCGCGACGAGCCTGTATGCATTGCCTTTGATGTTGAAGATCGTGTAGACGCCTGCCACATCCGCGCTGTTGAAGGTCTGTCAAAACCGATCTTACTCTTCTTGCCGGCCAATACGACCTCATGGACCTTCCTCCCACCCTAAACCAGCAAGACGACGTTCGTCCACGCGGTTTGGAAGATCTTGCATCCCGCACTTAATGCGGGTTTGTCGTTACGACCGAAACACGTGTCGCGGGCGGGGGCATGTGAACGGAGAACATTCTTTACAAAATTAGACGGGTTCGGCAAGTGGAGGTCATCGTCATCCAAGCACGTCGCGATCGGAGCGGTAGAGCCAAAGCGCAAATTCGCGCTCTGGCCCCACCGCTTCCACGTCCACAAACAATGAATAGCGCCCGCTATTGTTCACGCTACGGTGCTCTGGCGATCCCTTCACGCTCGCCATCAAAGCTGTAGCCAGTAGTGGGCGAGTCTAGCGGGGCAATGCCTATCCGATCGGCGCTGCTGCGTATGAATCCTCGAATGTTTTCCACGCCTGACATTCCGGATTGCATCAGGCGCGCGACAATTCCTGTCACATGCGGGGTGGCCATGCTCGTTCCCGATCGCCGTTCCGTTCCACCTCCCGCCCGAGTGGAAAGTATTCCAAGCGCGCTTACCATGCTGCATAGAATGTCGATGTCCTCTTCTTCGTCTCCTGGAGCTGATATTGTTATTCCGATACGCTTATTTGGATTGTAGCGTCCGTCCGTTGTGAAATACGTCGCCGTATCGGCACGAATCGGGCTGGCGAGCAGGCAACTGTTTTGACCGTCAACAGCCGTAGTCGCGGCTATGGCTAGAACTTCAGGATAACCCGCGGGAACTCTTTGACTAACCTCGAGGGACGGATCGTTACCTGCGGCGACCAGCATAACGATCCCAAGATTATACAGTTTTCGGACGGCGGCTCTCAATGCTGGATCATCGTTCAAGGTGCCGTTTCGTCCAAGGCTCATGTTCACAGCGCGAATGCGAGGTGAGACGATGGCATGATTGCGGAAGATCCAGTCCAGCCCAGCGATAAGGTTGGAATCCGAACCTGTGAAGGTACTATTCAGGACTTTCACACAGTATGGTTTCGCGCTTGGTGCGACACCAACAACATCGACACTATTGTCGAGGGCTGCAACGATCCCAGTTACGTGTGTGCCGTGCCCATTATCGTCCTCGCAAGATTTGCCGAACGCCGAGAACCACCGGTTGGCGGGTGCAAGATCGCGATGCGTGAAATTAATGCCGGTATCGACAATCGCGACACCAATGCCATTGCCATTGGATCCCCGTCTCGGCACTCCCACCCGTTTGACGCCCGCAGGAATAGTTTGTGTTGAACCCGTTGCGGCGGGACCTATCGACGGGAGCTGAGCGCCGTCTCCGTAGATCGGCCAATCGGGAATAATCGCGATTACCGACGGGTCCTGCTGCAGAATGCCGAACGCGTTGGCATCGAGCGCTGTTACTGCGATCGCATCGACGATCGAGTAGTTGAAGCGCATTAGGGCTCCGGCGCGCTGGGCCGAGTCGGCTCTTGCGGCTTCCGCCGTTCCCGGCTGGAACATTACGATAAATCCGGTCGGAACCTGAGCATTGGCAGCCAACGCGAAGGTGAGCAATGCCAACACGGTAATGACTGCGGTGCTCAACCTTCCGCGTAGAAACCGACCCGCAGATCTTTGCGACTTTTCCATATGTACCTGCCTTGAAAAGTGGACTGGGTTTAGCTTTTTTTTTGTGTATTTCGGACTGGCGTAATGCCTCGCGCTTTTCAGCAACAGCAGTACCAGTCCCGAGCGTGTTAGGAAAAACGACCTGTTCTTGCGTGTACCGGCCATGTTGTGCCGGCTTGAGGACGTTGAAAAAAAGGATTGTTCCCGGCAGGTGCTCTTTAAAAAAAGAATTGGAGGCTGGGCCGTCTCAATTGGCGATGATGGTAACGAAGGATCATCGATGTGAATCGATATTCATGAAAATATGTGCATTTCAATTCACAAAGAACTGCGATTCACATTCGAGATCGCTCCGTCACCATGGCAGGCGATTTCGTGGCAGGCGTTCAAAGCGAGCGCAGAAAATTTAAAATGTCCCGCTTTTGTGACGCGCTCAAACGATGGAAGAGTTCGATCACCTTGTACGCCTCCGACTGGACTGGCGTGAGCATAGATGGCTTTCAACAAATCGCTCGTTCGGCCATCATGAAGGAAGAATGCTCGTTGACCGACACCCAACTGCCGGTTATCGGTTATGAACTGTTGCGCCTGGCCGAGCCGGATCAAATGCCTTGTATGCTGCTTTGGGAATGACTTTCTCGAAAAATGTTAAGAGTTGCGAAGGATGACCTTGATCGCAGTTTTCACATCAGACATATGTATTCCTGTCCTCCTTCTTACCGGTCTCTCTTGCGAGAGTGCTGTATGAATATGCCCTTGACCTGGTGAAGAGGATTCAATGGCAAAGTGACACGCTTGTTCCCCACACTCCCGCGCTGTACACGGAAACTCGTATGGAAGAGCTCCTGGTGACGTTACTGCCACGGATCGAGGAAGCGTGACGTTACTGCCACGGATCGAGGAAGCCAGTGCCTGACCAGAAGCTCTGCCGATGTCATCTGTTGACAAAAACAAGCTGCGCGAAAAAATCAGAGTAGCTCGCGGTTTTGTTCCACAGAGACGTGCCAGGAACTGGTGCGCTCCGTTGACCCGAGAACCCTTTGTGACGCGCTCATCAGTGATCGCGACGACGTCCCAGTGCCGGGGCTTTGCACAAAAAATCCTGGGCGGTCATAGACCGCCCCTACAGCTTGGGGTGCGCAACTGTAGGGGCGCTCTATTAGCGCCCACGATGTATTTTTTGTGCAAAGCCCAGTGCCGGACAGAGTGGATAAAAAGGTTCGCAATGCGTTAGTGCATGATTCGTCTGCCGTTGGCAGGCAGGTCAATGCCACGTTGCAGAGGATCGTTGACGAGTTGATCGAGCCATTTTATCAATTGCAAATTGATTATTGGGAACGTCCGGAAATCATCGTCTATCCACCCGGCGGTTTCTACGCCCCAACGATGGGGAAGAGTGAGACGAAGCGACCAGCGCTCTCGATAACTTGGCCCAGGCCACTGTCAGCGAAAGCCTTCGCCGGCGTTGCGTAACCTGGCTTGTGATTGCCCATCGCTTGAGCACGATCAAAAACGCAGATCAAAACTGCGTCATCGATCAAGGACGGATCGCCGACCATGGAACTCAATGAATTGTGTGAATTTCTCGCGGACAATCACAGTGATGTTTTCGGCCCATCACAATGATGTGAATTCAATCTTCTTCAGCACGGTTTCGTCTGCTCCTCCAAACGCATCACGCTAGCTAGCGCGAGGTAATCAAAGGCTTTGTCACAAAAAACCGATCGTGTCTGCACGCATGGTATGGGGTTTGCATTGTAGAGGTCAGCGTTGGAAATGAAAAGAAAGTTGAAGAGATGAAAGAGAAGATCGTGAACGTTAAATCAAACCACTTTTCGCCGAAAGGCAAGGAGCTTAAAATGTCACAGAAAATGAGAACCGAAATTAAAGACCTACCGGAGATCGCCATTGAATTGCCGGAGGAGGAATTGCGAATAGTGTCTGGAGGTCTCATGGCCAGTACGCTGGCGTGTTCCAGCATGGTCGCTAAGGGGACCGGTGGAGACGGAGACCATACCGACTTTGTGTAATGCTGAGTGATAACTTGTCCGCCGCGATTAATCGGATGGCGGCGGACAGGTTACATCGCTTTTGCGGCTGTGAGAGGGAAGAGCACGATGATCCTCATTTTGACCCAACCCTTTGATCCACACGCCAACCACGTAGCCCAAGTGCTAGAGGCACGGGGCGCAGAATTTATTCGGTTCAATCCGGCGGATTTCCCCATGCGCACCAGCCTCTCGGTCGGATACGCTCCCAATGGGAAAATGCGATCTTTTTTGCGTCTCGAGGACAAGATAATTGACCTGGCACAGCTTCAGTCTGTCTGGAGCCGTCGGCCTCAGGCCCCCGTCCCGCATGACGAAATTCAGAATCCTAGCGTCCGTGAATTCATCGCTCGTGATTGCCAGACCTTTGTGCAAGATGTGTGGGACACCCTGCCGTGCCGCTGGGTGCCAGGGCATCCGGTGGCGATTCAACGCGCTCAACTCAAGGTTTCGCAACTCCGTGTGGCCGCCGAATTAGGCCTGGAACTGCCTCCGACGCTGGTCACGAACAACCGGGAAGAGTTCTTGGACTTCTTTGGCGAACACAACGGTAACGTCATCAGCAAACTCGCTGGCGCTGCGTTTGACCGGAGCGTCGGCGAGTCCGCCGGTCTCTGCCGTTATACCGAGGTGGTCTCGAAGCGTGACGTCGGTTATGCCGCGGCGCTTCAGTACTGCCCGGTGATTCTCCAGGCTTACGTGCCCAAACGTGTCGAGTTGCGAATCACCGTAGTCGGTGAGAATGTCTTCGCGGCGGAGATACATTCACAACAGACGCACCACACCAAATACGACTGGCGACGGTACGACCTAAGCCGCACACCCCACCTCCCACACAACTTGTCTCCAGAAATGCAAGAGTGTTGCGTCCGCTTGGTTGAACGACTCGAGCTTTGCTACGGTGCCATAGACATGATCCTTACCCCTGACGGCCGCTACGTGTTTCTTGAAATCAACCCCAGCGGCCAGTATCTATGGATTGAGGAGAACGCCGGTCTGCCGATCACCTCGGCTCTCTGCGACCTTCTGATGGCCGGCCGAGGAGCGGCGTCATGAATGATTCCTTGCGACAAGCAGTACTCGATGTGCTCGACTATTTGTTGTCACTGCAACAGGAAAGTGTCCGGCCCCGCGAAGCCCGAGCCCGCTTGCAACCGTTGCGTGGTTGTCATCCCGGTCTGCAGATCGACCTGCTTGTGGAAGAAGAAGCCTTTGATAAGTCCGTCCATTACGATGTGCTCGTTCGACGCGCCGGCGAGGGTACTATTTCGCTGAGCTACTGCCACGAGCGAGCCGTCCCCTGGCCCTTGAGGGGCGTGCACCGCACGAACGAAGCCGACCTGGTGCGCGTTAACACTAACATCTTGCAAGTCGATGCAGCCATGGCTTGCCTCGACTTCATTTGGGACGAAGCGCCGATTATCCAGCGGCTCGTGAACACCTGCCTCATTCATCAAGAATTGGAACGGCAGCCGATCAGTCTTAGCGATGCCGAGTTGCAGGAGGCCATGAACCGTTTCCGCTCGGCGAAGAAGCTATTTAAGGCTGAGGACACGCTCCGCTGGATGGAGCGGCACGGCATGACGCACGAGAAACTGGAAACCTACGTGGCGGAAACTGCAATTGTGCCCAAGCTCCGCGACCGAATCGCGGACGGCCACATCGAGGAGTACTTTCGCCAGCATTCAAGTGATTTTGATACCGCTCGGATTGCCCGCTTCGAAGTCCTGGACCGGCGTCAGGCCAGCGAATTGGCCGAGCTGATCCGTTCCGGCCGGGAAGAGTTCTTTGCGGCCGCGGAGCGCGCTTTCTTTGGGGCCGCGGAGCGCGGAGTTCCTTCCGCAGCGGGTCTGTTCGCCCTCATTGAGCGCCGCGAAGCTGCCCCGGAGTTCCGGGAGCAGCTTTTTGCTGCTGCGCCGGGGCAATTGGTCGGGCCAGTCGAAGGCGACACCGGTTATGCCCTGATGCGCGTCCTCTCCGTCAAGCCCGCCCACCTGCACGATCGCACGCGCGCCAGCATCAAAAAGGTCCTCTTTGAGAACTGGCTGACCGAACGGCGGCAAGCGGCCCGAATCGAATGGTGTTGGGGAAATGTGAGCAAAACTTCGTCTGTATAGAGGGCCGCGCGCCCGGAACATTG
>QHWY01000041.1:3971-10793 GCA_003223875.1 Acidobacteriota bacterium | reverse complement strand
ATCACTGCAACGCAGACCGACACCGGCGTCAGCCGCATGACGATCACGAATGAGGCCGGATTGTATGTGATGCCGAACCTCGCGCTGGGTCCTTATCGATTGCAGGCGGCTTTGCAAGGCTTCAGAACTTTCGTCCAGACCGGCATTCTCCTGCAAGTCAACAGCAGCCCCGTGATTAACGTTGTGCTGAACGTCGGTCAGGTAACCGAGGCGATCGAGGTACAGGCCAATGCAGTCACCGTTGAGATGCGGAGCCTGGCCGTCGGCCAGGTGATCGATAACCAGCGCATCATTGACTTGCCGCTTAACGGGCGCGACGTGACGGATCTGATTCCCCTGTCAGGCGCAGCAGTCCAAATCAACACTGCTGCCAGAGCCAACAAAGGTATTAGCCTTCACCCGGAACCGATGTTTCAGGTCGCAGGCGGTTTGGGCTATGCCACCAATTACACTCTGGATGGCGCGGGCTTCACCAATCCCAGCAGCGGGGGGCCGTATCCTTTCCCGTTTCCGGATGCGCTGCAGGAATTTAAGGTCGATACCAGCGGCGCGAGCATTGATCAAGGCAGAGCTTCGGGGATGAGCGCAGTTAGCAAGTCCGGTACGAATCAGTTACACGGTGATGTGTTCGAGTTTTTGCGTAACGATCTGTTCAGTGCCCGTCCGTATTTCGCAAAAGCCGGAAGTACTCTGAAGCGCAACCAATTCGGCGGCGTGTTAGGTGGAGCGATCAAGAAGGACAAGCTGTTTTTCTTTGCCGGCTATCAGGAGACGCTGCTGCGCCAAAACAACCAGGACCAGGAAACCTTTTTGCCGACCCCAGCGATGTTGGCAGGTGACTTTACCACCTTCGCTTCGCCGGCCTGCAACGGCAGCCGGCAAATCACGTTACGTCCGCCCTTCGCCGGCAACCGCATCGATCCGGCACAATTCAGCAAGACGGGACTGGGTATTGTGATGTTGACCCTCGCTCAGGCTCCGCCCCAGGACGATGATTGCGGCCACGTCCGCTTCGGCCGGCCTGTTAACGTGAATGAGTACCAGGGCGTGGGCAGGCTCGATTACCATTTGAATGACAAGCACACGATATTCGGCCGCTACCAGATCTTGCCTACGATTCAGCCCAACGCCTATGAAGTGACGCCGAACAATGTCTTGAACGCTCCCGCCGGCGGTCTTGACAATTGGCTCCAAAATCTCGCCCTGGGTTCTACCTATGTGTTTGGTCCCACAACAGTGAACTCTTTCCGGATTTCAACCAATTGGTGGAAGATCAGGTCGGTCGGCGCCAACACCTTCAGCGTTTGCGATGCTCAAAGTTTTGAAAGAATTCCGGTGACGTATTATTGCGGAAATGCCCCGCACCGCACGACGATCAGCGTGACCAACGGTCCGAGTCTAGGAGGCGGCCAATACCCGTACTCGCCGTCGACGAACCTTCTCCACACGCTGAGCGACGATCTGAGTCTCGTTCGTGGCGCGCACCAGATATCTGTCGGTTTCACGGGAGAGGTAAGTCGAAACCTCTCGAATTACCACGCTCTGGATGTGATGCGGCTGACTATCGCCGGCGCCGTGACCGGTACGGGGTTGAGTGATCTGTTGACGGGCAGGCTAACGCAGATGATTCAGACCGGTGAGAATCGCTTCGACACCACATCGCAAAATATCGCGGCATATTTTGTGGACACGTGGAAAGCCCGCCCCAGATTAACCGTGAGTATGAGTCTTCGCTGGGATCCATCGATCATGCCGTACCTGAAATACGGCGGCATCGCTAATTTTGATTACGACAGGTTCAATAAAGGAACCACGACGCAACAGTACAAGTTCGCTCCCTCGGGGTGGTATTACCCGGGAGATCCCGGACACCCGGGCTGGCGAGGCAGCAACAACAAGCTTTGGAATTTCGCGCCGCGTCTCGGATTGGCTTGGGATCCGACGGGAGCCGGCCGCACGTCGATTCGCGCCTCGTTTGCGTACACGTATAGTCCGGTGCTCAACTTCTGGCGCCAGGATCCGGCAGATCAGAACCCGTGGGTCAATGCCACGCGCCTGGTCAGTCCTGTAGGTGGATTGGACAATCCGTGGCAAGGTTACTCGTACGTCGATCCGGTATCGGGCGCGGTCGTGAGCGGAATCCCGTTCCCTTCGGTATTCGGCCGCGGATTTACAAATGATGGTGACTACACCAGCACATCCTATGACATGAACCGGCCGCAGGCTTCGACGTGGAATCTGAGTGTGCAAAGGCAGTTTGGCAAGGACTGGCTGGTATCGGCGTCGTATCTAGGCAGCACCACCACCCACATTTGGATGCAGGAGCAAGGCAATCCTGCCAGGATCATCAGCCCGCTGCCGCCCGGCGGCGCCGCGACTTGCGGCGCTTTGCCCGTTACTCAATGTAGCGGCCAGGACAACGCTCAATTCCGGCGGGCGCTGTATTTAGCCAGGCCGAATGATACGATCCGGCAAGGAGTCGTTGCGCTCCTCGATGATACGGGTACGATGAGTTACAACGGCTTGGTCCTTAGCGCGGAGAAGCGGCTCTCTAAAGGAACCAGCGTCCAGACCAACTACACTTGGTCGCATTGCTTGGCTGACGCTATAGATGTTGTTGCGGACGGACCGGACGCCGGAGAATCCAACGTGATACCGGGCAACCGGCGCTTCGATCGCGGTCAATGCCCCGGCGACCGGAGGCATATTTTCAACCTCACCGGTATAGCTCAAATGCCCCGGTTTGCCGGGAACCGCACGCTGGACTGGATCGCATCAGGCTGGCAATTATCCGGAATCTACCGGCGGTCATCTGGACCTGTTATCAATATTCTTGCCGGCAGCGACCGCGCGCTCACGGGACAACTGGGATTCTTCGCCGGCCAGGCTTACCAGCGAGCGGATCAGATCCTTCCCGACAATCAGGCCTACACGCCTGGTGCGGGCGGTCCCATGACGTTTTGGCTGAATCCGGCCGCATTTCGAGTTCCGGCTCTGGGGACTTTCGGTAATTACTATCGCAACAATCTCACGTATGTGCCGGAATGGTCCTTCGATATGGCTCTCTCACGGACGTTTCGTGTTTCTGAGTCGAACCGATTTGAGATCCGCGCTGAGGCGTTCAACCTGACCAATAGTTTCCGGCCCGGCCCGCCGCCTGCGAGCGTCGCTGTCGGATCCAGCAACTTCAACACGGTTTCCAGCAGCACGTTTGGTCAGATTCGAACAGCTTCGGATCCTCGAATTATGCAATTCGCATTAAAATATGTCTTTTAATGGAGGCCCCTGTATGAGACGAACACTGGTAGCTCTCAGCCTCGCCGCAGGTTTGATGCTTTCCGCCGCGACGATGCACGCTCACCATTCTTTCGCTGCGACTTACCAAGAAGGGAAAACGCAGAAGATCGAAGGTAAGGTTGTCCAATTTTTATTCCGCAACCCGCATTCTTTCCTGCACGTCGAGGCCCCGGATGAGCAGGGCGTCACGCAGACCTGGGCCGTCGAGTGGGGCGGAGGAGGACAACTGGGCAAGGAAGGTGTGACACGCGAAAGCATCAAAGCCGGCGATAAAGTGATCGTTGTCGGCCAGCCCGGACGCAATCCCGATGACCACCGGCTCCGGATGATGAACATCACGCGTCCTGCGGACGGATGGAAGTGGGGCGGCACCTTTGATTGAAATGACATATGAGAATTGACCATTGACAAAGCTTTTGAAGAAATTGTCAATGGTCAATAGTCATTTGTCATCTTGGGAACGGGAATGAATGCTTTTGCCAAATTGATTCTTCTGATTGTTCTCGCGGTCCCGTCCTTATATGGCCAAGGCCGAGGCGGCAGAGGAGCCGCACCCGTCCCACAGACCGGGAAGGCCGCCGCGCCGATGGACATAACCGGCTACTGGGTTTCCGTCGTAACGGCGGATTGGAGATTGCGCATGCTCACTCCTCCCAAAGGCGATTACACGAGCCTGCCGCTGAATGCCGAAGCGCGCAAGGTGGCCGACTCGTGGGATCCCGCTAAAGATGAAGCGGCAGGAGAACAGTGCCGGAGTTATGGCGCTCCGGGATTGATGCGCGTTCCGATGCGCGTGCACATTACCTGGCAAGATGACCAGACGCTAAAACTGGAGACCGATGCCGGAATGCAGACGCGTCTTTTTCACTTCGGGCCTCCGCAGAGTCAAGGCGGAGACTGGCAAGGCGTCTCTACGGCTTCGTGGGATTATCTGCCCGCCGCGGTCACGGATACTTTAGCGCCCAATCGCAACCAAACAGACCGGCAGGCGGGTTCTTTGAAAGTCGTGACGACGAAGTTCAAACCCGGATACCTGCGAAAGAATGGTGCGCCTTACAGCGCCAATGCCGTCTTGACCGAGTATTTCGATCGCGTCACGGAGCCGAATGGTGATTCGTATCTCGTCGTCACTTCAACTGTCGAGGATCCCACTTATCTGAACCAGCCTCTCTTGCTGAGCACACCTTTCAAGAAACAGGCGGATGCCTCAGGCTGGAAACCGACTCCCTGCACCTCCAAATGACAAATATTCCCCTCCTCGCGGCTTTGCACAAAAAATACATCGTGGGCGCTCATAGAGCGCCCCTACAGTTGCGCACCCCAAGCTGTAGGGGCGGTCTATGACCGCCCAGGATTTTTTGTGCAAAGCCCCTCCTCGCAGAGGAGGGGTGGCGCGACAGCTTAATAGAGGCTGGCGCGCCGGGCGCGAAGCGCGAGCCCGATAGGGCGAAGCCTCAATTGTGGTCAGCTCGGCCGAAATGTTTCGCCGGTCTTCGATTAAAGCTTCGCCCTATCGGGCTCGCACTTCGCGCCACCCCGTCTGCGCCTTCGCTTTGCTCGGCGCATCCTCCCCTCCTCTGCGAGGAGGGGAATATTTGTCATTTGCGAAGCCGGCCTTGCTTCAGGCTCGTATACGCAGCCTCCACAAACATATCGGTGGTCCAGGGCCCAGTCGTGGCACCAAAACGATCGGCGTAATCGTACGTGAGCTGGGCGGCTTTCACCTGTTCGACCGTTGCGCCCTTGTTGATCATTGCCTGAACGCGATCGCGGATGATTACGAGCATATCGCGGTATTCTGACACCTCGAACTCATCGCAAACGCGCCCGTGTCCAGGGATGATCAGTGTGCCGCCCTCTTCTTCGTGCTTGTAGATTGTTCGGTCGAGTATGTGGTTCAGAGCATCGATTTCGCCCTGAAGGCTGCCACCGTTTTTAATGTCGATGACTGGATATTGCGTCGTGGTGAAAATATCGCCGGTGACGATCACGTCGGAGCGCCGGAAATGCACAAAACTGTCACCGTCGGTTACTGCGGCGGGTTCCCAGAACGCCTCGATGCCTTCATCGTTGTAATACTTTCTCCGGCGGCCCTGCAGGAACGTGTCGGTCGGCCATCCCTCTGACGGAGTCGGAGCGACTTGGCCCGTCGGCGCGCTCATGCGGTTCTGAACATTCTGATGTGCGATGATCGTCGCACCGATTCCGACGTCGCGGTTGGTCCCTGCAAAAAACGAGCCGGGCAGGCTGGGATCGGCGCCGGCCGCATGAAGCTTGACATTGCCGCCGGTGTGTTCGGACCGGAAGCTGGTATTGAAAATGAACTGGATGGGTTTGTCGCCGACGAGCTTTTGAATTTCTGCAATGACTTTTTCGCTTAGCCGGCCGTTGCCCGTATCGACAACGAACGCACCCTGGTCGCCTTTTTGAACAGCGATGTTGCCGCCGTCACCCAACAACATATAAATGTTTCCCTGCACCGGCCAGACATGGATTTCGCCGTCGTTGGGTTCTTCTCGTACTGCTTTGCTGATGTGCGGAGGACCGGGAGTTGGAACGAGTTTCCTTTGCGCGGCAGCCTCGGCCGCAGCTGGGTCTTTGAGTTTATCCACAAATTCGGGATACATCGTCTCCGGTCCGCCGAGAGCTGCCAGCAAGGGCACCTTGAAACGTTCGGAGTACTCTCGGAGATACGGATATTGCCCGAAGAGATAATGCGGCACCTGATCATCAGCCCGTCCGACGATCTGTTCGCCATCATCACAAGCGTACAACCACGAGTCGGGATCCCGCGAGCTCCGAATCAGTTCGGTAGTCCGGATCAACGGCTCCGCCAGATAGACGGGGTCCGTCACAATGAACGTAAATGTGATGCGATCGCCATGCCGGATGTAATGCTCGACAACGGTTGTCTGATCGCTTTGCACCAAGCCATTGCGGCGTATCCAGGCCCGTTTGAGATGTGTTGTGTAGACAGTGAGAATGTTGCCGTCGTACTTGCCCGTCGAGAATCCCATCCAGGTGTGTTGCGCCCACGCCGGAGGATGCGGTCGGCCGTCCATCCAAATCGTGCGGTCCCCTTCCGTGATCTGTCCCCACATACGAATCGCGATAAGCCGCTGCGTGTGAGGGTCGCGTTCTTCCCAAAATCGGAAATTGCCTCCCCCGTACAACAAAAATTCAGGAGTGTAGGCGGAGCATTGCTGCTGCCGCAGTGTCAGGCGCGATGGGTCCCAGGTCAGCGCATAGATGCGGCCGGGATCGTTGATCGGCATTCCGGGATACTCCACGAGCATTCCGGCCGCTGTCCGCGCGTTGGCTTCCTGGAAAACAGCGTCATACCACGAGCCGGAAATGTCCAGGCCCGATGACTGAGGCGGACCTTGGGCAAATAGAGCTGCGGTCGTCAATGTGAACAGAATCAAAAGAGCGTGCGCTGTTTTCACGTAGCCTCCTCATGACGCCCTGAAGATTTGAGCATCGGCAGTATATATCAACCCCCGATGCCTCTCCCTCTGGGAGAGG
>QHWY01000041.1:0-3770 GCA_003223875.1 Acidobacteriota bacterium | reverse complement strand
TTTCCTGCGGGAAGAACTTAGATGGAAGGAGCGGCTTTGCACAAAAAATACATCGTGGGCGCTCATAGAGCGCCCCTACAGTTGCGCACCCCAAGCTGTAGGGGCGGTCTATGACCGCCCAGGATTTTTTGTGCAAAGCCAGAAGGAGCCCACGTATGAGCCACCGCTTGCTTACCTTAACTGTTGCGTCCATCGCCGTCATCTTGATGGCACTGATTGCGCAATACCCGGCCACCGCACAGACTCAATCATCCGCCGCGAAAGTACCGGCAGCCGCAAAAGCCTGGACACCGCCACACACGCCTGATGGCAAGCCGGACCTGCAGGGAATATGGTCTGACAATACGCTCACGCCTCTGCAACGGCCGAAGGGACTCGGCACGAAAGAGTTCTATACGGACCAGGAAATTGTCGAATTCTCTAAGAAGGCTCGCACCGGAGATGTAGGCGAGGAGGGGGAGCTTGGAGCCGCCCGCCAGCAGGCTGTGCGTTATGATCTCGAACTGTACGGTTTTGATTCAGGCAAACTACGATACACCTCCAAACGTACATCGCTTATCGTTGGGCCGGAAGGCACTATCCCCCCCATGTTGCCGTCGGCGAGGGAAAGAAACGCGGAAATCGCCGCGAAAAACAAAGGGCACGAATTCGACAGCTATCTGAACCGCCCGTTAAGTGAGCGTTGCATCATAGGGAACGGGGGAAGAATTCCGATGCTGCCCGGAGCCAATGAAGGCAACCTGCTGCAGATTGTGCAGGGGACGGGATACGTGACATTGCTTCACGAGACGGACCACTCCACCCGCGTCATCCCCACCGACGGCCGTCCGCACGTTCCGCAAAACATCCGGTTGTGGCAAGGGGACTCGGTAGGACATTGGGAGGGTGATACGTTGGTCGTCGACACCACGAATTTCACGAATCGCACCAATTTCCGAGGATCCAGCGAAAAGCTGCATCTCATCGAACGCTTCACGCGCACAGCGGACAACACATTGACGTATACATTCACAGTTGAAGATGCCACCACGTGGGCCAAGCCGTGGACCGCGGAAATTCCGTGGACGAAAACAAAAGGTCCTCTGTATGAGTCGGCGTGTCACGAGGGCAACAACATGATCGTTAATATCCTCCGCGGGGCCCGTGTCGCCGAAGCCGAAGCGGCCAGGAAAGGGAAATGAATTTTAGGCATGGGGGACCAGCCGGAAGTAATAAGGCCGCGTAGCGTACCGACGCGAAGCGCAAGCGCGACAGCGCGCAGCCTCAAGATAATGATCCGGACGGTGGGCCCGATGCTAACTGAAGAGAAAGGGGAACTTACATGAGAGCAACGCTCGTCGTTGTCGTTGTGAGCTTACTTGTGGCGGCGGTTCCGGCGTGGGCGCATCACGCGTTTGCGGCCGAATTCGACCAGAACAAACCGATTAAGGTGCAGGGATCGGTCGTGAAGTGGGAACTGACCAATCCGCACTCCTGGATTCACATCGACGTTAAAGGCGCCGACGGCAAAACCGTGACCTGGATGATCGAGGGTGCCAGCCCGAACAACCTGTACAGACTCGGCTTGACGAAGGAATCCCTGCCTCCGGGATCGGTGATTTCAGTCGAGGGCTACCAGGCGAAGGATGGATCCACTCGTGCTGTTGGCAGAAACATTGTATTTGCTAACGGCAAGAAGTTCTTCCTCGGCTTGTCCGAAGCGGAAAGCGGTCCAGCCAAGCCGTAAAGGCCGGGCTTAGGGACCACAACAAAGGCACAAAGAAACGCCGTATCAGCGGCTTCTGACACCGGCGTTTCTTTGTGCCTTTCTGTCTTTCTGGTCGCCGGTGGCCAGTGTGACATATGGGAGTTTATGTCAACCCTGCGAACGGAGTGCAACAAATTAAGAAGTGAATGCCCGCTAACGATGCTGAGGATATTGGAGGTACTCGCGCCTGTGCCGGACGTTCAATCCTGGCCTCGCGGTCTTAACCTCGATCTTTCGCAGCGCAGGCACGGACCCGGACACCTCGTTGTTGGAGACATAGCTGAGAACATATTCGTGCCGAGCTTGCTCTGTGATTAGCGCAAAGGCGTTTTGCATGCCGCCCTCAGTCCGCCCCGAATAAACATCTCCGCCCGTTGCGTCGGCATAGCTCTCCAGAGTCGATGTCACCTTGCTCAACACGGGCGCACTGACAGTGACGGCATAAAATTGAATCTGATCTCGCACAAGGCGGGAAATAGTGTCTTTTGCCCGGAAGTTACCTTTCGCGTCCTGACCATCGGAAATCGCGATAATCAGTTTCCGGTACTCTAGTGCGCGTTTCTCCAAATCCTGCGCCCCCGCAAACACGGCATCATTTAACATTCGTGTATCGATGTTTCGATCAAGCAACCATCGAAACCACCTTGGTCCTCTTCCAGGAAACACGGTCAAGGCAGAATTTTCTTCCGGTCGGCCCTCAGATATTGTTCGGATAAAGGCGAGGTCCTTTTCCAACTTGTCCTCGTCATTGCTGAAGTCGGAAAGTTTGGCGATGTATTTTTGGAAGCGATATACCTCCACCTCGTCCATCGGCGTGAAAGCGGAAGAGAGGCTGACAACGGCGCTGGAGAATCGACGCAACGCAATTCCCCCGATTCCGGTGTCTATTAGCACAACCGCCGACAATGGCGCAGGATCAATCGAAAACTGCTGGATTTGTTGTTGCCGTCCGTCCTCATAAATGGAGAAGTCTTCTTTCTTTAAGTCGTAGACGAAACGGCCATCAGCACCTTTGACGGACGTAGGAACCACGACGAGATCGACATCGGCCCGGATGGTGTCGCGTTGACCGAACAGCGGAGACAGATTAATTGAGGCAAGTACGGCAATCAGTAATACTGCGAGCGTGGTGCGACAAGCCGCTTGATTGCCGCGTTGCGTCATGCTTAAAGGTTACGACAGAAAAGATATAAGGTGAAAATCGTGGAGTGCCGAATACATGCGGTGCCGGTGCATGGCGCTAATCCTCATCCGCTTCGGCCACGGCTACGCTGCCAGCACCGCTATCCGGTCGGGGTTTCAATGGCGCGGTCTTCCATGCGAAGGGATCATGCGGAGACGGAGGCGGATTGCGGCGCAATGCGGTACTGGGTCAGTTTGAATTTGGACGCGGTTTACCGTTGGTCCCCAGCGATTCGTATAGAGTTTACTGACCGTTCAATTGCGATTAACCCAATCAGTATCAAACCGGCTTGGATGACGTTACCAGTCCGAGCTAGAAGCAACTGGACCCATAGATTGCCTGGAAGGATGTGCGAATCAACGATCGCGGTCCGTTCGTTGATGGAGGAGTATAGGATTGAGTCCGTGAGAATCCGCATCAACAGGCTGCTTACCAATGGCCACACGAGTACGCCACACCCGATGATCAGAAACCCAATGTTCCGTGTGTTGCGGTAACCTCGAAGAATCACCCACGCGATGGCGGCGTACAAAATCAACAGGGCGACAGCTATCGCTTGCAACATGCGTCACTTCTCCTCTTAATTGGGTCAATCGTTGAGAACAGATTCGTGCCATTAAGCATAATGGTTGATGCGGCGATTCCCAAGCCAGCGCCGTGCGGTCCCTACGAAAAGAACGGTCAGAAATTCAGAACTGACCCGCTACGCGCAATGAAGGCACCTCGGGAACCTCGACGGCACCCGGTAACTGGGAGCATAATTTGGCTGTGCCGGGGCTGGCATGCGACTCGGCCATTACGAAACAGAAAATTGTAACGTGACATCCATGTTGTTGACTC
>QHWY01000176.1:34920-36820 GCA_003223875.1 Acidobacteriota bacterium | reverse complement strand
CTAATATACTTCTCGATTCGGATGTAATCATCGAATGGCTTCGGGGCAACGAGCCTTTCGTGACGAAAATTGCGGAACTGCTTGAACAGCATTCGCAGTTGTTTTGGACTCCCGTTTCCGTGGCGGAGATCTATGCTGGAGTCCGTAAGAGCGAAGAAACAAGAGCTGGGAACCTCTTCCTATTACTGGAATCGGTCTCGATCTCACCGGACATTGGTAAGAAGGCGGGAGAATATTTGAAGCTTTATGCCAAATCTCATGGCGTTGAAAGTGCCGATGCACTGGTGGGGGCCTGCGCATTCATCGAGAAGCTACCCCTGTGGACCCTCAATAGAAAACACTATCCGATGAAAGATCTGTCTTTCTTCTAACGTAGTCTCCGCCGGGTTCAGTTGTTTGGCCAGCGGCGGCAGCGTCTGTGCCGGCGCCACCGGGAGCCAGAGAAGCAGCACGAAACCGATCAGAGCCGCAAGGGAGTCATGATGGTTTTTCATGTTTTTTCATGTTCAGCCTTATTTCATCCATTGCAGTCCAATGAGAGGCCAGTAGAAGGGGACTAAGAAAAGCAGAATCAGGCCTTCAACGATCGTCAGGACCGCGCCGACACGAATCAGGTCCTGGCCCCGGAAGTACCCGTAGGAGTATCCCAGAATTAACACCGCCGACTGGTAGACGAACATCTTTCCCCCAGACGCGAAGTTCCAAACCATGGCCAATGCGACGGGGTTGAAGCCATGCTGGACCGCGTAGTTCACAAGCACGGGCAAAGATGTGCTCAGCATGGAGAGCTCGCTTGCCAATACAAAATGGTAAGCGAAGGCTGTCCAGTAAAGCACACTGGCGGAATGGAAGGAACCACCGAGGTAAGGCGTCATCCACGACATCATGACGTCGGTGAGCGTATCCAACGCCTTGGTCTTGGCCAGCACCTCGCCCATGCTCAGCGCGCCCGCCATGAAAATGATGAGCAGGAAATTGACCTTCTGGATATCCTTGGTCTTGAGCAGGCCGATTTTGGGCAGCGCCACCACGAGGCCAACCCCGAGCGCAATCACTGCCGGATCGGTCTTGTGCCAGAGATCGGTTGCCCAAAGGCCGACGGCCAGCAGCAGCCACGCCAGTGTCTTCTTCTCGGGTACGGTCCACGGCCCCATGCTCCGGACCGCGTCTTCAAGGTACTGTCGGCCGCCCGGCAGTTCTTTCTTTTCCGGAGGGTACAGCCAGAGAATAGTCAGCCAGCACGCGAAGATCGTGATCAGGTCCGCGGGAAGATAGGCGATAAAGTATTTGCTCCAGAAGATTGGCTCGCCAGTGAGCTTCTCCACAATGCCGCGCGTGAGAATACTGGCGCCTCCCGCCAGGATCATCTTATTGAACAGCCCGCAGGTGTAAGCGAGGATGACGAACAAGCCCCGGGCAATATTGCTTTGCGGTCCCACGCCGAATCCCGCGATGATGCCGATAATCATCGGCGCGACAATCGCGAGTTGCGCCAGCCCTGAAGGCACCAGAAAATTCAAGACGAAGACGATAACAACAACGCTGAGTAGCAGGCGGGAGTATGAAGTACCGAGATAACGCATAATGAGGAACCCGATGCGCCTGGCCAAACCCGACTGGGAAGCGGCCTCCCCCATCAGCATGGCGCCGAACAGAAACCAAGGTGAACTGTTGGCAAAACCGGCGAAGGCGGTTTCAAAATCCGCGATGTGCAGGGCCCAGAACAAGAAACACCCAATCATCGCCGTTATGCCGTGGTCGATGGGTTCGGTAATCCAGTAAACGATCATGAAAGCGACAATCGCGAGAGTCTGGTGGGCCGCAGGCTCGATCTGGATCGGAGTGAACCATAGCGCCAATCCAGCCAGCGGACCCAACACAGCGCCCACCATCATGCGCG
>QHWY01000176.1:0-34884 GCA_003223875.1 Acidobacteriota bacterium | reverse complement strand
AGCTGCGACTCCGATGTTGACGTCGGCGACCTTTGCCATAAAAAGCCCTCCTGCCTTAGCCGCGAAGCGGCAACAGAACCCAGCCCAGGGCGTCAGCCCTGAGGTTGGTTTCCGAGCAGACACAAGCCGCGAAGCGGCGGCAGATGCTTCAAATCTGCCGCCACTCCGGGGCTGTGACATATACATGAACACGAACACCCAGCGCTTGCGCGCTGGGCTATCTTCTCGCGCCGCTTCGCGGCTTTGGGCAACACACCCTTGCGCCCTGGGCTACATTCTGTCGCCGCTTCGCGGCGAAATAAATTCGTTCGCATCGTTGCGCATTGGTATCTTACGCGCAAGTGTTCTGCGCCACCTGCGCGTAAACGGTGGCGGTTACCTCCAAATCGTGGATCTCGAGATAAAGCCGTCCGGCTTCATCTTTTCTCCGGGCGCAGCCAAAGGTTAGTGACGGTATGCCAGCGGCATTGAAAACGTTGTTGTCGCGCCACATGCTGACGACTTCCTCTGGCGCCTTGGCCGGCGGATCCTCACCCGTTACCTGCTTGTAGCAACGCCGCACTACTGCTGCGAGCCTTTCGACATTGGTTCCCTCGGCGCCGTTGCGGGCCAGGAACATCTCAACGCGCGCACCCACTTCTGCCGAATCGACTACGGACTGGAGTTCCCGCTGGACGCGAAGAGGATCATCACCTGGCACAATGCGGACATCCACATAAATAGCGCAGTACGGTGAAGTGCGATTGGGCCGGTAGGGAATGCCTCCGCGAATCGCGCCAATGCTAACCTTTGGAACGACTCGCCCGCAGGCCGACTCGAACGAGCGCGACGCCACGTATTGGCGCGCCCACGCTTCCACCTTTTCGATGACACGAGCCATCTTGACAATCGCGTTCGGATGTTGACGAACGTCGTCGGGACGGAACGAACGGGGAGTATACATGTTGCGGCCAGCAACGACGACCTTGAAGTAGCAGGCCCCACAGGCAATCCAGGACAGGCCGAAGTCCGTCGTCTCTGCAATCAGAGCATAATTCGCCCGGACGCCGTGAGAAATCAGGAAGCGGCTGCCGAACCCCTTTCCATCGTAGTTCGCCCCTTGATATTCATCCACAGGCGCGCTTCCGGTTTCCCCGGCAACCGCCGTGAAAATCACATCGCCTCGAAGCCCGATTCCCGAATCGCGCAGCGCTTTGAGCGTGATCATGGTAGTGGCCATCAATCCGCGATCGTTGAGTACGGTATGGCCTAGAAGCTTGTTACCTTCGCGGTGAGCTCCGGCTTTATTGATGTCGGGTTGTGCCATGCCCCAGTCGTACTCCGGTCCCGAAACTTCCGTGTCCAGATGCGAATTGAAGATGAGACTCGCTCCACCGCCGGTGCCCTGGAGCACCGCAACCACGTTCGCGCGGTCCGGCAAAATAGGCTGCAAACGAACCGGAATCCCGTTTTGCTCAAACCAGCTGTGGACAACTTCAGCGAGCGGCTGCTCGTGCCCGGCCGGACTGAACGTGTTCGCCAACCGAAGCGCCAGTGCCGCCAGTTCTTCCGCATCGATGTGTTTTGCGAAGTCGGTTTCTAACATCATGCGCACCCGATCGAAATTCCCCTCCTAAGTTAGGAGGGGTGCCAAGCGAAGCGAGGCGGGGTGGTTCCCGTTTGGAACCACCCCGTCTTTGCTCACTTCGTTTCGCAAAGCCACCCCTCCTAACTTGGGAGGGGAGCTTTCTGGCTCATTCCTAACTCCCCTCCAACGCCTTCACGAACGCTCGCCGCAGAAATACGCGGATCAGATGCCGTTTGTATTCCGCCGAGCCTTGCTGGTCGTCGATCAGTTCGGCCGAGTCGGCGAGCGCTTCAGCCGCCAGGGGCAGGTTGCGCTCAATTTCGGGACGAGGGCCGGTCAACAAGCTTTCCGCCGCCGCTGACCGCTGTGGACAAGGACTCACACAGCCCACGGCCACTCGCGCCCGGCTAAACGTTTCTCCATCCTCCGTCGTCTCCAGCGCCAGTGCCAAGCCCAGCATCGGTCTCTCGTGAACCTGGAACTTCACGTAAGCCGACCGCCATCGCCCGCTTGGCAGCGGAATCTGGATGGCGGTCATCATCTCGTTCGGTGCGAGCCGCGTTTCGTAAGGTCCGGCGAAGAAGTCGTCCATCAGAATCTCTCGCCGTCCTTGCGGACCTTCGACAGCCACGCTTGCGCCCAGCACCAGAAGGAGAGTAGCGGGGTCCGAGTGTGGTTCGGCAAAGCAGAGATTGCCGCCCAGGGTGCCGGTATTTCGGACACGAACATTGGCCACGAGGCTCTCCATCTTGGTAAACACCGGCAACCGGCTTCTCAGGAGAGCCGATCGTTCGATACTGCGATGTGTCGCCGTGGCGCCGACCCGGATCATCCCATCGCGCAGCTCGATCGCCTCAAGCCCCGGAATGACCTTGACGTCGATCAGGTGCTTGTAGCGCAGCACATCGTGCTTCATTGCCAGCAACAGTTCCGTTCCACCGGCATAGAGAGATGCTTGCTCACCAAAATGGGCCCCCATCTGAACGGCCTCCGCAACGTTGGAGGGCTGGTGGATTTCGAAACGCCGCAGAAGCATCATTGGACCGGCCCAACCGGCCTAGCCGTAAGCTGGATTTTGCGCAAGCGGGGCACGACCTCCGTGCCGAGCAGTTCGATGGAGCGGTCCCACGCGTCAAAGCGAAAACGCAAATCGAAAACGATGTGATCGATGCCGATTTCGATAAACTTCCGGACCTCATTCACGATGTCTTCAGGACTTCCTGCGATGAAGGAACCCTCCAGATCCTCTGCCGTTCGAAACGAACCCGAAGCCGGCTTCACCCAGAACTTCTGTTTATTGGCATTCGAGAGCAATCCGTCGAGGTTGACCTTCTCAATGGCCGTCTTTCGGTCCTTGTCAATACTCGTGATCGGAATGCAGCCTTCATGCAGGCGCGGCCGGCCCTGAGCATCGGCCCCGCTGCGAAGTTTTTCGACGCGCTTGCGATAAGTGGCCAGAGTAATCCGGCCAGGTAGCCAGCCATCGCAGTATTCCAGCGCTCGTCGCACCGACGCAGGTGTGGCTCCGGCGTACCAAATTTCGAGCTTCGACGGATATTTCGGCTTGATACCCACGTCCTGAAAGCGATAAAACTTGCCGCCCTCCCAGGAAACGTGATCCCCGTTGCAGATTTTCCGCAGAATCGCGACTTGTTCCCGGACAACCTCGTCGCGTGGCCACTCACCCATGCCGATGGCATCAAACTCCTGCTGAAACGTTCCCAGTCCCAGGCTCAGCAGCAACCGATCCCCAGCCATGTACCCCAAGGAGTTGAGCATCAGCGCGAGCAAGATCGGATGCCGGTGTGGAATCAGCGAGCCGAAGCCCAACTTGATTTTTGTTGTCGCGGATCCGAGCGCCGCCAGGACCACGAATGGGTCGATGAAGGTATTGTCCGTTCCTTCCATCCCATGAGGATGAAATACCAAATGGTCTCTCACCCAAACGGAATCAAAACCCATCCGCTCGGCTCGCCGGGCTCCCTCAATGATCCTGTCTCGATCGGTTTCCGGGCCGAAATGGGGCAAAAGCAAACCATATTCTGTGGACATGATCCAGGTTCCTCCTCGCCGCAGAGCGGCGGCCCTCTTGCCCAAAGCCGCGAAGCGGCGTGAGACAATAGCCCAGCGCGTCAGCGCTGGGTCCATGTATTCCGTGATGCGCAGCCCTGAAAGGGCGGCAGAACACCGTTATGCCGCCCCTCCGGGGCTAACGTTCCAACAGACTCCAAACCCAGCGCTTACGCGCTGGGCTATTTTCTAACGCCGCTTCGCGGCTGTAACCATCACACCGGGCTTGCCAGCCGGCCCCAGCCCGGCTCGCCCACCACTTTCCCGTTCTCGAACACGAATTGTCCCCGCACTAGCGTGTGTACCGGCAGCCCACGCACTTTCCGCCCCGCATAAGGGGTCCAGCCACATTTGCTGAGAACCTCCTCATCGGTGATGACATGTTCTTTGTTGAGATCGACGGCGACCATGTCTGCATCCGCTCCCACGCGAATGGCGCCCTTGCGCGGGTAAAGACCGAACAACTTCGCCGGCTTGGTGGAAACGATCTCCACCGCGCGCTCGAGTGAGATCCGTCTCGCGGAAACGTCCGTCAGCAATAGCGTGAGGTAATGCTGCTCGGAAGGCGTTCCGGTATGGGCCTTCCATCCATCGGTCCAACCCGGCTCTTTCTCTTCCTTCAAGTGGGGAGCGTGATCGGTGGCGATGATGTCGACAGTTCCTTCAAGCAATCCCTTCCAGACCGCTTCGTAGTGATGGGGCGCGACGTAGTAGGAAAGCGCATAGGATCCAAGGCGCTCGATGGTGTTCCAGTCATTGCCAAGCCACAGCGCCCATGGATTGACTTCCGCCGACACCGGCCGGCCCTCTGCCTTTGCAGCACGGAGCATCTCCACGCATCTCTTCGTCTGAAGGTGCAACAGGTGCAGTCTCATCCCGGTTGCCTGCTGGAGCCGCAGGAGCACGCCCACGGCCACGTCCCAAATAATGCCGTCATGTGCCGCATACGCTTGGGCGTAGGCTCGGAAGTCGCGTCGACCTTCAGCCCAGTAGGTCTGTTCGATTTGAGTCATCAACGCTTGATCGTGGGGATGAACCATGAGCGGCATGCCGGTTTTCTGAACGGCCTGGAAGATGGAGAGGAGCTTGCCGTGGTCGTGCACGCCGATTCCAGGCATATGCGGGTAGGAACGGCCCGTATCGACAACCATGAAGATCTTGAAGGCGAGAATCCCCATCGTCGAGAGGCGCGGAATCTCTTCCAGAACCGTGGCGGCCGGATTCATGTTGTAATCAACAATCGCCTTTTTCTTATAGAGTGCGAAGATATCCTCGAGGATCTCGGGCGTCGTGGGAGGAGGGCTGACGTTGGGCATACCCACACTGAGGGTGACGCCTCCGGCAGCGCAACACTTCGTCGCTGTGATCACATCCTCCTTGTGGGTGAAACCCGGCTCCCGGTGATGCGAGTGCATGTCGATCAGACCCGGCAAGAGGTGAAGCCCGCTGATGTCCACGACACGTTTTGCCTGGTTGGTTTCGCCGGGTGCGACGATGCCCACGATCTTCTCTCCAGAAACGGCAACATCGGCTCGGACAACGCCACCCTCGGTGACGACCATGCCTGCTTTCAAAAGAAGATCAACGGCCAATGTCCTTCTCCTGGGGGCGCACGCCTGAACTCCCGAATGAATTCGGGAGTTCAGGCGTGCGCCCCGTCAAGGCTCCCCACACGCGCTCCGGCGTCAGCGGCAATCGCCTGACCCGGGCGCGCGTCGCGCTGTATAGGGCGTTGGCCAGGCTGGCGGGAACCGGATTCAATGAGCCTTCGCCGCCTCCTTTGGCCCCATAGGGTCCTATGCCGTCCCGATTTTCGGCCAAGAGGAGGTCCACCTGCGGCGGGAGGTCGGAAAAGCGGGGGACGCGATAGTCCAGGAGATTTCCGTTCACCAACTGCTGGCCTTCGTAAACAAGTTCTTCGTAAAGGCCAAGGCCCAGCCCCATTGTAGCCGCACCCAGATCCTGTCCCTCGGCCATCGCCGGATGGATTGCCAGACCCACATCGCCGACCGTTATCAGCCGCTCCAAATGAATCTTGCCGGTTTCCGTATCCACTGCAACTTCGACCCCCGTACAGCCGACCTCCCAGAACAGCGGAAGCAGCGCCAGATCACCAGCCTTCCTCAGATAGGCTCGGCCGATGATACTGCAATCGGGCAATCCAAAAAATTCCCCCAGCACATCCTGCCAGCGCCAATGCCGTTTTTGGAACGCAATGCCGTCGCGCTCTAGGACAAGGTTTCCCGGGTTCGTCTTTAATACGTCGGCAGCCATATTTCTCAATTGTGCGATGGCGTCCTGGCAAGCTTCCAGTACCGCCCTGCCCATGGTGGTGGTAGAGCGGCTGGCGCCGGTCGATCGATCGAAAGGCGTGATGGCAGTATCGCAACTGACCACCCTGACCCGCTCGATGGCCACACCCATTTCCTCAGCTGCGATCTGCTGCATCACCGTGTGGCTGCCCTGGCCCATCTCCGTGCTTCCCATGACGACAGAGATAGAGCCGTCGCCGTAGACGTGCACAACCGCCGATGAGACTGGATCCGAACCCGCGTCGCTGGCCGAGCAGCCCACCGCGCGCCCGTGGCCCTTCGGCAAAGGCCGGTCCGTGAGCGCTTCGACAACCATGGAAAGATCACCGGACAGATCTGCATCGAGGGGCCGCAAGCCGGAATGGATGGATTCACCGCGCGCTGCCAGGTTCTTTCGTCGAAGTTCGACCGGATCGCAACCGAGGCGTTCGGCCAATTCGTCGATCTGCGATTCTCGAGGAAACGTGACTTGTGTCGCGCCGAATCCTCGGAAGGAACTGGCTGGGACCGTGTTGGTGTAAACGGCGTAGCAATCCACCTTGACGTTCGGAATCCGATACGGTCCGATAACGCGGTTGGCCGCTCTCCTGGCGACCAAGGGGCTATTCTCCGCATAAGCGCCGGTATTGAGGAGGATCGTTGCCTGGAGGCCTACAAAACGTCCTTCGCGGTCCGCGGCCATACGAATGCGGACGCGCGCATCGTCGTTCCGCGTGGTGAGCATGGCCTCTTCGACGCTGAGCTGCAGCTTGACTGGACGTCTTGTTTTCCACGAGCATGCAGCCGTGAGCGGCTCAATCTTCGTATAGGATTTGCTGCCGTAGCCTCCGCCGACGAACGGCACGATCAGCCGCACACGATTCAGCGCTAGTCCAAAGACCTTGGCGAGATCATTACGCACAATGAACGGATGCTGTGCCGAGGAATAAACTGTCAGTCCCGCATCGTTGTAGTCGGCGATGGAGACGTACGGTTCCATCGCATAGGCATAGGCCATGGGGAAAAAGAACTCTCCCTCGATCGCGTGAGCGGCGCTGGTAAACGCGGCACCGGCATCGCCCCACTCCAGATGGATCCTTTGGCAGATGTTGCCCGGCTGCGTGCTGGCAGGATCATCGAAACCACGAAATCCTCCTGTGCGGTAGGTCATCTCGTGAAGCAGTGGCGCACCATCGGCGAGCGCCGAGTCCACGTCGAGCACCGCGGGCAACTCTTCATATTCGACTCCAACCGACTCGAGCGCCTCGTAAGCGCTGCGCTCGTCCTCCGCAACGACTGCCGCAACCGGCTCTCCCAAGAACCGGACCTTTCCGATCGCCAGTAGGGGATGGTCTTTCACGGCGTGCCCGTAATATGGGTCAATTCCGTGCAAGTCACTTCCGGTCAAAACGGCGATTACACCCGGCTGGCGCAGGACTTCACGGGTATCGACAGAGAGAATGCGCGCGTGAGCGACAGGGCTTCGCAACAACTTCGCATAGGCCATGCCGTCCAGCCGGATGTCGCTCGTAAAGACGGCCCGGCCCGTGACCTTGGCCACGCCGTCTTCGCGAGGAACCGAATGATTGACGACGCGGAACTCCCCGTGCTTCATGCGAATCTCTCACTAGTGTGGATTTGGAAATTACGCTGACGCATTCCCCTCCTCGCAGAGGAGGGGTGGCACGACAGCTTAATAGAAGCTGGCGCGCCGGGGTGGTCAGTTCGGCGAAATCGTGGGCTTGCCGGTCTTCTATTAAGGCTTCGCCCTATCGGGCTCGTGCTTCGCGCCACCCCGTCTGCGCCGCCTCGGTGGCTTCGCGCCATTTTCTTGGTGGCGCAGCCACCCCTCCTCTGCGAGGAGGGGAATGCGACGCTTCCTAACCAAAAGTCACCGTAATTATGAAAGACGACACGACTCATGGGCGCTCTCGCGCCTGCTGCCGCATCAGACCGGCGGCCCGGCGGATCGCTTTGAGAATCGGACGATAGCCGGTACAGCGGCAAAGGTTGCCATCCATATAACTCACAACCTCGGCGTCGGTCGGTTCGGGGCTCTCTTGGAGAAGCGCCTTGGCCGCAAGGATCATTCCCGGCGTGCAGAAGCCGCACTGAAAAGCGAACTCATCGAGGAATGCTTGTTGGATGGGGTGAAGCCGTTCGCCGTCACCGATCCCCTCGATCGTCGTGACCCTTCGTCCGCGGGCTTCATAAGCAAGGTACGTGCACGCGCTCACGGGCAAGTCGTCAACGAGCGCCGTACAAGCACCGCATACCTGCACCTCGCAAGAAACCTTCAATCCAGTCAGGTGGCACCGGTTTCGGAGAACCTCAGCCAGGGTTTCTTGGGGTTCGAAATCGAGCTCGACAGGTTTGCCGTTCAAAACCAACTCGAGCTTCATGAGCTGGACTCTTTCCCGGCGGGAGAAAACTGGCCCTGCAAACGCTCCGCAAACTGCGCGAAGAGTTCGTTCGCTCGCCGCCGGATCGGCGCCGCGCCCAGCGTTGCCAGCGTGCCCGTCACTTCCACGCGAGAGTCCATGCTCAGGAGCGTTCCGGCAGAAGAGGCTTTCTTCAACTCTGCACAGATTGTCCCAGAAAGGCGATTTTGCCCATGTGAATCGGCGCCGCTCAGCTCAGCCTGAAGCAGAGAGGGTTCCACAGCTTGAACGATTTTGACTTCCAGCTTGAGGCTGAGACGGAATGGACCAACCCGCTCCACGATTCTCGCCACATGCTTCTCCACATCAACTGGAGTCACACTCTCGACGCTGGGAATCAAGGCCGCTAATCGTTTCGTGTCGCGCAGAAGATTCCAGGCATCCTGCTGTGTTGTGGCGAGCGTCAAGGTGTGGGTAAGATTCACAAGCATCTATGCCTGCTCCCAGACCTCGACTCGCGCGTATTTTAGGTACCGGTCATACCATTCGATGATCTGCGGAGTGACCTGATCGAAATAATCGCCGTACGCTTTGTAGTGGGAAGTCTCCTTCTGCAGGATCAGTTTCTTGGGCTGGCCCGCCTTCTCATAGAGCCGGAACGTTTGATCTTCCGGCGTTACCGCATCGTTTTCAGTAGCGATGAACAGGATCGCGCGGGGTGAAATCCTGGACACGTAATCTTCCGGGCTGAATTCCATCAATCCCTCTGCGGAGCGAAGCCAGACCCGCTCGGGGATACGATAATCCACATCGGCCTTTACTGTAGTCTCCTTCCGCTCCGGGGTAGCGACCATCAGTTCTTCGCGGGGACTGACCATCTCGCCGCTGCCTTCCAGAACGCGCCGCTTTCGGTCTTCTTCGAGCCGCCGTAAAAACTCCAGCCACTCGTATTCGCGGCGCATGCTGCGCAGCCACTCGCGCCCGCTGGCGAATGCGTAGTTGCTGACGACGCACTTGACCCGATGGTCAATGGCCGCGACGTAGATGGGATTGGCGCCACCGGTGCCGCCCGAACCGAACAGACCAATGCGTCGCGAGTCCACCTCGGGACGCGTTTCGAGATACGTGATCGCGTTACGGATGTCCTCCGCCTGAAGCTGAGGCAAAATTAAGCCCTTCTCGCCTTCACTGTCGCCAAATCCGCGGTAATCAAAAACCAGTACGGCATACCCGGCTTCGGTGAAGCTGCGGTGATACCGCTCGTAGAGTTTGGAGTCCATCAATCCCAGCCAACCAGGACCTTGCACTATACCGGGCCACCGCCCGGATCCGGCTTCATCACTTGATGGCTTCGCCCTATCGGGTTCGCATTCGCTCCGCTCATCCGGCAACCGGAGAATCCCTTTCACCTTCGCGCCCTCGCTATAGAAGGAGACTTGTTCGTTCCTCATGGCTGCCTTTCAGAATACTCCAGCCGCTGCGGCCTAAAAAATTTCCGGGAAATAATAAGTCAATACCTTATTGAGGCGCATGTCGGCGACGATCAGCTCTTTGTCCTTCGGGTTCAAAGCGACACCCCGAGGTTTCTTGATTTGGCTCTTGGGTCCGCCGATGAACCAGCGGGGTGGAGCGTCGCCGCGATCGTTGATACTCCAAACACCGACGAAGACACCCTCCGGTTCCTGCTCCTCGTACTTGCCCGGTTGCGTCGCAACAATCCAACCCTTGGTCGCCTGGATCTGAATTTGGTTGATCCGGACAATCCGAGCCTTCGGACCTTGGATGACGCCAATCGGTTTGACATTCCCGCTGTCGGTGCGGTTGAAGATCAGCAGGGCTCCTCCATAGACCTGATCCGCTTGGCTCCTGGTTTGTCCAGGCGCCGTGGGAGGTCTAGCGCCTGCCGTGACAATCACGTTGTGGATTGGATCCACAGCGAGTGATTCCACATCGTTCAGTTGCGTATCGGGACCGGTGATGATCCGGATCGGCGCGACATCTCCATTGCCATCACGGGGAAATATAAGGATCTTTTCGTGATTGGGGATATAGATTTCGTTGTGCACCGGATCGACGTCGAGCCGGTCCACCTGTCCTTCCAAACGCGTATTAGGGCCTTGGATGATCCGAATAGGAGGTTCCTCACCCTGAG
This sequence comes from Acidobacteriota bacterium, assembly GCA_003223875.1. Taxonomy (GTDB): domain Bacteria; phylum Acidobacteriota; class Terriglobia; order 20CM-2-55-15; family 20CM-2-55-15; genus 20CM-2-55-15. Next base: position 24,423 of record QHWY01000176.1, on the reverse strand, counting down.
CCGCTCCGCGGAAAACCAGAATGGCTTGCGCAAAAGGATTGTTGACGAAGATCTCATCGTGGACAGCGTCATAGCGGATATCGTGCATCGTCCGGCTGAGCAGCGTGGTTTGGCCGGCGAGTACGCGAGTGGGCTGGGAATTCTCCTTCGCCAACCTGGCGAAAGCCGCAATCTGCGGATGCGCCACTCAGTTCGGTACCAGGATCTCTTCCCGCTTGCTGTCATATGCTGCAGCTCCCGGATTCCCAATCATATCCGCCTGCTTGCCCCGCGGCGCACTCCGGATGGTCCGCAACGGCACCACATCTCCCGTCGCGGTCCGGCGATAGACGGTGGCGGAATGATTGCCCATATTGGAAACAAGCAGCTCATCGTTTTTCGTGTCTACGAATAGGCTGGTGGGATTCTTCAGGCTGGTCTGGGGTCCCTTGAGCATCCGCGTGGGAGCCACGTCGCCGTTATCCGTCTCGCGGAAGACCAGAATCGAGTCGCCAGCGTCGTTGGCCACATACAATTCCCCGTGTTCTCGATCCAGGAAGGTATGGGCCGGCCAGTTCAATTGGGTTTTGGGTCCGGCGATCGTACGAATCGGCGCGGTATCGCCGGTTGCCTTCAGGGGATACACGGTAATTGAAGGCGGATCAAACCGACCGCCTTTTTTTGTGGGGCTACTCGCGCTGCCATGATTACTGACGAACATCCAGCCGTTCTTTGGATCGATGGCAATTCCGTGAGCGTCCGCTAAACCCGTGTTATCTCCCTTTAGAGTTCGGATCGGTTTGTCCTCACCACTGGCCGTCTTGCGATAGACATCGACCTCGGGCGGATGCTCGATTGTCAAGTAGAGCTCCTGCGCTTCCTCGTCTACGGCGATGCCATAGGCGCGGTGCGGAGTATGCAGTTCGCGCATCGCCTTCACGTTTCCCTTTGCTTCGCGAGGAAACACGGTCAACCTATCGACGGTATCGTTGTTGACCGAGTAAATGTCGCCGCTCTTCGGATCGATATAAAGACCGCAGTTAAATTCCAACTTCGTCAGGAGGCCTCCGAGAATCCGCTTCGGCTCGGTAAACGCAGCGCCGGGCGGAGTGTTGTCGGTCCGATTAAATACCTTGATCCCAAACAGATTCTCATCTTGGAGAAATATTTCGTTCGAATTGGTGTCCACACCAATGGCGCTGTACGTCGGATAGGTGTCGTGAATGATCCGGAGAGGAGACCGGTCCGCATCGCTCGTCGGCGCTCGATTTGCGTTGGCGGATGCCGTACGTAGCGGCGCCTTCGGTTCCTGTAGAGATGCCATTTCCAGACATATCTCGCCGCTCATTTCCGGCAAAGGTTGAGTCGCGACGAGTTGAGGATAACCGGAAGGTTTCAATTGGGACGGTCCGGCAAAGATGACACAGGCGGTAACCGCGGCCAGAACTGCAGCAGCGATGCTTACTCGCGGAAATTGCTTGGTTCGGAGCATATCTGTCCTCGCTTCTCAGGCAGTTGTTGCCTGCGATTATAACGTTCTCTGCTTTCTTCACAATTGCAAATCCGGTTTAATATGATTTGGCTTGACGCCAAACGCCAATGAATCATGACATCGCAGGGGTCTGGAAGCTCCGATCCTATTCCCGCAGGTACCTGGACACGGGCGAAGTTCGCAACGACATGCTTCCCCAGGCCTATATTCTCTACACGCCCGGAGGCTACGTGATGTCGCTCACCCTGGAAGCCGATCGCAAGCCTCCGGCAGGATCCGTTCTTACAGATCAGGAATCCATACGCTTGTTCCGGTCCATCATGAGCTCCTATATCGGCACCTACACAGTAGAAGGCAATAGAGTGACCCATGCCGTGGAGTTGTCATGGAACGAGAGTTGGACCGGCGGGCGTCTGGTGCGCTGTTTCTCCGTCGAAGGCGACACACTCACGATCGAAACCACTCCGCGAACGAGTGGCTCCGACACCCGCGAGTTCATCAACACGCTGACATGGCAGCGCGTCGAAGCGTTTAAGTAATCTCCCGTAGCGGCGCTCACAGAAGACATGAATTAATTGGAATCAAGCGGACATTCCAGCAATTTGGAGATCGCCGGCGGTCACAGACCAGCCGCTACACTTGAAACTGAGTCACTACCTCGGGACGAGAGGCTTATATTGTTTTTCACCGTGCTATAGTATTTTGCATGCCTGTGAAGTGGTTGCTTTCTGCTTTGGGCATTCTCTTCGCTCTCGCGGCTCCCGCCGTTGCAGCAACACCGCAATTAGGCTCAACGACTTCACCGCCGCTGGTCATCGCCGATCTCGATGGCGATCATCGACTCGATGTAGCGGTGGGGAGCCGCAGCGGAAACAGTCTTGCCGGTTTCTTATATCGGATCGACGTGAGCTTGACGAGTTCGACTCAGGCGAGCTCCTTTACGATCTTCGACCTGTCAGCAACCGGATTCAACATCGCGACTCAGGACCTGGACGGCGACCACGATCTCGATTTGGTCGTCACAAGCCTGCCATTTCGGCGTCCCATCGGCGTATGGATCAATGACGGAACCGGAAGATTCGAGCGGGGTGAAGCCGGCCGATACGCCCCTTCGATATGGGCCGAGCCGCACACGATCGAAGAAATACCAATAACACAAGGCAATGATTTCGCCGAAGCCGCTCCGCGGTTGCAGGTATTTCTTCTCGTTAAATGCGCACGATCGCAGATACCGGATCCAGTTCGCCAAACACATCACCGTCCTGAAGCTCTCTTACCGTTTTCCGTATTTCTCGAACACCGTCCGCCTCTCAGAGCACCTCCGGCCGCCGTCTAGCGATGCTATTGCCACTGTAGAAGCGGCGGTCTGTCGTTGAGGCTGCGCGCCTTCGCGCTTGCGCTTCGCGGACCGCCAGCGATATGCCTTTTTGCGGGATATCCGGCGGTCATAGACCGCCGCTTCAGTGACCACGCCGAGTTTTTGTACAAGCCATTGCCGGAGGTGATTTCGATGTTGCTCGTTTTCTTCATTGTCGTCTGCTTATTTTCTGCCGGTTGCTCTCACACTGATCTGCGTTCCACAGCCGTTAAGGCAAACGTCGAGGAGACCGCCGTGAGCCCTGATTTCATTGCAATTCCGAAACAATCCAACATGCTCGAACAGATTCGAGTTGAGCCGGTCCAGACCGCAGCCGTTCCTACGGATGAGGTTGTAGCGCCCGGCAAAATTGAAGTGAATCCGAACCGTGTATCCCACATCGTAGCTCCTGTCGCCGGCCAGGTGGCGGACGTATTCGTGAAAATCGGGGACTTCGTCAGGAAAGGTGAACCGGTGATGGCGATTCATAGTCCAGATAGCGAATCCGCGCTCTCGGCGCATTTGCAAGCCGAAGCGGCCGTCACTTTAGCGAAGTCGGCTGAACTTAAAGCCGAGATGGATTACAACCGGACGAAAGATCTCTTCCAACACGAAGCCATGGCGCAAAAAGATCTGCTTGCCGCTGAGACCGTGTGGGCTCAGTCGAAAGCCGCAACCGAGCAAGCCAATGCGATCCGTGAGCAAGCCAAAAACCACCTGACAGTGCTGGGCCTCCAGCCCGGATACTTTCAACAACCTGTCGTCGTTCGATCGCCGATTTCGGGAAAGGTGCTCGAGATGAGCGTCGTGTCCGGTGAATATCGAAACGACACGAACGCGCCGTTGATGACAATCGCCGACCTCAGCTCTGTTTGGGTTTCCGCGGATGTCCCCGAGAGCTACATCCGTTTCATTCAGCTTCAGGAGAAAGTCGGAATCTCGCTGGTAGCCTATCCCGGCGAGGCATTTGAAGGGCACGTCTCTCGGATTGCAGATACCGTCAATCCGCAAACACGAACAGTAAAAGTGCAAGCGGAAATTCAGAATCCCAGCGGACGGCTCCGGTCCGAGATGTTCGGCAGCGTTCATCACGTCGCATCAATGAAAGTCATGCCGGTTTTACCTCCCGCAGCCGTCATTCAGACCGGGGGAAAGAGCATTGTCTTTGTCGAAGTGGAACCGGGACGCTTCAAACAAACGGAAGTTACGGTGGGGAAACGAACTGGAGATTGGATTCCCGTTGTGTCGGGAGTCGTGCGCGGCGACAGGATTGTTGTTGATGGAGCAATGCTGGTCAAGGGTCTGTTCAGGAGCCTCACATGATCGCAAAACTGCTGCCCGCCGCACTCCATCAGCGATTCCTATCGGTGCTGATGGGAATCGGCCTCATCGGTTTGGGAGTGTGGGCATACAGTCAATTAAAGATCGAGGCTTATCCGGACATCTCCGATACACAGGTCGTCGTCATCACCCTTTTTCCGGGCCACGCGGCCGAGGAAGTCGAGCAGCAAATCAGTGTCCCGATCGAGCGCGCCTTGAACAGTGTTCCGAAGGTTATTGCACGCCGTTCGCGGACCATTTTCGGACTGTCGGTTGTCGAACTGACCTTCGCCTATGGAACCGATGATTACTTTGCCAGACAGGTGGTTCTGGAGAAACTCCGCGATGCTGTCATACCCGACGGAGTCGAGCCGACGTTGGGCCCGCTATCGACCCCGATTGGAGAGCTTTATCGATACACGCTTGAAAGTGAAAATCCCGATCCCGTGCGTCTTCGAGAACTGGAAGATTGGGTCATCGAACCCCGATTGCTTCAGGTGCCGGGTGTCACCGACGTTACCCCCTTCGGCGGCTTGATCAAACAATACCAGATCGAAATCGATCCTTTAGCCCTGAGCAAATATGACCTTTCGATTGCGCAAGTGGCACAGGCCGTCAATGCGAACAATCAAAATGCCGGCGGCGCGCTTCTGGACAACCGCCAGCAATCGATGGTCGTGCGTGGGGTCGGACTGATCCAGTCGGTTTCGGACATCGAAAATATCGTCGTCACCGCTGTAAATGGAACGCCGGTATACATCAAAGATATTGGTGCGGTGAAGCTCGGTTCCGCGCCGCCCACAGGCATCTTTGGTATTGGTGAGGATACAGGCGGTGTCGAAGGCATCGTGCTGATGCGGCGCGGAGAGAATCCAAGCGAGGTGTTGAAAGGTATTCACGAAGCCGTCGACGAGCTGAACAGCACTACTCTCCTGGGCGACGTCAAGATTTCGCCGATTTACGATCGCACGGACCTTGTCAACAATACCCTGCATACGGTCTCGCACACGTTGCTTGAAGGGCTCGTCATCGTTATCGCCGTCCTCTTCCTTTTTCTCGGAAATGTTCGGGCCGCGCTTCTCACCGCGGTTACCATTCCGATGTCGCTTTTGTTCGCATTCGTTTGCATGCAATTTTCAGGGATTCCGGCAAACCTGCTGAGCCTGGGAGCTCTCGATTTCGGCATCATTGTCGACGGCACGCTTGTCATGGTGGAGCACATCGTCCACGTCTTGTCCGAGCGCCAGCCCTTTCAGAGCCGGACGAGTGTGATCGATGCGGTTCGAGAAGCGGCGCTCGAGGTCGAGAGACCGATCTTCTTCTCGTTGTTGATTATCATTTCCGCCTACATTCCTCTATTTACACTGGAGCGGGTCGAGCGCCGATTGTTTACGCCCATGGCCTTCACGGTCTGCTACGCGCTTCTCGGCTCCATGCTGATGGCGTTGACTCTGATTCCTGTTCTCGCGACATACCTGTTCCGGAGCGGATCGAAGAGTTGGGAAAATCCGGTCCTCACCTGGCTCTATGCGAAGTACGAGCGTATGGCGAATCTCGCTGTCGTGCATGCGCCGGTGACGCTTGCGGCGGCGTTCAGCATCGTGGCTGCAGCGTTCGTTCTTGGTACCTTTCTCGGTACGGAATTCTTGCCACAGTTGGATGAAGGAGTGGTGTGGGTGCGGGCGAATCTTCCCGCCGGAATCTCGCTAGAGAAATCGGCCGAGGTCGCTGCGAGGATTCGCTCGATCATCAAATCGTCGCCTGAAGTGAAGATGGTCTCTGCGCAAAGCGGACGAAACGACTCCGGCACGGATCCCTATGGTCCGAATCGCAACGAATTGTTCGTTCCTCTTAATGACTACAGCACATGGAAGAATGGCAAGGTAAAAGCCGATCTCGTCGAGGAGCTTGCCGAAAAATTGCACGACTCGATTCCGGGAGCATTTTTCAGCTTCACGCAGCCGATCATCGACAACGTCACCGAAGCCGTCACCGGATCGCCGGCGGATCTGGCCGTCATCATCAGCGGGCCCGATTTATCCCAATTGCGAAAGCTCGCCAATCAGGCGCTGAACATGATTCAGACGGTCGGCGGCGCCGCGGATTACGCGATCGAGCAGGAAGGAAACCAGGCACAGCTCCAGCTGCGCATCAACCGGCAGGAGGTGGCAAGGTACGGAATCAATGTCCGCGACGTTCAGGAAGTGATCGAGATGGCCATCGGCGGACGTGCCGCCACGACACTGTTCGAAGGCGAACGGCGATTCGACGTCACCGTACGCTATGCGCCCACCGCGCGGAGCGATGCCGCGACTATCGGAAACATCCTGATTCCAACCCGTGAGGGCGGCCGCGTGCCTCTGTCGCAGCTTGCCCAGATCGGCGTTGTCAATGGCGCAACCATCATTGCCCGCCGAGAGAACCAGCGGCAGGTTTCGGTGCGCACGAACATTCGAGGCCGCGATCAAGGCAGCTTCGTGGCCGAGGCGCAGCGGAAATTCGGCGAGCAGATCCGGTTGCCCGAGGGTTATCGAGTGACATGGGGCGGGCAGTTCGAGAACCTGGAACGGGCTCGCCGCCGTCTGCTGATTATTTTGCCGGTAACGATTCTTGTCATTTTCGCTCTCCTGTTCTTTACTTTCGGCTCCGTCAGCCATGCGGGTTTGGTTCTCATGAATGTACCCTTCTCGCTTGTCGGAGGCATTGTTGCTCTCTACCTCCGCCATATCAACCTGAGCGTCTCGGCGGCTGTGGGGTTTATTTCATTATTTGGAGTGGCGGTGATGAGCGGCGTTCTGGTGATTTCGGAAATCAACCGAAGGCGTTGCGATCCCGCTGTCGAATTGAAAGAAGCAGTGGTGGGAGGCGCACTCGCACAAATGCGGCCGGTCCTCATGATGGTCTTGGTCGCAATGCTGGGGATGGTACCCGCCGCGCGCGCAACCGGAATCGGATCCGACGTCCAGCGGCCGCTAGCGACGGTCGTCGTCGGTGGACTGCTATCGACGCTGTTTCTGACACTCTTCGCGCTGCCGGCTCTGTACTACTTCGCCTCTCGTAAGCGGTGATTACGCAACTCCCCTCCTAAGTTAGGAAGGGACGCGAGCGAAGCGAGCGGGGAGGTTCCCTTTGGAACCACCCCGCCTCGCGCTGTCGCGCTCGGCACCCCTCCTAACTTAGGAGGGGACTTTATAGGCAAAGCTCTGGTATAAGAAAATTCGCTACAACCAAGTAGGGAGGACTTATGCGTATACGCGTAGCGCTTGCCGCTATTTTGTTCCTGACTTTGTGGACCGCGTCAGGCATCCACGGCCAGATTACCAGCAACCCAATTCCGGCGCGGATCGAGAAGCGCGGACTCGCCGTCGAGATCCGGGACGTTGTCCGCCTTCCCGACACTCGAGGCCTCCGTCCTGCCGATCAGGACGTGTCGCCGGCAGGATGGGCGCGGGTCAGCTACGTCCGCGAACTTCCCGATGGCCGCCGCTTCGCCAATGATTCCCGCTGCTGTCTGTACCTGATCGACAAGGACAATAAGCCGCGTGCGTACGCGGATGTGAGCGAGGCCTTTCCCAACGGTATTTACAACCGGCTTGAAAGCGGTTTCATCGGTTTCGTCTTTCACCCAGAATTTGCGAAGAATGGCTTGTTCTATACGGTGCACGCCGAACGCGGACCGGGCAATCCCAAAACACCCGACTTTATCCCGATCGGCTACAGTTTGAAGGATGTCACCTATCACAACATCATCACCGAATGGCATGCGACCAATCCGGCAGCGAACACCTTTCAGGGCACGAGACGCGAACTGTTGCGCGAGGCCCATGTCGTGGCGAACCTGACGCATCCGATGGGCGCTGTTGAGTTCAACCCGACGGCCAAGCCCGGCGATGCCGACTACGGGCTGCTCTACACGAGCGGTAGCGATCACGGCTTCAGCAATGGCGGAGGACCGAACGCGAGCAATCCGTCCCAAACGCAGCGGCTGGATTCGATCATGACGGCGATCCTGCGTTTTGATCCCCGCAGCCCGTCGGTGACGCATGGGGTAAAGGGACTCGGTGATTACACGATTCCGATGGCCAACAAATTTGCTGCCGATGGCGATCCGAATACGCTTGGTGAAATTTATGCGTACGGCTTCCGAAACGCCCATCGGATCTCCTGGGATCCGATGGACGGCACGATGTTCGCCTCCGACATCGGGATGAACAACGTCGAAGAAATCAATATCGTCCACAATGGCGCGAACTATGGCTGGATGAAGCGCGAGGGCGTTTGGCAGAATGGCCGCGTGCGCGGTGGCGGGTTGGAGGAATTGTTTCCGCTGCCGCCGGAGATTTTGGACGGGCGCGTAAAGGACGGCTTCACTTATCCGGTCGCCATGTACGATCACGACGAAGGTCGATCGGTAACCGATGGGTTTGCCTACTACGGCCGCATCCCTCAGCTTCGCGGCAAGTTCGTGTTCGGTGACATTTTTGCGGGGCGCATCTTCGCGAGCGACCTGGCAGCAATGAAAAAGGCCGATGACGGCATTCCCCAGACCGTAGCAGCGATCGAAGAAATCCAGCTCTATGTGCGCGACGAGAGCGGCAAACGCGTCGACGTCTCGCTGCAGGAGCTTATCGATAAAACGATGGGCGCAAAACTCCCGCGTGCGGACCTGCACATCAGCAGAAGCCGCGACGGCGAGCTCTTCATCACGTCGCGCCAAGACGGCATGATCCGCATGCTGGTTCCTTAAATTGCCCTGGCGCGAGCACTGTTGGCGGTATCCAGGCAATGACGAAACGAAAGGGAGGTAGATCGGTTCCAGTACTTATCTAACAGTTACGGTAATATCGTGAAAGCTTTCCAACGCAGCATCACTGGCAACCGCACGCACAACGTAGACACCTGGGACTTTGAAGGTGGCGACCGTCGTCGAGGTAACGCTGCGTGTCGTTGGGGTTGACGTCGCGACGCGGGCCGGAGCACTGAAAGTTATTGGTCCGGGTCCGCGATACTGGATCCATTGAACAGACAATCCCTGCGCCTCAACACTGGCTTCGGCTGAATTGCGCTGTCCTCGAGGTCGGGGAAGTAGATCGTCTCGAGCGACCGCCGATAACGCAATGGTGGCTGGAAGCGCGATCGCTTGCGGGCCAGAGCCCGTAACCACCGGTGCTTCGTTGTTCGGATAGAGGTTTCCCGCTCCCACGTTCTCCATCATGACTTCGTTGCTCAGCTCCCAATCCGGCTGAAGCCAACCTTTGGCCGTGTTCGTCTTTCCGCGAATGCTCACCGTCCACGTTACCTTTTTATCGAGGGGCCAATCTTTAGGTACCACCACCTTGAAGACGAACCAGTGCCTCCGCGGATAGAAATGTGTCGGCTGGCCGCGGTCGCCGCCGTCAACGTTGTTGTTCGCCCCAATGTCGATGTCGAGCTGTTCTTCATAGTTGCGGTTCATGTAACCAAAAAACATGGAGAACGTGCCATCGGGATTCGCCTTCCAGCCGTCGTATGAGGGCACAACATCCTGCCCGCGGTTATATTGCCCGTTGTATGGAATCGGTCCCGTCGAGGTTTCAAATGGAATTTGTCCCGCGGCAGCGCGAGGCGTTGATATAAGTAACAGCGCAGCGATCAAGAACCACATGCCGCTTCCTTTATTGGCCGGCGCTGGCCGACAACTTTTCCTTCGCTTGCGCATTCCGCTCAGCCACGGCTTGCTGGAACTCTTCTTCGGATAGGAAGAAATATGTGAGCCAGGCGTGGCTCATCTCGTCGATCGTTCGTTGGCCAAATCCGATCCAATTATCGGGATCGCCTTCCTTCTTCACGGTGTTATCGTGCCAACTAATGAAGTGAACAACCGAGCCGGCCGGCAGCAGCGGCTGCACGTCAGGCGCGTACTCGTAGACGATCATCCAGTTGAATTTGTAGTTGAAGACGCAGTTCAAGGTCTCAACTTTGCTGCCTCCGGCTCTCCTGCCGGCGAAAGGGTAAATCACCTCCATGCACATAGCCTTGCCACGGGTGTGCATGTGAGGCTCCCAGGAAAAAACGCGCGTCGGCTTGGTCAGAGTTATATAGGTATCGGTTCGGATATTGTCGGTATTTGCAGGTAGATCGACATCGTAATCGTCGCCGGCCAATGTCGTAATCGCGACATACTTCGGCACGTATCCCTTCGGATAAAACTTGAACGCGACAGCAAGATTGGCCATTGTTTCTTCGCCGTAGGAGTGGAAATGCGGGCTGAAACTAATTTTCGTGCCCGCTGTTATCAAACGGCCCGATCCATCGGGGAACACTTCAGCGTTCTTTCCGATTCCGTACTCCTGAATCATGGCTTGCGTTCCATCCGGATAAATGAGGGTCAGGCCGCCGTGGTGAATTGTTTTGTAGCCTCGCACCGGCTTTAATTCGACGGCTTTGATATACCGGTCCTCCGTAAAGCCGGGATCGGCGACAATGTTCGGCCACCGGTCGGGCCCTTTCGCCGGGACGACGAAATCCTGGGGCATCTCGACAATCAGATCGGGCGTGCCGATATTCCATCGGTCATTGTCGTCGAACTTGCGTGGCGGCGGCATGTCGGCCGGATTTCCTTGGGGAGCGCCGGCGTCCACCCATTTGGCGATCGTCGCGATCTCGGCGTCGGAAAGGGCCACGCTATTGGAGAATTCGTGGATTCCGATGTTGGGATCAATGTGCCAGGGCGGCATATTCCGAAGCACCACGTTCTGTTTGATCGCTCTGGCCCACGGCCGGACCTGTTCGTAAGTCAGCAACGGCATGGGGGCAATAGACCCAGGCCGATGACAATTCTGGCAGGAACGCTGCAGGATCGGCGCGACGTCTTTGGTGAACGTCACATCTTGCGCCACGGCTGCAGTCACGGGAATTGTCAGGCCGACAGAAAGTACCAACAAGAACCGAGCTTTCATGGGCGTCTCCCTATCCGGGAATTTCCGGAAATCTTCAGTCTCATTCAAACAGTCCGATGCCGAAATGTCAATTTGCGAAACTGCGCAGATTTCAGTGGCACTATACTCGGCCTTTACCGCTTGACTCGGTTGAGCGTGTGGACTATTGTCCCAGCACAACAGACGATAATGCGGGTAACTCTCGAAGAGACTCCGAAAAGCGAAGTCCAACCCAGGAAGGCTTTCTATCGAAACCTGTGGGTGCAGGTTGTTGCTGCGGTAGCGATCGCGATTGTGTTGGGCTATGTCCGGCCCAATACGGCGGTAGCTATGCGGCCGCTGGGCGATGCGTTTATCCGGCTCATCTCGATGATTATCACCCTCGTGATCTTTTGCACGGTCGTTACCGGGATCGCCGGCATGGGCAATTTAAGGAAGGTCGGTCGTGTGGGCGGTAAGGCGCTGCTGTATTTTGAAGTGGTCACGACTGTTGCGCTATTGTTCGCGACCGCGATTGGAAATCTCATTCCAACAGGCGCCGGCTTTAACGCGAATCCTGCGACGCTTGATGCCGCCGCGGTGACTACCTATGCGGGGCAGGCCAAAGCGCAAACCGTTACGGACTTTCTCCTTCAGATGATTCCGACAACGGTTGTCGATGCCTTTGCGCGAGGAAGCATTTTGAGCGTCGTCCTGGTTTCGCTTCTGTTTGGCTTTGCCTTGTCGAGCATGGGAGCGCGCTGCAAGCCTCTGGTCGACGTTATTGAGGCGCTAACGCAGGCGGTGTTCGGCGTCGTCAATATATTGATGCGTTTCGCTCCCATAGGCGCGTTTGGCGCAATGGCGTTCACTGTCGGACGCTATGGCCTCGGCTCGCTTGGACCGTTGGCCAAATTGGTCCTGACGTTCTGGGCAACTTGCACTGTATTCGTCGTGGTAGTGCTGGGAGCGATTGCGTGGATGGCAGGCTTCAGCATCTTCAAGTTCCTCAAGTACATTCGAGAAGAGATCGTCCTTGTGTTGTCGCTCAGTTCGTCGGAACCCGTGCTGCCCATGCTGATGTCGAAATTGGAAAAGCTGGGATGCTCGAAGGCTCTGGTCGGATTGGTGATGCCGACGGGCTACACCTTCAATACCGACGGAAGCTGTCTCTATATGATCATGGCGGCGCTTTTCGTCGCTCAGGCCACCAATACATCACTGACGCTTACGCAGCAATTGAGCATCTTTGCCGTCGCGACACTCACCTCAAAGGGAGCCAGCGGCGTGCAAGGCGCATCCTTCATCGCTTTGGTCGGAACATTGATGGTGGTGCCATCAATCCCTGTCGCCGGGATGGCCCTGATTCTTGGCATCGACCGCTTCATGAGCATGTTTCGCGCTGCCGTCAACGTGATCGGCAATGGCGTCGCTACATTAGTCATCGCGCGCTGGGAAAAGGAGCTCGACGCCGAAGTCTTACAACAAAGACTCCAGCCTACTTCGTAACATTGCGTGATCTTCGATACAACTTCCGTTAGGAGATTCTCATGAGGAGACTGGTTGTGTTGTCCGCGGTCATCTTGATAATGGGATTTGTTGCTCTCGCTCAGGCTCCCGGATTGGGAGGACGTTCCATACACGGCCGGAGTCCGGCACCGCCTCCACCGGGTCCTTTGGTGAGTCTCGTCCAAGCTGGAGTCGATGCGTACAACAAAGGCGACATTGGTTATTTCGAAAAAGCATTTGCTGACGACATTCTATGGGTGGATGAAGACGGGCACGAATTAACCAGCAAGATGTTCGCGTTGTATTTTGTCAATCGCCAGATGAGCGCCACGCCCAAAAGGAAAATGAGCGTCCACGACGTGGCGACTGGAACGTGGGGCGACACGGCATGGGCCGCCTTCGCCTACACCATCGACGACGGTGTGAATAAAAGGATAGGAATGAACACGACGCTCTTCCGGAAATCCGGCAACGACTGGAAGATCGTGCTGATTCACGGATCCATCAATGCTTTCGCCGTCCCGCATTGAAAGCTGATTTCCGCGGAATCGCCGATTTCGCGGATTGATTTTCCGTTGTTTTACGGACTTTCATCCTCGATCCATTCACTTAGAGCGGCACGCCGCCTGCTTCACTCCTCGTGCGGAAAATGCGGCGATGCGATATTCTCTTTAACACCGAGGTCCTATGGAAACAGAAGTCGCCAAAAAGCTGTTTACGGTTGAGGAGTATCACCGGATGGGTGAGGCCGGTATTTTTCATCCCGAGGCTCGACTGGAACTTATCGAAGGCGAGATCATCGAGATGAGCCCGGTTGGTGACCGCCATATCGGGTGCGTGAATCGCGCAACCGCTCTGTTCAGCGCTCGTCTGGCAGGGAGGGTCGTTGTAAGCGTGCAGAATCCTGTTCGCCTGAGCCGATATACCGAACCGCAGCCCGATATATTGCTCGCGCGGCCGCGCGAGGATTACTACGGGGGTAAGCGTATTTCTCCGGAAGACACGCTTCTCGTTATCGAGATTTCCGACACCACGCTCCGCTACGATCGCAATCGAAAGATGCCGCTCTACGCAAAATCCGGTGTGTCCGAGGTATGGATCGAGAACCTTCAAGAGGATCTGATCCTGGTTTACCGAAAACCTGGTCCGGAAACATACTCAACGTCTCTGACATTCCATCGTGGGGAATTGATTTCCCTTGCCGCTTTCCCTGAAGTTCTCTTCAAGATCGAGGAGCTTCTCGGCTGAGAAGCCCTACCAGCCCGAATACCGCGAGCCATGTCATAACGCTGTTCACCGTGAAACCGATCGTGAAGCTACCGGTGCGGTCAAACGCATAGGCTGAGATGATCGGCATTGTACCGAGCCCACTCGAGTACGCTAGATGCCCGATCGGCAGCACCCGCCCAAAATTTTTCTCAATTCCGAATATTTCTGCCAAGATCAGCGGGAAAAAAGAAACGAGCGCGCCGTGACCAAGACCCTGAAGGAAGGCAAAGGCGACAGCCATTCCGGGCAAGCTTATGACGAACAGCAACAACGATGACGCCGCCAGCAGCGCGAAGGTTCCAATACCGACCTTGTGCGCCGAAAAACGGTCGGCCAGAATCCCGAAACCCAACCGGCCGGCAAAGCTGAATGCCAACTCGAGACTAATGACGCCGGCCGCCGCTTGTGAAGAGAAACCGGAATCTCTCAGATGAAGCATCAGCAGATGTAAAGTTGTTCCGACAGTTCCCGCGGCAAAAAACACAGAGCCAATCACGATCCATAAAACGGGAGACAGAAGAACTTCCTTCAAACCTGCCGGTGCGGAAGAAACCTTTAATTGTTTGTGATCACTGATCGTCTCCTCGGGACGTTCGCGGATAACGAAAACGATCAACAGGAAGGGAATCGTCCATAAAAAGACATCTGTAACACTCACTGCGGCACGCCAACCGAAACGGCTGATGAGAAACGTCAAAAGCACCGGGGCGGCGCTACCGCTCAGGCCACCCGCGGAATTGACCAATCCCAGTGCCAATCCTCGCCGGCTCGCGAACCAACGCGCTTGCAACATCTGATTCGTGAGATAACCCATAGCGGAAAGTCCCGCGCCCAAGACGAAGCAAATCGCATAGAGCTGCCACAGCGCTTGCATCCTTCCGAACAGAAGGCATGCCGCGGCAACAAATCCAGAACCGATCGATAACACGAAGCGGATTCCGCGCCTCTCCGCCAGAATCCCCCACACCAGCCCACTGAGGCCGAACGTCCATTGCAAAACGGTGTTGCCGAACAAGAGTTGACCCCGGCTCCAGCCGAAGGTTGTGATTAAGGATGGATAGTAGGCAGGAAACCCAAATAAGACGGTTCCGAAAAGGTAAACGATGACAATCGAGCTGGCCAGAATCCACCAGCCATAGTAAATGTGCCGCATTTTCTCCTATGAAGACCGGCGAAACGTTTCGGCCGAACTGACCACCCCGGCGCGCCAGCCCGCTGGCTGTCGCGCCACCCCTCCTCTGCGAGGAGGGGAATATTCCTTGCTCACACGTTCCTCTAGGTGGACACGAAAAATGTGCCCGGTTGTGCGAGGAGGAGCTCGCCGGCGCCTTCTTGAAAGGGAACTTCTTTCGGAAGAACGATCGAAATCGCTCGCACGCGCTGAGTCTCGGGCCGCAAGCCCGGAGGACTCGCGTTGTGTTGTACGCCTTCCGCCGCGCGTTTGAGGACGCGGCGCGCCGCAATAATAGCCGCATCACTGGTTCCCAGGTGTTCCTGTGTGCGATCGACGATAGCTCCCATGCTTTCTTGCACCGCGATGTCCTGGACGCCGAGGCCGCGTATTCCGGTGTTGGAAAGGCCGCTCTTCTGCAGTTCGCGGTCGATCAAGTAATCGTTCGCTTTGTGTTGCTTCGGCAGATTCGTGCCGGGAATCACTTCGGTGTGGATTCCACCTCCGGCGCGCATTTCGGCAACCTCGTCTTTGCTGAGCGCGCGAACGGGATGCCAGCTTACGCTGTAGACCCAACAATGCTCCTCGTCAATAGGAACCCAGGCATGACCGCGAAGCGGACTATCCCCGTAAGGAGGCACCATGGTGTAGAAGGGCATCAGCCAGTGTGTCGCCCTCCAATAATAGTGGCTGTCGCCCGCATTTCTTCTGGCAGTAATCAGCAGGCCGTAGTCGGTTTCCGTAATGTCGAACTTTGGCGCCGTATCAGCTCGAACGAGTTCCCGACCTTGTCCCTTTCCGGTGAGGACGCTGTCCTTTCTTTTCTGCGAAACGAGAACCGCGTCGCGATGCAGGCTGGAGACATGACTGGAGTCGATACCGCCTTCCAACGCCTGCAAATAGTTGCAATCTTCGAAGCGTCTCGATAAGTATCGCTGTTCCCCGGATACCACGGCCCACTCCAATTCCGGTGCAGCCGGGATGAGCGCAGCCGGCCCCATGTAGGTCCAAATCAAGCCGCCGAGATCGAGGCCCGGATAGCATTTGGCGCGGATTTTCTCTTTGAAATTGCTTTCGATCGGTTCCGACGGCATGTCGACGCATTTTCCCGTCACATCGAATTTCCAGCCGTGGTACACACACCTCAATCCGTATTCCTCGTTCCGGCCGAGAAACAGCGAGGCGCCACGATGCGGACAATGTTCGCTGATGAATGCGATCTTGCCGGCTGTATCGTGGAACGGGACGAGATTTTCACCGAGCAGCTTCACACGAACCGGAGCGCCATCACGTCCCGGCAAGTCGTCCGCCAACATTGCGGGAATCCAATACCGCCGAAACAGTTCGCCCATCGGCGTACCCGCGCCGGTTCTCGTCAAAAATTCGTTTTCGTCGCTTTGCATTCCGTCGACTACTTTAGACGTGCACTGCATACCTTGACAAGGGCGCGCAAGCAGGCGTAGCTTTGCTCGGCAATCAGTCCTATCACGTTTCGACCTCCGTGGATATGAACACGATTCGACCAGTGACCTGTCAGAACCCCGCAGGATGCCTCAGCGGCGGCGGAACCCGCCCGGCCCGTGAGAGGGTCACGGTTGGGCAGGGAATGGAGTACATCCCGGGTGGGGACACGTCCCAATCCTTATGTCGGCTCCACGCGAACCTGGATGTATTTAGGTACTGCCAGCTAACGCCTCGGCCGGCGTCATCACCGAGACGGCGAACCGCGAGCGCCAGATTCAATTCGCGCTCAAGCTGCTGTTCTGAGCTGCATTCCCCTCGTCCAAGAGGAGGGGTGGATGCGCCAAGCGCAGCGCAGGCGCAGACGGGGTGGTCAGACCGGAGAAATGTTTCGCCGAGCTTTTATAGAGGCTTCGCCCTGACGGGCTCGCGCTTCGCGCCTCCCATCCTCTGCGAGGAGGGGAATGCGTCAGCCGCCGATGTCGACCCTGATGCCATCGGGATCGCGGAAGGAGACCGCGCTTTTGTCTCGAGCGACACTGGCGCTCACGCCGAAGTTCTTCAGCTTGCTAGCGACGGCCGAAGGATCAAATCCAACGACTCCTACGCGGAAAGATTCGCCGCCCGACGCCGGTCCCAGCACGAACTCGGACTGTCCAACACGGAATCGCCCTTTTTGCCGTGTCTCCGCCGCGTCGCCCAACAGTTTCCGATAGAAGTCAGCGGACTGTTCGATGTTCGGCACTGCCAGCGTCAGTTGAGTGATTCGAGACGCCTGGAAAGCGGGCTCGCGCTTGGTACCTCCTGTCGGTTCGACCAGGACCGCGCCCACGCCGGCTCCTGGAACCCTAGACGGATCGCCTGCCGCATTCAGTTGGATCACATGGCCGGCCGGGTCCCGGAGCCACAGGCTGTTCGATGGTGACTCGGGCCATTGCTGGTTCAATCCGGGGAGCTGTGACTTCACCCGATCTCCATTGAACCCCGCAATCGCAAAAGAGAAGTGATCAATGCCCGGCTTGAGTTGCGACCCTGTGGGAGAAATCGCCAGGAAACCCTCGCCCAATCGGATGAACCATAATTCTCCGGAGGGCGAGGCCGGATTGGCGGTTTGCGCTTTCGCGTTGGGCGCCCTGGCCACCTGTATTCCGAAGAGCTTGATGTAGAACTCCGCCGCACGCCCCACGTTCGGGACGCGAATGTTCACGTGATCCAGTCCAGCCGCCGGCAGCGCGGCTTCGAGTCGAAGCGCAGCGCCGGCCGCTCCGATCCCGACTGCGCCCGCGATGAACTCGCGCCGATTGATATCGACTTTCATCATGACCTTCCTTTGCCCAACAAAGGGGACTAACGACAAAAGGCACAATGAAGATCACAAAAAAGCACAGGACGAAGAATATTTTTGTGCCTCTTTGTGATCTTCATTGTGCCTTTTGTGTACGTTCCCCCTACCGTGGTTGCGTTACAACATCGACGAGTGCCATCTCGCCTCGTGTTACCGCCTCGGCCGCGCGCCGCAGCGCGGGTCCTAAATCTTTGGGTTCCGTGATTGGGCCTTCCGCATAGATGCCCATGCCGCGCGCAATCATGGCGTAATTGATGTTGGGATCTTCGATCGTCGTGCCAATTCCCGCGTTGGTGATGCCACGTTGATGACGGTTGGCCATGCGCTGAAGGTGCATGACCTCCTGGTGATACGCACGGTTGTTGTGCATGACGCTGAGGAGAGGAATACGATGATGTGCCGCGGTCCAAATGGCGCCGGGCGCATACATGAAATCGCCGTCATTCTGGATGCTCACGCAAAAGCGTCCGTACTTTCGGTGCGCAAGCGCCGCCCCGACTGAGGTCGGAAGGTTGGAGCCAACACCTGCAGCGCCGCCAGCGAGTAGCGTTTGATATTGCTTCTCGACATTCCAGAAGCGGCCCGCGCCGCCACCGACGCTCGCCCAATCCTTATCTTTGATGACTGCCCATATTTCGGCCGATAGACGGGCGGTGCTGATGGGCGATGCGTCCCAGCCGTAGGCCGCAGCCGTGCGCGCCTGCTCTAACGCCTGGGCGTGAGCCGCAGCGAGTTTTTTTCCGCGTTCCTCGAACACGCGCTTGCGGTCCGCAGTGATCAAGCGTTTGCAGGATTCGATCAAAGAGGGAAGCGTGGTCTCAACGTCGGCCGCAATAGCGAGGTCGAGTTCAGTGTATCGCTGGAAGTCCTGGTAGTTGCTCTTCATGTAGAGATCTGTGGCCGAGATACTCACCAGCTTTGCTTCTTTCTTGGTGATTAGCCGTGATGAGCGTACCAATTGATCGCGCACGTTGTTGACGGTTCCCCAGAAGTCCGCCACCTGGAGGCCAACGATTAGATCCGCATTGCGGAGCAGTCCGCCGCCCTGTTGATTGAGAGGATGACGCGATGGGAACTTGCCGCCCACGACAGGCACTTCGAGCGTTTCCGCCAATTCCACGAGCAACCTCATTCCTTCTGTCGTGCGTATGGCCGCGCCGCCTAAAATGACCGGGTTTTCCGCTGCAACCAGAAGCTTCGCCAGTTCGGTCACCGCGACAGGGTCGCCCGCAGGCGGTGATGCGAGTGTGAGCCGGGGAACATGCAATCGAGAGAGATCCTCGACCGGCCTTTCCTGAAGATCGCTGTCGGCGACGAGCACGACCGGTCCCCTTGGCGGCGTCATCGCTATCTTGTAACCTCGCACGGCAGACTCGGCGAAGTGCGTCAGCGATATGGGCAGATCGTCCCATTTGGTGTAGTCGCGAACCATCGCGGCAGCGTCCTGAGCGCTGTGATACCACTCGACGCCAGGCCGCCGCTCGGCGACGTCGATCGTATTGCCGAGCATGATGAAAACCGGCACGCGGCCCGCGAACGAGTTATAGATGCCCATCGAGGCGTGCTGTAAACCGACGGTGCTGTGCGCCATCACACCCATCGGCTTGTTTTCAACCCTGGCATAACCGTCGGCAATAAAAACCGATGATTCTTCGTGGCAGCACGTCAGCAGTTCCGGATTCTTGTTCCCGCCATAGTTGACGATGGATTCGTGCAGGGCTCGGAAACTGGAGCCGGGATTCGCGGCAATGTATTCGATGCCTAGAGCTTTGATGATATCCACCATGAAATCCGACCCCGGATGGTCCGCTGTGAGAACGTCCACATCGGTCGAAACAGGCTCGGTTTCCGCGGCTAAAGTCCTAGCCGAAGGCAGGGGTGCTGCTGTCCCCCGTGCAGCCTGGATCTGCTGGGCTTTGACTTCAGGAGTCTTCGCAACCAGACCGGCGGCGCCAACGGCCGCCCCTTTCAAAAAACCACGACGATTGATCCCGCGCCTCTTGGACTCTTTCATCAGCTATCTCCTTGTGAGCTGCCTTCGGCATGCTCGGTTTTGAATGGATCGTTCTCTGTTCTCGGAGACTAAGGCCGGAAGATATTTCCTGTCAAATAAAAGCAGGATACAAAACCCAGAAGCACGGATTCGAATCCCACTCCTCCTGCCGGCGGATTAATCGCTACCGTTGTCGTGAAGCCGCTCGAATCGAGACCAGGCCATCGGACATTTCCCGGAGCTTCGGCCTTACTCAAATTCGGCTTTTCCCTATGCGCTCTATAAAACTTCCCATTCTTCGCATATGCAGGATCGAACGCGATGGAACCGAGGCCCGTTCCAAAACCCCCATTCGGGCTTGCATTTGCGAAATTGGGAAAAGCCTTGCTGAATCAATATAAGGAGTGAATTGTTTGGTCCTCTTGTCCAACGTATACAGGACACCATTCTGACCGATCACAAAGAACCGGGATGTCGCGCCCGGCGAGTCTACCGGCTCCGATATCAGGTGATGAAGATGAGGATTGCGATTCTTCTACCTATCGACTGTCTCATACGTTCGGCCCAGAACCCCCTTGCCTGCCTCGTATGTGGAGGATATATTAAAGGACTGCGACGAAACATCCTGCGGGACTAACTCAGTGGTAGAGTGCAACCTTGCCAATTGTGCGGTCGATTGAAAACAAAGACTAATCGCGTCTATAGCGTTCATCCGAAAGCATCAAATTCCGAGTAAATCCGCTATTCGTGTTCGGCGCCTGTCTTAACGCGGCAGAAATGCGGCAGAACCCGGACACCAAGACACACACAGTGACCGGTCGCGAACTAGACTAGATGGTCACCAACGCGAGAACCACGCTCGGAATGGAGTTCCTATATCTGAATTACGACAGGGCCGCCTTGAAGCCACAGATTGCGTCTCTCATAAATCGTCATGGGAGCGCCCGATGGGTGATTGCTGAGGCTGTGCTGCGGTGGGCGTTTGGGTTTGTGCCGCTGTCTGGCTTTGCGCGGCGTCTAGTCGTGATGCGAACACGATGATGGTCAGCAGCAACGCCGTCCTCAGAGTCCGGGATTTCATTCGGTGAATTATTACGCCCTGTTCCTAGGATGGCCGATCATCTCTTCTTTAGAACCGACCGGCTTTTGAGAACCTTGCGGATACAGTCGTCGTAGAAGAGCCGCCCACTCTCACACTTACTTGCCACGGCAACGATATCGCCGAGTGGAACGTAGCCCTGAGCCTTCTCCGGGTCAATCTTCGCGTTTGTTGAAAGCCTCTGAGTATCCAACTCGACTGTAGGGAATAATTCAATGTAGAGCCTAATTAGTAGCACTCTGCGTTCTAGCCCGTCTTTGAGCCAGGCTTTAGCGCCGGATTCGGTCAATCTGCTAGTGCCTTGGAACTCGTGTCCGTGCTCGTCCACGACACGCAACATTAATGTGATCAGATCGGGGGGTGCCTTTCTACCGAGCGTGGACTCGTAATGAGTCACCTTCACGTCCACGACCTCGCCGCCAGCCTGCGCGAAAGCTGGAATGGCAGCGAATACAAATAACGCAACGAATACGATGCGTAACGCCTGCGTCATATGAACGCCCCAACTTAGAATTGCTTCAGTTCCTTTGGGCGCATATTACAACAATCCAGGCCAAGGCGAACGAAATAGACATCTGTTCAGAGGCAATTTCCGCACTTGCTCGAACCCGGCCCGGCCCCCGGCATGTTTGGAATGGGCTGTGACAAACTACTTTCTGGTCTGAATTCTGCCGCTCGTCCTAGCCGAGGTACGTCGCAACCTACGTCACACGGGCGGATATCGTGCCCCGATCGAACAACTCCTCCCTCCCCTCTGCCTGCGAATACCTCGGGTTCTTCACCTTGATCCAATAACGCGATGGCTTCTCCGTCACTTTATACGGTGAATCCTTCCGCTTGCAGACGATGCCTTCGAGGTCCATCTTCACGATCTGCTCGAACAGCAGCACTCCGTCACCCTCGACATGATCGAGATACAGAATGCGTGAGCGTCTTCGCCTCAGCAGTTTCTTCAGCAGCGCCTTTCTTTCGATGAGCGGCAGGGTCCGCAGGTCCTTCCCATTAAGGTAGAGCAAGTCGAAGGCGATGAAGATACACTGCCGCTGGCGAAAGAGCAGAACACGGAAGTTCGGTCTGCCGCGTTCGTCAAGACAGGCGATCTCGCCACCAATAACGGCATCTCAACGTGCAGATTCTCGCTGATCCGCCGCGCGATATCCTTGAAGCGGCGGAACGTGTTTCCACTCCGAGAGACAAGATCGCACTGGCCGTTCTCGATAGGCTAGTGCACATATGGTGTCGATCTTCAGCTTCCCATTACTTAACTAAAATTAGTTTATAAATGTAGACGGTTGATCTTGCTTTACATAAATAATTAACCTATTATGGTTAAGATCAAATCAAATTGGATTCGCCGAAAACTCAAATGGATAAGAGCGTAATTCAGTTTGAGGAGGCCATGACAATGATGAATGCATTACGGCTACGCGTGGCGATTGGCGCTGCGCTGCTTACAGCAACGTTCTTTCTGTTCCTAGTGCGTCCGGCACAAGCTCAATCCGAACGCTTGAGGGCAACAATACCGTTCGGCTTTTATGCAGGGGAGACACTGTTGCCAGCAGGTGACTATAAAGTCGAGAACCTGGGAAGCGGTGTGGTGCGGCTATTCAACCGAGATACGTATACATCGGCGATATTTCAGACGATGGTGCTGAGAAATCCGGTCCGAGAACTCGCTTCCGCGGAACTCTTTTTCAACAGGTATGGCCAGGACTATATGTTCTTTCCGAACTCAGGTATGGCCAGGACTATATGTTCTTTCCGAACTATGGTGGACAGATCGGGATAACGGCAGGAAGCCGCTGCCGTCAAAAATTGAACGCGAACTGGCCAAAGCGCCCACACCAATTCGCATCGCGCTAACCAAGCGTTGAGCTGTTAGCGCCGGTTTAAGACGGAGCCATTTCCGCCGGTTTTGGGTGAGCCAACGCCAACGTTGAAATTCGCTCGGACACACCAATCCAGAGTCATGCGGTTGTTCGCATTGTTGGGCTGGACGCGAATTCGTGCGTATCGAAATTCGATTACAAGCAGCGTAACCCTCCGGCGCCATCTACCAGAACATGAACATTGAAGTGCTGCGCAAACAGCGTCACATCGCGGGTTCTATTGTGTATGCCGGGACAATTTCGATCTTAGTCTGAACACCCCTGGGAAACCCGAACGGAACACGTTCGGCTGTATACGTTGCGCTTCGTCCAGCGGCGAAAGTCTGAACTGACGCCAAGCGGATTTTCCACAAAAGAAGTCTCCCTGGAAAGAAAATTTAGAATCTGGTTTAAAGTTTCTTACCGCGTCTCTGCTGGTGGGGCCGAAAAAGTCTGAGGGATTACTGGTCCGGCAAACCGGAAATTGGCTTCGTCTCTCACCGGCACTAACATATAACGATATGATCTGCACAAATTCGGCACTGAGGTGGGCGGAGCAGGAGCCGTATTTCTTGGGGTTGCTAGTGGCATGACTGAGAGTGGTGGACTTCCCGGTTTCATCGAAATGGTCGCCCTTGCATTCACCTTTGTTGCTGTTGAGAGGTTTGCTGACGGCAAGTTTTTGCAAAGTGCAATCGCACTAACCATTGCCGTCGTGCTTTATCTCGTTCAAACCAAGCATTTGAAAATTAAGCAAAAGGGGCGATGGGCGGTTTCAACGACTCTGTTGATGAGTTGTGTCCTGATTGGGCTTTTCTGGTGGAGTGTGAATCATCACGCGGGATTTGTCCTGCTGTATCAAGGTCGTCCACTGAATGGCCAGACTGTGCCCCTGATCGTGCGCAGTGCCTCGATGACTGGACGTGAGTGTCGCATGTTTATTGACCTGAATAATCCGACACTGTTCGTTGTGCCATGTATTGTTGGTCGAAACGATGGGGACGTGACCTTGCAGCCAGACGCCGCGTATCTCAGCTTCAATGCTCCGATACAAAAATTCCAGCTCAATGCACCAGGATGGCAACCTTTATCGAGCCAAAGTTCTGGCTGGACGACGTTCGGACTGAGCTTCTATCGCGGGGGGATAGACCCTGAGCATGCGGTCGCATTGGAAGATTTTATTGGCACACCCGTTCCGAGAACACCTATTCGAGCAAAGATCACCCTGATGTGGGGCCGCCAAGAGACGTCAGCCGAATTTGCCATTTTGCCGCCTGCAAACTAGAGATGGAATCCAAGAGAGCCAAGTTCGCCCCTTGTCCTGGCATCCTGGCATTTTCGGTGAAAGCTTTCTTGAGGAGTTGAAGCTTCTCGGATGACAGACCAGCCATTCGTTAACTCGTGCACATTCCTGAGCTAAACATCTTGCGACCGCCCCACTGGTATTCGCGGCAGTGCGAACAGAAGGACGCCTTCAGCAGTTCGTTCTTGTGCTTGTTCAGGATCATTCTTTCCGGATTATCACGTTCCGTTCGGACAGGTCAGGGGCGCTTTCTGTGCAGCGAAAGCCCGTCCGATCTGTGCGGTCGTCCTCCTCCTATGTGCACTAAGTAACTTAGCGAGGAATCGTCCTGTGTAGCGATCCAAACATTCCCTTCTAGTTC
>QHWY01000040.1 GCA_003223875.1 Acidobacteriota bacterium | reverse complement strand
GAAGTATTGGGCACAGTGAGACCACAGACAATATCAATCGAGCCGCTCCCCCCCATCATAATAGTCTGCGTGGCGGAGCAAGTCGGGGTCATCGTAATGGGGTGGCCAAGACTAAGAGCGTGGCCCAGTTCATGGCGCAGAGCAATGCCTGCTAGTTGGGATGAGTTGGTCAAGAATCCCGCCGATTCCAGACCATCGCCAGATTATTGAGCTGGTTGGTGTCTAGAACAACAGTAACATAATAAATAGCGCTCGAATTCGCACAACCCAAAGAAACCCCATTGCAAGTGGCTATCTTATTCAGCAGCTGGAATTGCAAGTCATGCCGAATACGGTGGTCTGCCCGTAGACGTACTGACTTAAAGTCCCGTCCGGTGTCGTTTGGTCAGTGTCCGAACGTGCCATCGCGGGAGTCCTCCTCCGAAGAAATTGAAACGGGGCACTTCATGTTCGAATCTCAAGGCTTTGAACAGAGTCTTACTCGCGGACGACGTAGTTGCAGCCGACACGATGCTCATGGATTTTCTCGGTGTGGAACGCAACAGGGTCATACATATTCGAGAGGCTGGTCGATTTCTAGGCAACACCACGCATGCTGCAATTTTGCGGCTGGCCTAAGTTCGAATTGGGCCAAACCCGCGTATGCGGACCCGGCGCCGATTTTCGCTGTTCGCGCGCGCGTTGTTTCTGATCTTATGGTTGATGATCCGACAGGTAAGTAGAACTCTGTGCGGATGTTAAGTGTCGGCCACGTTTCGTGGACGCCGGACTCTCGTTAGAGACTCATCGGCAACGGCGAGGCATCCTGTAAGGCTTTCCAACCGCCGCTCCTTCAGGACTCGTTCCAGGACCTGCAGAACTGCGGCACTACTTCGGCTGCGCGTCCGCAACGGTAGAATTCCCGGATGAGAACCGGGCTTGTAGCGTCGAATGTCTGCAAAATCGAGGTCGAGTGTGATGAAGAATCGCCCCTCATCAGAGACTCGTTTCCATATGGCAGAATCTGTCCATCCCGACAGGCCTTGATCGTGAACACGATCCGCGTCATAACCGGCATTTCGAAATAACTCGACGTGAGAGCGGCCCAAGTTTTCGTCGAGCTTCAGCAGCATGGGACTCAGCGCAATGGGAGAATTTCTTCTTCGCGAGTCAATGTTGCCGCGTACGAAATCGCGGCCCGGATATCGTCTAGAGTTAAGGGTGGATATTCTTCTACTATTTTCTCCGGCGAGAGCCCTTCAGCCAGATTATCGAGGATGACGGAAACCATGATTCGCGTTCCACGAATACATGCCTTTCCGTGACAGACGTCGGGATCAATCGCTATTCTTTCCTGCCAGTCTTGCATCGCTTTCCTCCGCCTGTCCGGATTTGTTGAACCCAAGATAACACATCGCTATCGGCTTTGAGGATTTGGCCTGGAAAGAGGCCAGTGGCCACTGGATTTGAAGCCTTCCGCCGCGCTATTCGTGCTCACAAAATGCTCACAAAAATTCGAGAACAGGGGGTAAAACCGGACATTGAGAGTAACGAAATGCTTTGAAACAAAAGGACCGGCCACCATTAGATTGTGCTCATAACCCAAAGGTCGGAGGTTCAAATCCTTCCCCCGCAATTAGTTAGTTTTTCTTGGGCCCAAAATGGGCCCAAAACCCCCACAAGCTTCCAAGAAAACCGATTCTAAATCCGCTGCGTTTTGATGGACGGTCTCCAAATCCACGTGAGTATAGACGTCGGCGGTCGTCCCGATATCCGCGTGTCCTAACTGCACCTGCACCCGTTTCAGATCCGCCGTCTTCTTATTCAACAGCGATCCGGCGGTATGACGAAACAGATGTAGGCCCGTCGCCCGGCTTTCCACCGGAATTCCAGCCCGACCCATGGCCGGGTAAAGGATATCCTCACGAAAGACCTTCGGCTCGACTGGTCTGCCATCCGGACGGTGAAACAGAAAATCGTCAGGACCGCGAAACTCCGATTCATCGATCAATTCTTCCAGCACGCGCGCCAACAACTCGCTCAAACCAACTGCCAGTTGACGACGGCGCCGACGCTTCCGAGTTTCTTTCAATCCCGCAATTAAGCGATTTCGGTAGACCACGTGAGTGAAGTGGATTAACCGGTTGTCGAAATCGATCGATCACTGGCGCAATCCGAGCGCCTCTCCTACCCGGCATCCTGTCAGCGCGATTGTCCAAACCAGCGCCTTGTCCCGCCGCGTTGGCAATTCACAGATCAATGTCCAAAACTTCTCGATCGGCAGTGTTGGCTTTTCTTCCTGAATTACCGCCGGCCGATGCACCCGCGGCCGGACAGGATTTTCCACCATCAGTTGATTGTCGACGCCAACTTCGAAAACCTCTGAGAGCAGGTTGTAAATGTTGCGGCGAGTCTTGGATGCCAGATTCGCCGGGATCAGCTTCTTGGCCATGAAGTCGGTTACCGTTCGCGGCGTGATCTCCTCCAGGTGCATATCAGCGAAAAACGGCTGAATCCACTTTCGAAGCGCGGAATTGTAGCTATCCAGCGTCGACGGTCGCATGTTTTGGTTGCTGACATACACCGGCCAATAAATCCTCCATCAGAACTTTGAATGTTGCCGCGCAGGCCGCCCGACCGTAACCGGCCGTGTCGTTGATAGGCCGGAGCAATCGTTCGAGTTCCTTCTCCGCCTGCTTCCGGCTCTTCACCCTGCGAGGTAGTGTCTCCGTCTTGCGTTTCCATTCGCCGGCCGCCGAGTTACTGCAGGAATTCCTGAGCTGGTGAGTCGGCTCGCCTTGAA
The DNA here is from genome assembly GCA_003223875.1 of Acidobacteriota bacterium. Lineage (GTDB taxonomy): Bacteria > Acidobacteriota > Terriglobia > 20CM-2-55-15 > 20CM-2-55-15 > 20CM-2-55-15. The sequence continues at coordinate 3,802 of QHWY01000040.1, read as the reverse complement.
CCATGTTTCCGATACACGGAACATTCACGTCTGTAACTACGATCTTTAGCATCCGCGGCGCTCAGAAGCCATATCGGATTTCATTTTTGCGGATGACAGGGCCAAGGCCCTTGGGTATTCGCTTCAGCGAGCCGCCGGCTAAATCGTCGGAAGGAGGTAATCGTTCCGCAGAAAGGTGGTTTCTCAGAACTATGGTCGGCAATCATCGCCGCCGGGTCGCTTTTCAGTTTCCGAAGACAGACACCACGTTGTGATGAACTATCGAAACTTCGTGAAGCCGGAGAATCAAATCGTCTCCACGGAATCGGGGCTGGCTGCCACGACAACTTCTTCGTCCGGATGGCCCGTCGGCGGGGAGATGTTTCTCTTGACAGCCCATTTCATAGAACGATTCTGAAACGGCTTGAACTATCAATGCATCGGCATGCGTTGATTCGGCAATGAGCCCGATTTGGCGCCTAACGTGCCCTGATAGAGCGACAAGGAGTAAAACCGTGTCGACGATCATTCTATACATGGCTTTTCAGGTATTTTTTCCGATTTTCAATTCATCACCGGGAGAATACCTTGGCATCTCTCTAGTCAATACGGGCACTCGAACCGCGAAAGTTACCGTCTCAGCAAGCTCAAGCATCGGGGCTGAGGGTCTGGGGGGCAGCATCGCTCTGCCTCCAGGAGGCCAGCACGTATCTCTGATCACCGAAATCTTTGGCCAGGCCAAAAGACCGCCAAGAGGTTCGCTTCGTATCGATTCGAGCGAAGCGGGAGTTCTCACCTATCTCGTGTCGGGCAAGGATTCGGCCGTAGATGCAACGGTCGGAGCCTGGGAGGTCTCGAACAGAATATTGTTACCCCACGTTGTAGTAGATACCACGCCTACAGTTCTTACGCATACAGATACGCTTGTTATGCTCGTAAATCCCAATCGAGACTTTGTGCAAGCCAGAGCTGAACTAATTGGCCTAAATGGCGGTATTGTCGGCACGACACAATTGGTGGTTGCCGGGCTGGGGTCTCGGGACGTTCCCATCTCTGAAGCATTCAAGGATGCACTGTCATCCAATGGACTGGCAGAAAGGGCCTTTCAGGGATACCTACGGGTTTCATCTTGTTCGTTCGAATTTGGTCGCGGTGAATCCTGCAATTCAGCCATCGGGAACGGCGAGCTTTTGGCTTGGCAACGCATCGAAAGATCCATTGAACAAGAATTTGTTCCGGGCGAACTGGAGGTGAGGTTTCAACCCGGAACCCCTCGCTCCACCGTTGACCACATAAACAATGACACGGACATACTAGCGACCATTATAGAAACATCCCTGAAAGAACCTGACCTTTATCGCGTTGAGATACGGAACTCCAATCTCGATGACGCGATCCAAAACTATGGACAATACACCGAAGTGGTTAGTGCGAGAAAGATCCCGCTAACATCTCCGATACAAGAGCGATCCAACCGGCGAATATTACGCGGTTATGCAGCCCCAGAAATTTTATCCGCAAGAACATATCTAGCGCCACACGTCGCTTTTGGAGGAAATGAATTCCTTGAGTCCGTGCTCAACATCGTGAATCCAACGGACACGTCGGTTAACTTGGATATGGACTTGAAGCTTGGTGATGGCGCCACTATGTCAGGGAGATCGATTCGACGAACGCTTCTTCCCGGCGAAGCCCTTCGTGAGCCAGTTGCCACGTTGTTTGAAATTGTCGTACCTCCCGTTTTTCCGCCCCCTCTCATCACCGGATATGTCCAAATCCGCAGGTCTGAAGGAACTCCATTTCAGATACTCGGAGATGTAGAAGTCTCAGCAAAAAACAATGACGCTGGCATGCTCGTGCCACTTCAGACCGACGCCGCACGAAGTTGGGTTCTTCCTTTCGCTTTTGACAGCAAGGAGTGGTTCACGGGTTACGCGATCGTCAATCCGAATGCATTCCCAACAGATGTCACGGTCGCAGTTCTAAACAGCAACGGAAGGCCAGCTGGAATTCCGAAAGTAGTTTCCCTTTCAGCCGCCGCCAAACAAACTGGACTAGTTGAAGATCATGTGGGCGCCGGATACCTGCAAATCACCGCGAGTCTTCCCGTCATTGTACTGGGAAGCTTTGGAAAGCGGGACCTCAGCATCCTGAATCCCATTCCCGGTCTTCCGATCAGCTCAATGGAACAGAGACACTTCTTCTCCTTTGAAAGCGGTATGGAGGGTTGGGATGCGAGAGGCATCGACTTGAAGTTGGGAGGATTTGAGATCGATTGGTCCGTGACGCGAACGAGCGAAAACGCTTTCGACGCTGCCACCGCAGTGCGGCTTTATTTAGCGAATTATAACGATGCCGGCAAAATCTGGATCGAGCGACCACTGTCTGTAAAACCGAATCGTACGTATCGAGCTACTCTCCGATTCGCTTTTGGCAGCAGTGATTGCTCTGCACCTAATACTTTCACACTTATTGCGGGAGTGTCGTCCAGGCGGCCCGAGAACCGGAATGCACTGATCTATCGAGACAGTACTTTCAGCGGTTTGGCATCACCATGCTTCAAATGGCTGGAGAAGAGTTATGGGTTCACGGCGAGATCTTCTACCGAGGGGACGCTTTACCTAACTATTGGAGTCTGGGGAACTTGGGAAACCAAACGCGCTTACTTGATAGACGCTGTAGAGGTTTCTGTAGCTGAGGAGGAAGTGTTGCAAACCGAGTCAGCAATTAAGGAATGTGCTTCAACCGGTCTCCGAGGATTAAGCGATCTTCAATAAGAACGCAAAGGCGATCGAGACCGTTGCCAGATTGGTTTTCTGGGATCCCAGCAATTGGGCCTTCCGTATCATGTGTACGGCTTCGATGCCTTGAATGACCCGATGCGCCGTCGGCATCGTCCGTGGGCCCTGCATGGAGCGCGCGTATCAGGCGCGCGCCACCCGACTGGGTTGGCTGGCAGTACTCCCGGAGTTCGATCCAATTCGCGCAGATTCGCGATTCATTGATTTGCTTCGTCGGATTGGCCTGCCAAGTTAACCCAAACCAGGCACGTACGACATTTCTGTATTTGTGGGCGCTGTTGACACGCCTTTCGTGCACATCTAACCTCGGCGTGTAAACTTTGAGACCAATTCGTGTGGGCGCGTTGCATCTGTGGACATCGAGAAAATTCGTGAGCGCGTGCGAGCAGGAATGCTGCTCATTCAGAGCCATGCAGTGCAGCATGCGTTGAAAGAGGGTTTTGAAGGCAAACATATGGTCGAAGCTGTGCTTACGGGAACGATCATCGAGGAATATCCTGAGGACCATCGCGCGCTCATTTGTGGGAAAACGGCCTTAACGAAGAAGGTAGCGCTATACTTGCACGTTGTCTGCGAATATGCCGATCCGGTTTATGTCGAGTTTGTCACGGCTTACATACCAGACGATCTGGAATGGGAAAAGCCGCCCTTTCGACGCCGCGGCACAGACAAGAAGAAGTAGAATCAAGTTATGAATACAAGTCAGACACCGACATGTGGCCAACATCGGGTCCCGAAAGAGTGGCGCCAAACGACCTTTGAGTATCAGGAAGACGGCGTCTCGATTCGTGTTCCGGGCGTGCACGCATGGGTGTGTCCATTGGACAATGAGGCTTCATTTACCTCCGAAACCGTCGATGAGCTGATCGTTACCGTACGCGAATTGATCGGTCCTGCCAAGCGCGCCAGAGCACGGCATTCGCTTGTCACGGAATATATTGTGAAAACCGGCTGATCCCTTTGCTTAACGATCAGTAAATCCAGATCGCTCGTCTCCGTAATGTGCCCCGACGCAAGAGAAC
>QHWY01000486.1 GCA_003223875.1 Acidobacteriota bacterium | reverse complement strand
GGAAGTACATCGAGTCACAGACGAATCATGGGAGCGGCGCAGCGTGAGACTCGATAAGTACGACATCGAGACGCTGCATCAGCTACTTTGCGCTGAATCCGGCGACACAGGCATGGTCTGCACAGTGGCGAACTCGTTGTATCGCCTCCATGTGCGCCTACTCATGATGCTGATACGTATCGGTCGCAGACTGCGAGACGGGCAATGACATCAGTCATGCTCAATGCCGCCCTTCGCTATGCGAGCCGTGGCCTGCATGTGTTCCCGGTCATTTCAGGCGGCAAAATTCCCTTAACCGAGCACGGCTGCCATGACGGAACAACCGATGCGCTGCTCATCCGGGAATGGTGGCGTCACTGGCCGGTGGCCAATATTGGGTTAGCAAACGGGAGAACGGAGCGGCCTAAGCATAGGAAAAATGAACGCGTCTTTTTTGGTTTTTCCTCCCTGGCCGATCCGGGAATTTTGGAATACCCGAATCCGGGCGTGAGGACAGTATCTTTCGGGGTGCCGGGGCGTTTTTCGGGCGCACAAATTCTAGCGTACAACGTTGTTGTAGTTGGGGCGGCCGTCTGCTGGATCTGCTGGAACGTGCGGCCGTCGGCGAGTTTCACGGACCGGTATTGACCGCCGTGGGAACCATCTTTCAGGGGATGCCCGCTGATCGTGATCTTGTCGCCCGGCTTTACGCTGTTCACTTTCCAGCCCTGAGCAGCGATCACGCTGACGGAACCCATTTCAAACGCCCACTCCACGTTACGGCCAGTAGCGGGGTCGACTGCGACGATTTGCAACCAGGAATGTGGATTACTCCATTCGAATTCCTTCAACATGCCCGAGACGGTAATCATCTTTTCTTTGTCGAACATCGAGGAGGAATGATGCGCCTGAGCCTGAACCAGGAAAACGCCCAACACGATAGCCGTAAGTCCGATGATTTTCATGAGGTGCCCCCTGGTGAGCTTGTTATACCATGAGTTCTCCAACCAGCATAATTGCAGGAGGTGAATCTTGCGGCAGTTTGGTTTGATCCTGGTGGCGACGCTGATTGCGTGCGGGTCAGCGATTGCGGCATGGAAAGCTTATCCTCAGCCCCAACTCGGATTCATCGTCGAATTCCCCGCCGATCCGACAACGTCCAGTGCCAATTACCAGACCGTGCTTGTTCCCTCCGCTAAGGCGCATATCTACTTGCTTAAAGAAGATCACGCGATCTACGTTGCGACTGTTGTCGATCTCTTCGATCACGAGAAGGAGGGCGCAAATTTGCTAGGCGAGGCTGAATTCAACTATACGATGCTGGGTGACGTCACCGGAACTACCCCGAGCCGAGTCGAACCCGGACGGGCGGCGGTCTGGGGACGCATTATCACTGTCGATTGCCGGCGCACCAAAATTCCTAATGTGACAGGTGAAACGGAGACGGCACGCGCCTGGTTCAAAAACGTAACGGGAGTGGAATGCCCCGATCGAAGCCGTTTGACGGTCAACATGTTCTTCAACCGCGGCCGGCTTTACCTGATCCAGGGCATGAACCTTCCCACGAAAGGGGGTAGTTCAATTGGTCCCTCCGCACTGCGGTTTGCCAATTCCGTAAGCTTCTTCGCACCGGACGGGACCCGGAACGCCGCCGATAATGTACGATAGGAATTTCCGTGGGGCCTGTCGCCAATCGCAAGGTGACAAACCCTCCATATGGCCGGAAACGTCCTCGTGAAGCTAGTTTTGTCGTGCGCTGCTTACTATCCGCGTTAGAGGCTTTCGGTTCAGTTGCCGAGTAACCGCGATCCCGTAGATGTGACCTGTTCAAACTCCCTGGAAGTCTCCATCGTGGAAGTTAACGCAAACCAAAGAGTATCAGTCGAACAGGAGCTTTGCCGTGGCGGACCGTGGGCTTGCGTTCCTTAACTTAGAGCTAGCCCTGACGTGGGAAACAGGGCATAGTCACTGGCGTCTATTGGATTGGCAGGCCGACAGGCAAGGCCAGTTTCCAATACAGATTGGATTGTGACGAGGCCAGCCTCTTCCACATTGTGCTGGCTGGTGGTGCTCATTCTCCATTATTCGTGGGCAGCAAAAGGATTGGGTCCTTGATGTGCCGATCAATGGTCATGAAAGCCAAATCATGACCATTATCGCCACATCATGACTTTGAAAGCGGGATCGTGATCATGACCGGCGGAGCACGCGCATGAAAGTCAGATCATGATCGTGATCGCCGGATCGTGACCACAAGAGCCAGAACATGACGCATGATTGCCGAATCATCGCCATGAAAATCGAATCATGATCATGATTGGCGGATCATGAGTATGAAAGTCCGTTCATGATCGTGATCTGCGGGATCGTGGCTATGAACGCTGGATCGTGACCGTGATCGGCACATCATGACGATGAAAGTCGGACCACGATCATGATCGCTGCATCATGACGGTGAAGGCTGGATCATGATCGTGATCCGCGGCATCCTCATCTCCAGCGAGAAAATATTTCTTGCCTCGACTAACTCTCTTGGTTTTGTTCAGCTTCACTCCAATTTCCTGCCGATAATCCGCAATTTTCCATGGTCCAGATTCCGTTCTCCGGCAATTTAGACAGTATGGGCGCAAGAGCGGGCCCAAATTCGAAACAATCTAAGGAGGACCTATGACAACGCCA
>QHWY01000175.1 GCA_003223875.1 Acidobacteriota bacterium | reverse complement strand
AGGTAACCCGGATCACGGGCTGTGCCGGTAATGCGGTGCCGAACAATTCGCTTGCCAGTCGCGTGGCGACCTCACCGGCGGTTAACGTAATCGATGCAGTGCCCGCAACGCTGCCATTAGCGTTCAGTGCCTGGACCTGCACCGTCACACCTGATGCGGTAGGGTTGACGAACGCGAAGCCCTGAAGCTCAGTCGGAGCAACTCCCAAACCGAGAACGAAGGCATCCGCAAGGGTATAAGCGGACAAGGGTAGGATCGTTGATCCGCCCTGCGAGCTCCGGATGCGAGCCAAACCTGCGATCGTGGGATAGTACGCGATGAAGCCTTTGAGTATTTGCGGGACCTCCAGCCGGATATATCCGGTCGAAGGCGTCTGGGTAAAGACCCGTTGAACCGATCCTGCAAGCTGTTCGCCCGGAGCCATTGTGATCTCGGCCGTCGCAGCAGGCTGCGGGCTGTTGCCGGTGAATAACTGCCCCTTCAGGGTAACAGTCTGATCCGACAGGTTGATCAGGTTCACGTCTGTCTGAAGGCCGCTCACAGACACAACAAATGGGATGAATAGCGCGTTCGCGGCTGCCGGAGGCTGTATCGCCACCAGATTAGGTTTATCTTGCCCGAACGACTCGAAGGCGATTATGGGATTGGAAAACACTCCAGAGATATAACCCGACAGCGAGCTATTGAAAACGTTCCCGACGCCTATGGTTGTTGAAGCCAGCGGCGCCAGAGTTAGGGGAGTACTCGCAACAACCCGGCTGTCTTCGCCCCGAAGCGTCAGCGTTCCAGTCACGGTAGACGAATTGGGATTCATCAACTGCAGTTGTGCACCTTCGTTTACAACAGGGAAGAAGGCGCTTGAAATCGCTCGCGAAAGGAGTGGAACAGATTCGCTGATGCCGCTGCCCGAGACGACGGCAGCCGCAAGCAGATTCGGATTAGTGCTTTGGATGCGAATAGTCGCGATGTCCCTCGTGGTTCCGAAGAAGCCGGATACGGTGTTTAACACGGATTGATTTGCAGAAAGGGAGAGTTTTACTGGATTCGTTATGCCGGCGCCTGTGACCGCCTGGCCCGCCGCATTCAAGGCATCAATGGTAAGATTCGCCGCGCGCGATGAAGGATTCGTCAGATGTACCTGATTCTGGGGGGAAGCCTTAATGCCTGTCCAATAGAGCACTTTCGATATGATGCGCGAACTGCCTTCCTGCACAACGATTTCATCCTCCGAATAGCGGGGAATGTCGGTCGATGAAGTGACGCCACCGATCGGGGCAAGCGTGACTTCAATCGTCGGTTGTATATCCGCCACAGGGCCGAGAACCTGCACAGTGAATTGGATATCGAAAGACTCTGTCGTTTCGTTACTGTCGCCGGCCTTTGAAAAGGCATAAGTCACTTCCGCTTTTCCGTCGGGTGTGGGCAAAGGGACAGCCACGCCTGCCAGTGTGTTCAACGTCGCGGCCGATTCATTCGCCTTTACACTTGCGGGAAATATCAACTGCAGATTGTCCGGAACGTCAGTCACACGAATTCGAACCCGCGTTGGAGTGGTTTGACCGAATTGAGAGGAGTTGGAGAAAGCCGAAGCATATCCCTCAGTGACACGGATTGCCGGCCCGCTTCCATACACTTGTCCGTTGAATACGGTAACTCGGTTTCCCGCCGCTTCTGCGCGTAAACCGCTTTGAACGGCATCGATCACGGGTACCGTGGTTCCTGAGGTGAAGATATTCAGTGAACCCTGCCAGGACAATTTCGCGCTGAACGAGTTGATACTGGCACCGGAAATCGCCACACGGATACCTTCAATGCGGATGAAAGCCGTGCCTGCGCCACCGGCCAAGACGGGAATTTTTACGAGACTGTTGTCGGCGTCAATCGTTGCTGCGCCGACCGTCAGGCCGCCCGCGCTAACGCTGATGTCGGCCGCATTGGCATTCGTAATTTGAAGCGGAGACACGTTGATAACAAGCGTGTCCGCCGCCGCAGATCCCTGCACCATATTAACGAGGATAGGCCCAATCAGCTCGGTCTGTCCGGTCGCAGCCGCGGTTTTGGGAAAGCCAGAACCTTGAAAGAATCCCTGCGCCAGAGCCGATCCGGATGAAAATAAAATGGTCAATGAAACAAAAACCGCAAATTTGTACTTCATTCGCCTTTAGCTCACAAAATTGCACAGACGGGCACCGATAATGGATTTTTGGGGCAGGTGAGAGGAGCCGGCCCGCTCAGATCTATATCACACCCGGCTGAGAAATTCAGGGACAGAATTCCCCTCCTCGCAGAGGAGGGGTGGCGCGACAGCTTAATAGAAGCTGGCGCGCCGGGCGCGAAGCGCGAGCCCGATAGGGCGAAGCCTCAATTAGTGGTCAGATCGGCGAAGTCTTTCGGCCGAACCGACCACCCCGTCTGCGCCTTCGCTTCGCTCAGCGCATCCTCCCCTCCTCTGCGAGGAGGGGAATGTTGTCCCCAGAATTTCTCAGCCGATCGGCCGGGTGTATACTCGAAACCCGCGCCCGAGCCAAAACAACACATGACCAAGCCCAAAAAGACTCAGCCGGTCCACACCGGATCGATGAATTACACGCACATAGCCGTCATCATCATCCTTTCGGCGGCGGTGTTTGCAAATTCATTGCCGGGAAATTTCGTTTGGGACGACGAAATTCAGGTCGTCAAAAACTGGCGTATTCGCAGCTTTGAAAATTTGCCGTCCGCGTTCACAACGGCATTCTGGTCGTTTCTCGGAACTCCGGCCGAAAACCAGACCAACTTCTACCGGCCTGTCCAGACGATTACATACATGCTTGCTTACGCCGTCGGGGGACTTTCACCAACGGCTTATCACGCGTTCAGCATCATTTACCACGCTGCGGCAAGCGTGTTTGTCTACCTTATCGGCCTGGAGTTGACGTTCGCCCCCGGTGTCGCTTTCGCCACCGCAGCCCTTTTCGCCGTTCATCCGGCCCACACCGAAGCCGTGGCCTGGATCGCGGCTATTCCCGACGTCGCCTGCGGTGCCTTCTACTTCGCGGCAGTGTTGTTTTACTTTCGATACTCGCGAACGCGAACCAGAGCCTTCCTTTGGCTTTCCTGCCTTCTCTTTTTCGCTGCCCTGCTATCAAAGGAAATGGCTGTGACGTTACCTTTTTTTCTGCTTTTGCTGCGGCGCCGCTCCTCCTCATCCGAGGAGGGGAGCTTTCTGGCAAGCCTACGGCAAGTGATACCCCTTTTTGCTGTTCTCGCTCTGTACTTGATGATGCGCGTGGCGGCTTTGGGGCTGCTGGCGACATCGTATCTGCAGGTGCAGGCGGGCTGGCTGGACTGGTTGTCTTTGGGTGTTCGTGTTCTTGGTGATTATTTTCGTTATTCGTTAGTTCCCTATCCTTTGAGCGCCTTCCATCTGATTCCGTTGAAACTCGAGTACCGGTTCGTCTCGACATCTCTATCGCTTGCCGTCATTGCCGTCCTCGCCACGGTGCTTTGGCTCTTCCGAGCCCGCATTCCGGAAGCCCTCCTCTGGTTCTCAAGTTTCGGCCTGATGCTCGTCCCGGTGTTCTATTTCAAAGGCATGAGCAACACATTCTTTGCCGAAAGGTATCTCTATATTCCCAGCTTTGCGATGATCGCATTGGTTGTCTCCACGGCCGGGAGGCTGAACATTCCAAAGTTTCATCTGATCTTTGGAGCCATTGGTGTCGTATTCGCCCTGGCCGCGGTCTGCCGCAACGAAACCTGGAGGACCAGCGAACGGCTATACCAAACGACGCTGGCATTACAACCGGAAGTGACCCACATGCGGATCAATCTCGCCGACATTTACCTGAAACGGAACGACGACACTTCCGCAAGGGACCTGTTGGCCTCGGCCATCAAGTACATGGAGAGTGATCGCTATGTTCGATATCCATACGAGCTCTACAGGGCATATGTTGGACTGGGCGCGATCGAGGCGAGAGCGGGCCGGTACGCCGAAGCCAGAGAAGACTTCAAAAAAGCCATCGGCGTGAATCCAAACGGAGACTGGGGCTATTTATATTTGGGTGGGATTTTCATGGAAGCCGAAGGTGATTATCCGAAAGCCATTGAGAATTTTCGGAAAGCCATCGAATTGGGCCCGTTAAATGAGGTCGCCCGCGATTACCTCGGCGTTGCCATGCTCAATCAAAAGAACTATGACGAAGCCATCCGGTATTTTGAGGAGGCGCTGAAAGTCAATCCCAATTATGAGGATGCCCGGAACCATCTGGCGATTGCGTCCCAAGCGCGTCCGTAAACTAGAATCGATACACCCACATTCCTCCTATCCGATCCACCGGCTGATAGCCGCGCCATGCCGGATCCACTGTTTTCATCCAGGCGATGTTATGGGCGCTGATGATGTAGGTGCCTGGCATGGGCTTTGTGGAAACGAGTGAACCGGGCGGAATCACAGGCACAGTTAAGCCATAGTAATCGGGGTTATCAAACTCGGAAAATGGGGATAACACCACGTCCTTGATCTTTCTTTCTTTGACGTACGCGGCAGCCTGCTTCAGGCCCTGTCCCCAATCGACATTGGAATCGTCCAGCAGCTCCGGCCCTCTTGTTGGTCCACCCGCGAGCTCATTGAAATAAGGAATGTAGTTAGGAAAGCTCGAGACTGCCGCCCACATCTGCCACCCGCATAAAGTGATCAAGACAACCCGGCCCAGGCTATGGTTCCAGTAACCGGGCACGATTCGGCTGACCCATACGTAGATCAGCGGAAATACCGGCAGCAGGTAACGGACGCCAAGGTTATCAGCTTCTGCTGAATACGCAACAACGTAGAAGATGATGGCGCTTAACAGTATCGTGTCGTTCCAGCGGTACGTACGAAGTGATGAAATCGAGTGAACGGAAGCGAGTAAAAGCAAGATCAGGACCGGGAGTGTTGCCTTAAAAGCAAAGGCTACGAGAAGGTAGTACCACCAACCGCCTGGTTTCAATTCGCCCAATAAGTACGATTGATAACTAGGATTGTGATTTCGATTCACGGCAGCGCTGTTGTCGAAGTACAAAAGAGGCGAGGCCGTGAACAGATAGGCGAGCTCGATAATCAGCAAAGAAGCTGCGGCCATAACGATCAAACCTCGAATTTCCGCGGAGTATGCTTCTTTGCGATTTGTCTGCCGGAATCCCCGAATGCAGACCAAACCGGTGACTAGAATTGGGAGGAGTGCTCCGGAGTACTTGCTGGCCATGGCGGCGCCGAGCGACAGACCGGTCGTGAGACTGTTCCGCCAGGTGGGCCGATCGCCCTGTCGCCAAAACAGATATAAGGTGAGTATAGTGAATGTGCCGACGGGAACATCGGTCGTGATCAGCATTCCGTGTGCGAGTAAATTCGGACAAAAGGAGTAGATTGCTGCGGCGAAAGCGCCCGCGACGGCGCCAAATAAATCACGAGCCCATAAGAACGTGATCAACCCGCCAAGTGCAGCCAGCGCGATCATGGGTAGCCGTCCCCAGAACAACAAGCGGTCCGCGTTATTGCTGTAAAGAAAATTGAAGCCAAGCTTGCTCTGCGATGCGGTCTTCCAATACTCGCTTGATGTATCGAGCGTGGGGTTGATGATAAGGAGCGGGAGAGCGGCGATGAGTTTTGCCAGTGGCGGGTGCTCCGGATTAATCCTGAAATCCCGAGTTTGCCAATAACTGTAACCGGCCACGAGGTGAATAGGTTCGTCACTCGTCGCCGAGAGCCGTCCGACCGCAAGCAACGCCTGCAAGGAAAATACACAAAGCAGGCCAATTCCCAAGCCTGTCCAGAAAAGATGTGAAAACGAACGCCGGTTGGCAACCCTCTCGTTCGCGGGGGTATGGCGTTTCTTAAGATCACGAGAGCGCCTGGCGCCAGGACTGTTTTTCATGAGTTTTCGGGAAGAGCGTTCACGATTTCCGAGGAGATACTTCCGGCCGGAGAGAGTATTCTTTGAGAACCCGATTTTGCAACTCTTGCGCCTCTTCTGATTTTCCGGATTCTTTGAAGAGTCGTAACACCATTTCCGCAGACCGCGTGAGCTGGTCCCGCACGTATGGAGCCTCGCTGCGCAGGCTCAACGTTGTCCCCCGTTCCAAAACAGGATTTGGTTCGATACCGAGGTTCTCGTAAGTGGTGCGGAGACTCGTGAGCCAATCCGAGTTCGCAGGATTTACCAGCAGCCCGGCCAAAAACTGCTCAGCGGCATCATGATACCGTCCCAGATTGAAGTCCGCTGCGCCAAGCAGCTGATATCCCGATGGCTGTTCTGGGGCTATATGTTGCAGGTAACGGGCAGGGGCTTCGCATTTTTCCCACTCTGCCAACCTGCCGTAGGTGAGGCAAAGCGACTCATAAACGAAGAAATTTCCGATATCTGGAATCTCGCCGGCCGGGATTCCGCGGCGTAATCGGTACTCGCGCGAAAGTTGATTCTTAAAGCGGTCCAGCTCTTGTGCCTTGCCCAGAGCTTCAAGAGATTTTCGGTAAAATTTTATACCCTCGTCGCGGCGGCCGGCATTGTCGGCGAGTTGACCTTTGAGGCGGTAATCTTTCGCAATGTGAAGGTAACTGGTAATGTTCTCCCACTTCAGCGGAAGCGGCGGATTGGTATCAAGAATGGACCGCGCGATCTCGTGCTGTTTTAGGGCTTCATCGATTACCTGTTCCGAGGGGATCGCGTTCTTGCGTTCGGCGTCGGCCAAAATCGCCTCCCCATACAGCATGTGTGCTTTGTAGCTGCCAGGTGCTGCGGCAACGCTGCTCGTCCAAAGAGTAAGATCGTCCCGCCAATCGGCGTTGCGCACGAATGTTCGCACACCGAGCGCCGAGATGACGATTATGGGCAGCGTCCAGCGCAGCCTCAGCCGGTTGCTAACCTCGCAGAGTACGGCGGCGGAGGCGGCGCAGAATCCAATCGAAGGAAGGTATAAAAACCGTTCGGCCATGATGCTACCGATGGTGAACAGCAGGTTCGAGGTCGGCAGCAGCATGAGGAAGAAGAAAAGCATACCCCAGGAAAAGAGCTTCTGCCGGGCGCGCAAATAAATGGCGGCCAACAGCAATACGCCAATCAGCAGCAGTGAAATCCACGCAATCACATCGGTTTCCGAATGGCCGGTTCCGAAAAGGGGGATTTGGTTGAACGAGTAATCCGCAGAAAGTTTCTGCGGAAATACGAGCAGCTGCAGGTAGCGGCCGATAATGCCCAGAGCCGTTATGAAACGCTGGAAGGGAGCAGCGCCAATCAGGGGATTGTCCAGAAAAAATTCTTCGAAGACCAACGCTGTCGATGCGACCCAACGCCGGATGAGCCAGATCAGCAGGATGCCTGGAATCAGGGCCAGGTAACCCGCCCAGGACTTTTGAAAGAGCGCCTTCAGGCGCTCAAGCCGGTTTCCGTTAGGAAGAACCGGCCAACGCCACAGGAAATCATCAAGGACTACAAATCCGGCAATCATCACCGCATTTTCTTTGGCCGTCACGCCGAGGCACGCGGCCACGCCCGTGATCGCCAGCCAGCGCGCTCGGCGCGCGCCGGAAAACTGCGCTTCCAAATAGGACCAACCGCTCAAAAGCACGCAAAACGCGGCAAGCAGATCCGCACGGCCGACCACGTTCGTCACTGCTTCGGTATTCACCGGATGGACAGCAAAAAGGCTTGCTGTCACAGCCGCCAAATCGAGCCGGCCCGCCAGGCGGCGCGCGATGAGAAACACCAGCCATGAATTCGCCCAGTGCAGCACAAAGTTGACCACATGGTACCCGCCGGGATTCTCTCCATTGCCGAGGATTGTGTAATTGAATAGATAGCTCAGTGTAGTTAACGGACGGTAGAGGACGCTCTCGTCTGTCGGCCACCAGTAGTTACGCGCAAAGATATCTCGGGCGTTGGCAAGGCTGACGCCCCGCAACCGCGGATCCATCTTGACGATGCTCTCGCTATCAAACAGCAGGCCCGCAGAAAAGGAATTCGAGTAAAAGATCAGGATCAGCAGCCCCAAGCCCCAGACTAGCCATAACTCCGATGGCCCGGAGGACAATTTGTTCGGCTTAACTTCTTTGACATCTTGCCGTCCATCCGCGGAATTTGGCTTTCTTGACTTGCCGGCGGCCTGCCGCGAGCGCGACGCTTTGTCCTTTGCTCTTGTTCTGTTCGATGAAATCGACGAGAAGCTCGCTCTCAGAATCGCAAGGAAGCGGCTCGCACGGTTTGGGATCTTATCGTCAATGATCGTTTCATGCCCCGCGGCCGTCAGCGCGTCGGCCATAAAACTGTCCAGAAACCCCGCGCGTCCAAAAACTACAGCACGCATGTCATCGTTTCGAGACCGTGTATTCCACTTCGGGAACGGGCTGCTTCAAAGGGTCGCCGCGAACAAATCGCAGGACATCTTCGAGAGCCTCCGTTTCCATTGCGGCCCGGCAGTCCTCCGACATTGAACCCATGTGACAAGTCAGGATGCAGGGCTCAATATCTGTCAGAACGCCGCTATAAGGCTCGCGGTCGAATACGTCGATTGCGGCTCCTGCCAGACAGCCGGAAGTCAAGGCAGTGGCCAGCGCGCTTTCGTCGACAATACCGCCGCGCGAAGTATTGATGATGAATGCCGATGGTTTCATCATGCCGATTTCCCGTTCGGTGATTAGTCGATTCGTTATCTGTGTGAGTGGAAGGTGAAGCGTGACGATGTCCGAGTTGGCGTACAGTTTATTCTTCTCCACCCATTCAATGCCCAACTCTTCCCCAAAAGAGAAATCCGGCTGAATATCATTCGCGAGGATCCGCACGTTCGGGAATCCGCCCCTCAGAATACGAATGACGCGCTTGCCGACGCGTCCCACACCCAATACACCAACTGTCAGTCCGTCGAGCCTGCGGCCAAGAAAACGCCTCCAGTGCTTCGAATGCATCAAACGATCTGCCCGCGAAATACTCCGCAACAAGTCGAGCATCAGACCCACAGTTAATTCCGCGACTGCCGGCGCGGGAGCTTCTGGCGTATACGTGACGGCAATTCCGCGCATGCGGGCAGCTTCCAAATCGACGCTGTCCAATCCGATGCCGACCCTGGCAATCAATCGCAGCTGAGGCGCGGCTTCCATGACTTCCGTCGTGATCGGTTCGGTGCCCGCAATTAGAATCGATACATCGTGGATCAACTCGACAAGCTCAGGTTCCGTTAGGCGCCGGCCGAACGGATTCAGTTGATAGCGCACACGCGCAGCTTCAAGAAGTCCAAGCGGGTCGTGATTGGGCAGACTGCCGAATGGGACGGTCGATATTAAAACCTTCATCAAATTCTACTGCGCATTCTATGCGGCGCTGACATCATTATGCACAGACTGCCCGATTCTTCACCTGGGCTTTGCACAAAAAATACATCGTGGGCGCTCATAGAGCGCCCCTACAGTTGCGCACCCCAAGCTGCAGGGGCGGTCTATGACCGCCCAGGATTTTTTGTGCAAAGCCCTTCACCTGCCAATGTTTTCCAGCAGAATTGAGAGCCGATAAGACTTCGCTGGAGGTCACAAACCCGCGGAAATCAAATCGTGCAGGTGCACCATGCCAACGGCTCTCCTGCTGCCATCGACCACCGGCAGAACCGCAGTCGGTTTATGCCGGTCTCTCATGATCTCCAGCGCCCGGACCGCCTTTTCATCGGCGGGAATGACGGCCGGTTTGGGATTCATGATATCGGTAATGCGTAAAGAAAAAAGGTTCTGTTCCGATTCGAGGACTCTGCGGATGTCGTAATCGGTGACGAGTCCAACCAATTCTCCCCCTTCGTTGACGATGCTGATTGCTCCCACACGAAAGCTGGTAATCCTGGCCAGCATCTCCTTAATATTTTGGGTGGCCGGAATGACTGGATTGTCGGGCCCCTTCCGCATCACATCCTCTACCGTGAGCAGCAGGCGTTTTCCGAGTTGTCCACCTGGATGTAGCCGCGCAAAATCCTGTTCCGAAAGCCCCTTCATCTTCATGAGCGTGATTGCGATGGCGTCTCCGACAGCCAGTGCGGCTGTTGTACTCGTCGTCGGCGCCAGGTTCAGGTGGCAGGCTTCTCGAATAATTTTCACTTCCAGCACCAGATCGGATAACGCGGCCATCGACGACTCCGGACTGGACGTGATCGCAATGATTGTGCTTCCGCTCTTTTTCAGCACTCTCAACAGCGCGTTCAACTCACTGGTTTCCCCGCTTTTCCCAATCGAGAGGACAACATCGTCCTTGCCCACCATCCCCACGTCGCCGTGAAGCGCTTCGCTCGGGTGCAAAAATGTTGCTGCCGTCCCCGTGCTGCGCAGTGTCGCCGCAATCTTGGTGGCAATAATTCCGGACTTGCCCGCGCCCGTTACGTAGACGTGTCTTTTTGAGGATGCGATCACCTCGACGGCTCGCGCGAAATTACTGTTGAGATTGGACCGGACCGATTGCAGCCCCTCGATCTCGATATCGAGCACGCGCCGGATCTCTTCAAGAATGTCCACGGCCGCTGATAGTAGCATTACTTCGAGGCAGGCTCTAATATCGAACCCAACTGAAGTTCATCAATTGGGAAACGCTAAGCATCCGAGGCCATTGCTCCTCAACAAGTTTGCACGGACGAGCATCAGACGCGATCGACGCTCTTTCAGTTTCGATCAACGAGCTCCCAATCCAGCCGACGATCGTCATTCGGGAAACGATGAATGCAGGATCCTACCCTACACTGAACATTCGACCGTGACGACTGTCGGACGCGCGAACGACATCCATCAGGTGCGACTTGACGGATGTCGAAAGCGGCGGATGTTCTTCAATTTGGAATAGACTTCATCAAACGGGCAGCAAAGGCCTTCAGATTCGATTGATGCTCCTCAATTCGCGAATGAAGAAAGCTGGGTCCGGCCGATATCCCTCCAGTGAAGAATGGCGCGCGGTTTACGCGGCTTTCCGTCATCCGTACAGAACTGAGGAAAGTCGGATGCGATCGACGTTCACCAATTGTGAACTGAGACGGGGATCTCCTCGACCGCAGCGTTCTCGGTGCGGACGACGCGATACCGCGTTGTGGAAAACGCGATCCTGCGTCGTAGACCGCGTTCGCGATCTGCCAAGTCATTGAAAAATAAAGAAAGCCTATCGCGTTAGTACTGGAACCAAGCGTGCCCTATACGTACGCGTTGACGGAAGCACAGTCAACAGAAAGGAAAATGTTATGTCAGAACCAAAACAAATCAGAGCGTCAGATGGTTTCAGCAGAGTGCTGGATCTCGATGTCGTCGCGCGCGGCCAGGCGATTCTAAACGGGTTGAGCGGAAATCCGGCTTATGAGCATCCACCCGTAGAACTGGCTGTGTTGAAGGCAGCGTTGGACAGCTACTCGGCTGCAATCGCCGAAGCGCTCGATGGAAGCAAGAAAGCCATTGCCGATAGAAACAAACGCCGGCGGGAGGTGATCACGATGTTACGGCTACTTGGGCGTTACGTCGAGGTCACCTGCAAGAATGATCTGGCGATCTTCGCATCCAGTGGTTTCGAAGCCGCCTCCAACAGCCGGACTCCGCCTCAGCCGCTGGCTCAGCCCACCATCGATTACATCGAACAGGGTAACTCGGGCCAACTGCTCGTCGCGATTAAACCTGTGAAGAAGGCGCGGAACTACGAATTGCAGTACGCCGCACTCAGCGGCGGAACGCCCGGCCAATGGACGACAATCACTGTCACCAGTTCACGGCCGGCCATACCCGTTAACGGTCTGACTCCGGGCACGATCTACGCATTCCAGGTCCGTGCTCTGGGCAAGCTGGGCCACACGGATTGGAGTAACTCCTCGACCCGTATGTGTATCTGAACGGGAAATGCGGACGGCGGAGAGGACCATCCAGTATTTCTACCGCCGTTCGCCTTTTTTGCAATTCCGCTGCAACACCGCGCGGTTCTTGAGATCCACGCCGGCTATTCTGCCACAAGGCCTAGGCTTTAACGATTTTCTCGCGCCCGCGCGTCACGCGCCGCGTCGCGTTGCGGGTGTCCACAATCAAGGAGGCGCTGTCGACGACCCACTGATAATCAACGCTGCTGTGGTCGGTGGTAATCAGCACGACATCCTGGCTCTTCAACACATCTTCGTTCAGGGGTAACGATGACATGTGTGAGAAGTCGTAGGCGCGCATCTTGTGAAGCCGTGGAATGTAGGGATCGCTGTAGGAAAGATTGGCGCCTTTCTCCTGGAGTATTTCCATGATCTCCAGCGCGGGCGATTCGCGAACGTCGTCCACGTCCTTTTTGTAAGCCACTCCAAGTATCAATACCTTAGACCCTCGGATCGACCTGGAGCGGTCGTTTAAGGCTTTGCCGACTCGCTCCACTACGTAATGTGGAATGGATGTGTTGACCTCCCCGGCCAGTTGAATAAATCGGGTCGAGAAATCGTACTCCTTGGCCTTCCACGAAAGGTAAAACGGATCGATCGGTATGCAATGGCCGCCCAGGCCGGGGCCGGGATAAAAAGGCGTATAGCCGAAGGGCTTCGTGCTCGCCGCTTCGATGACCTCCCAGACATCGATGTTCATGCGATCTCCGAGCAGCTTGAGCTCGTTCACGAGCGCGATGTTCACCGATCGGTAGATGTTTTCCAGAAGCTTGACGAGCTCCGCCGCACGCGTAGAAGAAACCGGCACCACACGGTCAATCACCTGACTGTAGAGCGTCTTTCCCACCTCCAGGCAATCGGGCGTAATCCCACCGACGACTTTTGGAATCGTTCTGGTTGAGAACTTCGGATTCCCAGGATCTTCGCGTTCGGGGGAAAACACCAGGAAATAATCCTTACCGGCCTCGAGCCCGCTTTTGCGGAATCGCTCGAGCAAGATTTCTTCGGTAGTCCCCGGGTATGTTGTGCTTTCCAGCGACACCAATTGTCCTTTGCGGAGTGTCTTGGAAATGGCGGTGGTTGTATTTTCGATGTACTGGAGGTCGGGATCCTTCTTCGCAGTCAGCGGTGTGGGAACGCAAATAATGATGCAATCTGCTTCGGCCAACCGCTGGAAATCCGTCGTCGCCTCGAATTGTTTCTCTTTGATCAAGGCTTGCAGCCGTTCGGCTGGAATGTGCCGAATGTAGGATTCCCCGGCTTGGAGCTTTCGCACTTTGACCGGATCGACATCGAAGCCAAGCACTGAAAAATGTTCTTCACCGAAACGCAGCACGAGTGGCAAGCCGACATATCCCAAGCCAACAACGCCCACTCGTGCTTTGTGCCCCTGGATTTTTCCGATCAAATCGTCTTTAACAGCCATTGAGGTCCACCTTTTGCGAATGGTCGCAGTCTAAGGGTAAGTTGGTTGAAGAGCAATTTCAACTGTAGCGGCGGTCTATGACCGCCGGCGATCGCTAAATTGGCGGACTGTCGGCGCTCATAGAGCGCCGCCACAGTTAAGCTGTATAATGGTGAAGTGATGATGCTCAAAAAAGTCCTTTATGCCACCGCAGTTCTATCCATCGTTTACTCCATCGGCTTTGCTCAGGGCCCGGCGAAGCTTCGCAAAGAAGATCCGCCGATTCCTCCTGACGAGATTATTCGGAGGTTTGCGCAGAAAGAGAAAGAATTCAGAATCGCGCGTGCGAATTACACGTACCACCAAACCGTTCGGGTTCAGACCTTGAATGCAAACGACAGAGTCACGGGTGAATATTATACGGAAAGTGATATCACTTTCGATTCCTCCGGAAAACGAACTGAAAGGATCACGAAGGCGCCTCCCAGCACAGCTCAACTTCAACTCACGCCCGAGGATTTGCAGGATATTCGCGAAATTCAGCCGTTCGTCCTGACAACCGACGAGATTGGGAAGTACAACCTGAAGTATGTCGGAAAAGAAATGGTCGATGACATCGATTGCTATGTCTTCGATGTCGCGCCGAAGACGATCGAGAAGAACCAGCGGTATTTCCAAGGCCAGATCTGGGTCGACGACAAAGACCTTCAGATTGTGAAGACGTATGGGAAGGCGGTTCCGGATATTCGAGGAAAAGAGCAGGAGAATCTGTTCCCGCGGTTTGAAACGTATCGCGAACAGATCGACGGGCTCTATTGGTTTCCGACCTACACGCGGGGGCTCGATACCTTGCACTTCTCGACTGGCGCGCTACGCGTTCGCCAGGTCATCAGGTATGACAACTACAAGAAATTTCAGGCCGATGTGAAGCTGACCTTCGGTGATGCCGTGGATGGGGAGAACTCCAAAGGTGGCGCAAGCAATGACGATCGGAAAGCGCCGGCGCTCGACCCGAAGTTGAAGCAACCCCCGACGAAAAAGAAATAGCCACAAAAGACACAAGATTCACAGAAAGCGTGTGACTTTTGTGCCGCTTTGTGGCCATTCTTCTCCCTCTACAAGCTGTGCTAAACTGAAGCCGAAATTGGGCACAAATCAAGGAGTACTCTATGTCTGGCCATTCCAAGTGGCACAGCATCAAACACAAAAAAGGCGCCATTGATGCGAAGCGTGGGCGGATGTTCACGAAGCTCATCAAGGAAATTACGATTGCGGCGCGCATCGGCGGCGGCGATCCGGAAGGCAATCCACGGTTACGCAAAGCGATTCAGGATGCCAAAGGCGTCAATATGCCGGCGGACAACATTAAGCGAGCTATCCAGAAGGGCACCGGTGAGCTCGAAGGCGGCCATATCGAAGAGGTCACGTATGAAGGATACGGGCCCGGCGGCGTAGCCATGCTGGTGAATGTCATTACGGACAATCGGAACCGCACGGTGAGCGAAATCCGCCATGTCTTCTCGAAGAATGGCGGCAACATGGGTGAGTCGGGTTCGGTTTCGTGGATGTTTCACAAGAAGGGATACATCGGCATCGAAAAATCGAAGGCCGACGAAGAAACATTGATGTCGCTGGCCATCGATGCCGGAGCCGACGATTTTGAGAGCGATGAATCGATTTACGAAATCTATACATCACCCGAAGCGTTCGAGGGCGTGCTCAACGCGATAAAGAATAAAGCTATCGAAACAATGACCGCTGAGATTTCGATGATTCCTCAAAACTACGTGAAGGTGGAAGGCAAGACTGCGCAGCAAGTCGTGAAGCTCATGGAAGCCCTCGATGAGCACGACGACGTCCAACACGTGTACGCCAATTTCGATATCGAGGAATCCGAACTCGCCGAAGCCGTTTCTTAATCCGATGCGGGTTCTCGGCATCGATTGCGGATCCCGAGTTACCGGTTACGGCGTCATCGACAGTGATGGCGCCGAATGTTGTATGGTCCGCTGCGGTGCCATCAAAACGAAATCTTCTGATCCTCTGCCCAATCGTCTTCGATCGATTCATAATGCGATTGTCGAGATCATTCGCGATCTCGAACCCGAGGCCGCCGCCTTCGAAAGTTTGTTTTACGCAACTAATGTTCAGAGTGCCCTGAAGCTGGGCTACGTTCGCGGGGTTTCGATGTTCGCGGCCGCGGAAGCGAATCTGCCGGTCTTCGAGTATTCGCCTTTAGAGGTGAAGAGCGCTGTGACCGGGTATGGCCGCGCGGAAAAGAATCAGGTTCAGCAGATGGTGCGCGCTCTTTTGAAGCTCGAAGCATCACCGGAGCCGTACGACGCTTCGGATGCCCTCGCGGTTGCTATTTGTCACGTTCACACAAACCGTTTCCATAAATCTGTAGCTGCACACCTATGATGACCGCTCCATTCATCCTTTTATTTCTGTTGCTTCGCTTAGCCGATTTCACCAGTTTTTCGTATTGCCATGAGAACACTCGCGGCACCTATGAAATTCAATGTATCCAGCTCGATGCGGAAGCCACGGGAGAAGCAACGTTCAAGCGGCGCCAGGCCGAAACAGTGAATGTGCCGATCCAACTTTCGCAACCGGCCCGCGAAAAATTCATGGCGCTTCTCGCGGCGACGAATTATCTGGATCATCCTGAGACCTTTGAATCGGGCAAAAAAATAGCGGATCTTGGCGCGAAACGTCTCACGATTGAAATGCCTGGAGGTAATCGAGAGGCGACGTTTAATTATTCTCTGCGGAAGGATGTTACCGACCTGTCGGCGTTTTTCGAGGGTCTTATTAACCAGGAGACGCTGGGGTTCGATATCCGGAATGCGATGCAATTTGAAAAGCTCAGCATTCCGAAACGCCTCGAACAGGTGGAAAATGAACTGAAGGCGAACCGAATTTCAGATCCGGACCGTCTCATTCCTATGTTGGAAAGAATCGAGGCGGATCAGCAGATCGTGAATTACGCGCGAATGCAGGCAGCAAGGATCAAAAAACGTATTCAGACGGCGGCAAAATGACGAAAAGGCTAGCGCTCACGCTAATGGTTGGGGTATTCAGCGTCGCGTCCCTACAGGCCCAGATACCGGCGCCGTTGGGCCAGGCGGCGTCATCCGCACGGCTTGTGGCTCGCAGCGGGATCGTCGAAGTGCTGCGCAATAACACGTGGTCGCAAATTGCGGCCGGAGAGCAGATCAATACGGGTGAGCGGGTTCGAACGGCCACCGGTTCCTCGGCTGCGCTCGAACTGGGGCCGGGAAAGATCATCACTCTGAGTCAAGCAACTGAATTACAAGTGCGCGACTCGAACGGCTCACCACTGGTCCAGCTTGACTCGGGAAGCATGAAAGTGTTTTCCGGGATGGATATTCAGGTTGCTGCCAAAGACAAGATTTTTCAGAGTGTGGAACGTCCTCTCGATATGCAGGTTGGCGTGCAGGCGGATCGCTTGGATCTGATGGTATCAGGCGGAGCGGTGAGAGATGGTGCCGTGACCATTCGCGGTGCCGAGGACACAAGCGTGAGGACCTATACAGCGAATGGGCATTCGCTGCGTCGCGAGTATTCGTATCCGTACTCAAGCCTGTATTCAAACTTTTACATCTATCCTTATTTCATGTATGGGAATCCCGGAACGGGAGGTATCGTTCCGCCCACGGTGTTCAATCCCACACACCCCGGCTATCGGCCGGAGCAAATTGTCCCGCCGATGAGCGATCCGATACGGGTTCCGATTCAGAGGCGTTAACAGACAATCATTCCCGCGTATCCAACGACGCGGTCGAAATCCAACGACACATCGCCGGAAGTGGCGTATTTGACGAGTTCTGCTTTGGTCGCGCCAAGTTGTTTGGCGGCTGTCAGCATTGCGACCGCGGGACCGTAGCCGCACATAGAAATCTTTTCGCGGTGCACGACGTCGTAGAGCCCCTCGGGATCCATCGCCAAAACCTGATCGATTGCTTTGCGGTCCTTCACGCGCGTGATCGCGTCGGACTCGTAATGATTCATGTCGCTCGACGCAATGATAAGAGCGGCGCTTTTGATGTCCCGAACGACTTTCGCGATGGCATCGCCGAGTTCTTCCAGCCGTTGGAGGTCACTGGTGCCGATCGTTATCGGCACAAATCGCATCGACGATCCGGCGAGATATTGCATGAATGGGAGCTGAACCTCGAGAGCATGTTCGAATCGGTGCGCCGAAGCATCGTCTTCTAAATACGGATCTGTATTCATCAGCGCCTCGCACAATTCTTCATCGATCTGAATGTCGCCAAGTGGTGTTTGCCACGCACCGCTTTTCATGATCGACAGCGGCGTGCCTAAACCCGTGTGGTTCGGACAGAGAACGATGTTGCGCTGAGGCAGATCAACGCGAGCATATACCGCCCCGGCAACATGACCCGAATACATGTAGCCGGCATGAGGAACAATGAGGCCGATAGCATGAATACGCTCTTGAGGCGGCTCGAGGAACTCCCGAATCGACCGCGTCAGCTTGTCGGGCTCTGCTGGATAAAAGCGTCCTACAACTGCGGGCCTGCGGTAATTCGGGGTCAGACGGGTGAATTCCCTATTTTCCATGCAAGCAATCCCTTTGCGAAAATAGGGAATTCACCCGTCTGACCCCGAATTAGCTTTTGGGGGCGTAGTAACCCTTCTTGTGACGAACCTTGAGTTTCACGGGTTTGCCGTTATTCTTCACGTCGAGAGGTGGAACTTCGACGCGGAGCTTGTGAAATTTTCCATCAAGCTTTCGGACTTTCGGAACAAACCCAAGGCTGTATTCGTTTCGGAGATTGGCCGCAACCGCTTGATAGATGCTGGGGTACTCGCCGACGAATCGCGGAAAGAAAGCCGCGCCGCCGGTGGCCTCGGCGAGCGAGCGCATAACGTTATCGGCCTGAAGAAATGTAATTTGGTCCAGACCGGAAAGCCGGGTCTCAAAATACAAGCGAGCCAACTGTCCCATGGAGATGGAGTAGATCATCGTGTCGGAGGTCTCAGCCTTCTTCAGCGCTTCCCCGTAAGTATGTTTGCTGATGTTTGTATCGAGGCCGGTGCTCAGGAGAAAAATCGCTTTCTTACCGTCCACTCGATCGAGCCGCTGCAGCGTGTCGTAGACTGCGTCGTACAGGCATGTTTCGCGATAGGCTGGGATTCGCATCCGCCTCAGGCCGTCGAACAACTCGGCTTTGTTCTTGGTGAAGTCGGTGAGGATCTCGGGCCGAATATCAAAGGCGACAAGCGCCGCCCAGTCGTCCGGCCGCAAGCTGTTGATGAATCCGGCTGCGGGTCCGACGACATCGTCAAAATAATATCCAAAAGTATCGCTGAATTCCGCTAAGACAACGACAGTCAGGGGAGCGTCTGCGGGACTGAAGTTGGTGACGTTTTGTTCGACGTCGTCGTCAAAAACCCGGAAATGTTTCTTTTCGAGCCCCGAGATCGGATTGCCGCTCTGATCCGTCACTACGACGTCAAAGGAAATCAAATCCACGTCGATCGATAGCGACGGAACTTGAGGCACTTGCTGGTCAGTCTTCGCTGGCCCTTTCTGGTCGGTACTTGCGGGAGGCAGCGGCACATTCTTCCCGACGTCCTTTCTTGGACCTTGAGCCATTGAAATTCCGCCCACCAGAAAGATTCCGATGAGTAAAACGAGCAAACGCCTGATTGTCATATGGTTCTCCGTATTGTAGCGGCGGTCTCTGGCCGCGGGCAATGTCACGCTTGTGGATCGCCGGCGGTCATAGACCGCCGCTACGATCCAGCCTAACTGACCACACCTTTACGGCGCAAGACTTTGATCTCCCTCTTCCAGCCTTGATTTATTCCGATTTCCATCAACGGCACTGCCGCGGGCAGCGTGGCAATCAAGCGGCCGGCTGTCTTGTGATACGCAAGCAAGGGAGCCACTAAGACGAGCAGCGCCGGTTCGTCTTTCAACGTGCAACCTCTGAAATATCCCTTTCGTAGAAAGTCGCCGGCCTTTCGATGCCGCTCGACGGCGATCCAGTAATCCAGTGCCTGAAATGGCAACTCCGGATCCGGCGATGCTTTGATCTCGATGACCACGAGCCGGCCCTCGGTTGTGACGCTCAGCAAATCAATAATGTTTCGTTCCTCGCCAATGAAGCTCGGCACCTGGGGATAGATGTGTCGAACATCAATCGAAGGAAGTATCCTGCCTATACCGCCGATCAGATTGGACTCCAGCCACCGCTCCTCGTGAGTGTAAGCGAGCGGATGCCGGCTGCCGTGCCGCCGCATTTCGCTAACTTCGTTCACCACTCGTTCGATTGGCTCGCCCAATGGGTAGCTGACGCCTTGTTGCGATACTCGCGCGACTTCAAGGCCGCGCAGCCGTATGGAGACAGCTTTGCCGGGAATATGGGGAACAGCCTGAAGAGTTCCCGGAGCGATGGCACAAATCCGTTCGACCTCCGATGAAACGTCGGGAACACCGAATTCTTGGACGTGTGTCTCCGGCTCCGCGCCGCTATCCTGAAAAGGCCGTATACTTTTCCCATCCCACTGAAGCCATTCAATGGAGACGCGCGCTTGAGGCATCGCGCGAAGGCGGGCAGAAAGTGTTTGATCCCGTCCTTTTGGAACAACAGCCGCAACGGGGCGGCCCACTAAAGGTCCCCAAAGTAATGCGGCTCTCATGATCCCGTTAATCACCGCAGAGGATTCTTCGGGATCAACCGCAATGACGGCATGCTTGCCTACTAAGAATCGAGGATAAGCACCGCCGATGCCGTGGCGCCTGTCGGAATAGAGCGTTTGCCGTTCGATCTTCCGGACGCCGAAATGCGCCGTCAGTGCCCGGCTGATCTCGACCTGAAAGCCGCGCCGTCGCTTCCGAATGTCGGCTCCGGAAGGCAGCCGGTCGCCTGGATAGAACGTGACGGTATCGATTTGTGGCCGGGATGCGGCACGGGTCCGGATCCGAACGATATTGGATCGCAGCCAATCGAGATCGACTATTTTTCGTGAATATTTCCCGAACCGTAATATCGAATCTTCGATGGAAATATCAGAGGAGGAAAGAGCCAGAAACTCAAGCCCATTCAGCGATACCGTCCACTTCCCCTCCAGAGCGAGGAGAATTTTCAGGTCTTCCAATTTCACCCGTGCGATTATAGTAAAGGCGGGAAGGGTATTGCCCTCGGAATCGAGACAAGTGTGATGTTGATTTTGAATTTTGTGTTGGCTCTCTTCTTTCAGACGCCGCAGGCGGCGACACCGCCGCCACCTCAGTCAACGGTTCCGGCAACGGCGGGCCAGACCGTCATTGTTGGGCTCGAAGATGGTATGAAAGTCGCGGTGGAGAACCCGGAGTTTAGCGGGTTTATCGACGGCCGTAGTGGGGATGCGGTGCTGCTGTATCGCGAGCGAGCTTTTCACGGCGAGATGCGGGTAAGGACCATCGCCAAAATCGAGTTCGAACCATACAAGAGAGGCAAGCCGTTCCCGTTGAAAGTCACGCTCAGGAACGGCGATCAGCTCGAGGTGGAAACGGAGCGGCGCGACTTTGTTTCCATCAAAGGAAGAACGGACTTCGGCACCGTTACTATTAAACATCCGGACCCCATATCGGCTCCGGTAAGACTCACTACGAAGAAGCCGAATCGCAAAGGGGACCTCACGATCCAATACCTGGAATTTCCCGCATCCTAAGTAGTATTCTCGAAGTCGGAGGAATGGGTGAGCGGTTGAAACCGGCGGTCTTGAAAACCGCTGTACGGGGAACCGTACCGGGGGTTCGAATCCCTCTTCCTCCGTTTAGTTCGTGAAGCTTACGGCTACTCTCTCTTCAGTGGCCGTGAGCTGTTCTTCGGCGAGTGTAGTGGAAACTGTAGGGACTGTCCTGGTTGATGCCTGTTTTTCGGCCTGTTGTTTCTTCTTCTCGACCTCCGCGATTTCCTTCGCGGCATTGAACGCCTCCAACCGTTTCACTGAATCCGCCTGATGGTTCGCAGTCGGGTGCGCGTACCGCATGACCATTTGAATCTTGCTGTGTCCCAGAAGGGCCGCCAATGTCGGTAGATCCATCCCGCTTTCCGCGGCCCTGGTTGCGAAAGTGTGCCGGCAGTCGTACAAACGAAACTTCCGTACTTTTGAATTCTTGAGTGCGGTTCTGTGGGCCGTTGTGACCGCAGTCATCGGCTGGTTTTCTCGAGTGCGATGGGGAAACAGGTAGACGTTTTGTGCTTTCTCGGCCCTTCGCTTGAGAATGGCAAGCGCGGTCGATGTTAACGGAATCCGACGCCGTGCGGCTTTGGTCTTACCGAAGGGGATGAGCAGGTATCCATGATCCAGATCGACGTTTCCGACCGTGGACCGAAATACTTCCTCCGGGCGCATTCCGGTTTCAAGGATCAGAGTAGCCACGTCTTTAAGTAGTGGTGCCGCGGCGCCCAGGTACTTCCGTTGTTCCTCGAATGTCAGAACACGCGTTTGTTCGTTGTTTTCCGCCAAGAATTCGACTCCGGTAACGGGGTTTCTGAAATCGTGGCGTTCCTTCAAAGTGTGGTTGTACATCGCCTTCATGCAGGCGAGCTCCCGATTAATCGTCGCCGGCCGAAGTAACCGCTTCGTCCGTTTCACCGTCTGTCCGGCGCGATAGATCTTGTAGTCTTCGATGTTGGCCGCCGTGACCTCGTCTATCGGCTTCTTGAATTTCGGATACGCCAAGAGTGGCTTACTCGATACCACGTAACGCCTATACGTCTGGCGGTGTTCGCGGTGTTCCTCTTTGGACCACTCGAGAAATGCTTTCATGGCCTCAGCGAACGTTGGAACCGGCGGCCGCTCGACGATGCCGACGCGCTTCGCAGCTAGTGCAGAGCGAAACGTCGCAGCAATTCCTTCCGCCTTGACTTTGTTCGTTTCTTTTGTGGACTTCTGAAACCGCTTTCCCTGAAAGACAATATCGAACCAATAGACCCGTCCTCTTTTGAAAACGTTCAACGCTTAACCTCCTTTTGCTAGATAACATTGTTTATTTCTTCGGGCGCGCGCGGCGGAGCACGTCGACTTTGCGACTAGTCTGAGCTCGTACCCGACGCTTGTATCGCTTGTGTGCCCACTCCGCTTCTTTTTCACGGTTTCGCGAGCCACTTCCGTCTGCTCACACGATTGATGCAAGTTTTCGAGCAGTAGATCTTCTTGCCGGCGCCGTAGAAGATTTGCTTGCATTCGGGACAGACTCTTATTCGCGGACGAGTAGCTTTGATCAGAAGTGAAAGGCGAGAAGAGAATAAGTCTTCAAAGCGTGACTTCAATAGTAAGGACGTGTTCCGTTGTGCTGGGTTCAACTCTACAAACAGCTGACCACCGAGCCGTGATAACACAGCTCCAGGCGTGTTCAAGTCGGTACTTAATTCGCCGCCAAAAAGCAGGTCGAGTCTGCTCCGCGCTTTTGTGTGAAAAGACACTGCCATTTCTTCTGTCAGGATTTGATCTGGAGCCATTTCATCCGTCAACTCGGTCTTGAACTCTTCATCAGGGCCAGCGACGAATTCGATAATCTGGTCTTTCAGTCTGCTCCATTCCGATTTCTTCATGGTTCTCAGGTCGCCGCCTAGGTCGCGGCGCGAGAAGTCAATCAGCCACCGTAATCGCTCGCCGGATGTTTTCATGGCCTCCATCTTACGTAAGCGATGTATCAATTGCAATAGCTTACAATCGGCATACGTCATTTATCTTCACTATAAGCTATTAAATGTTTGAATCGCTTCCGTTAATCGAGTACATATGGCGGTAGGAGGTCGCGACATTGTCCATCCAGAAGCTTTTTGAATTGTCCGAGGTTGCCGAAATCACGGGCATGACTCTGGGAACCGTGCGGCAGTACGTCTCGAACGGTGTCATCCCGGCGTTGTATCTCGGACGTAAGTGAGTTGTTCAAGCTTCAGTTCTCGAAAAAATTTGTACTGAGGGACTCGACACGAAAAAGAAGGAAAAGGCCGGGCTCTCCAGCGTGAGGCGCCTAATCAGTCAGATAGATGACAACCAACTCGGTGGGGAAGGCGAGAGTCGATCTCATGCAAACAGAAGCAGCTAGAGAACTCATAAGTGATTCAGGGAATAAAATTCAGCTCGGTCGCGA
>QHWY01000118.1 GCA_003223875.1 Acidobacteriota bacterium | reverse complement strand
CTTGTGCGGAGGATCCAGAACAATTCCGAGTTGGCTCGCGCGGGGGCCCAATGGAGCGGGAATGCGCCAGAGCGGGCGCGGGTTTTCGGCGGTGTCCTTCAGGCTCCAGGCGTAGATATGGTCGTCTCGTCTGGGGGAGATAACCATTCCGTTGTAAACCTCGAATTGGGCAGATCCTCCAGTAGGTCCTACGCCACGGAGCACAGCTTTCGGCCGGGCATTTCCGCTCGCGGTACGATCAAACACTAAGATCCCACTCTGCCCAGATACCAGAAGGAGGTTGTTCACCGTATCCACGCGTATTGGGGGATTCGTGCCAAGTTCCGAGTCGGGGCCGCCGAGAACCCGAATGGGTTCGGCATCTCCGTTCGATTCGCGCCGAAATACCAGGATTTTATGGAGTCTGGAACCGACGAAGATTTCGTTGTGAACCGGATCGATGGCGACTCGATCCACCCCATTCGTCGCGCTCACAATTTGCGTGCGAGGTCCCTGGATGATGCGGATAGGCGGTTCTTCTCCGGAAGCTCCGCCGCGGAATATCAAGATCGCTTGCGCGAAAGGACTGCCGACCACAATTTCGTCGTGGATCGCATCGTAAGCGATGTCGTGCATCGTCCGGCCGAGCCGTGTGAGTTGGCCTTGCAGCTTCCGGGTCGCTTCCGCATTTTCCTTTGCCAGCCTGGCGAAGGCCGCAATCTGCGGATGCATCACTCAGTTCGGCACCAGGATCTCTTGCCGCTTGGAATCATACGTCACGGCTGCAGTGCGGCCGAACGTCAACGACACATGATCGCGCGGCGCGCTGCGGATGATGCGCAACGGCGGAACATTGCCGTTTGCCCTTAGCGGGTATACCGTCGCGGACGAATTACCAAGATTAGAAACCCAAAGTTCCTGATGTTTCGAATCGACGAATACCCCTGTCGGATTAGTCAGGCCAGTCTTGTCTCCTTTGATGACTCTGGCAGGTCCGACGTTGCCACTCTGATAAGTCGTCCCCGTGAAAACAAGGACCGATTGATTGACGTCGTTCGCAACGTACAGGTCGCCGGTCTCGGCATCCACGGCGAGGTTGCTGGGCCAATTCAACTGGGTCCGGTCACCTTGAATCACGCGCAATGGAGGCGTATCGCCGGTCGCGTCCAGCGAATAAACCGTAATCGAAGGAGAATTGAACGTGGCCGAGCCGAGGTTCCCCGTCTCGTACACCTGGTTTCGACAACATCCGTTCATGACTTCGGAGCCATCGAAACTCATCGCCTGACCCCAATTCGTGACGAACAGCAGCCGGTTCTTTGCATCAATAGCGATACCGTGAGGCGTCTCGAGTCTCGTGTGATCGCCTTTTATCATTCGAATCGGCTGCTCATCGCCCTCCGCCTCTTTGCGATAAACCAGTATTTTGGGCGGATACTCCACGGTCATGTAAAGCTCCAGCCTGTCTTCGTCGACGGCTATGGCGTAGGACCGGTGCAGCGTGTGCAATTCGCGTTTCGGCACGACATCGCCCTGCGCATCGCGGGCAAATACAACCATCCTGTCGCCTGTGTCGGATTCGACCGAATAGATGTCGCCATTCTTCTGGTCAATATAGAGGCCGTTGTTGTACTGGATGTGCGTATTGCGCCCCTGGATGATCCGCTTCGGTTGGGTCATCTCAGCTCCAGGCGGCGTGCTGTCCAAACGGTTGAAAACTCGTGTGGACCACAAGTTGTTGTCTTGAAGGACGACTTCATCGGTTGCCAGATTGATTCCCACAGACGTGTAAGTGGGATACGTATCCGCCAGCGTGCGGAACTCCGGCGTACGAGTTACCTCATTGATCGCTGGTAGTGGATCGCGCCCTCGCTGCTGCAAAAAGGCCATTGCGTATGAAGGGCCGACTTCGCGTTGTATCGAGGCAAAAAGATTTTCCGGCTGCGAGGACGCGATCGGCTCTTCCCAACCGCACATCTGTCCGGTTTCCTCGGGCAACCGCTGTATCGAAACCAATCTCGATGGTGTAGAAGGCACTAGAATGCTAAGGAACAGTGTGAGCGTGAGTCCACCAACGAATGTTTTCGTCATATTCTGGTGAATTGGGTGCGGCAACTCCCCTCCTAAGTTAGGAGGGGTGCCTGCGAGGACCGCGAAGCGCGAGCCCGCGCGAAGCGCAAGCGCGATAGCGCGCAGCCTCAAGAAATAGGGCGAAGCCTCAAAAGAAGTCCGAGCAGGCGGGGTGGTTCCTCTGCTGTTATTGGCACTTGAGGGAACCACCCCGCCCTCGCTTTCGCTCGGGCACCCCTCCTAACTTAGGAGGGGAGTGGCTCACACCTATGACCGCCGTATTTCCCCGATTCTGCTAAAAACCGGCGCTCATAGAGCGCCGCCACAGCCACTAGGAAGCCGCCAGCTTGTCCAGGCCGGAAGCGAGAAGACCTTTGGCCATGTCGATCTTTGTCGCGTTGTATTTGAGCGGGGCGGCGTTGGCAAGCGCTGCTGCCAACGCTTGATTGGCCAGGTCCGCGCTCAGCGTCTTTTCTTTGAGGAAAGCTTCCACAGCCCGTTCTCGGTATGGCTTGCCAGCGATACCGCCGAATACAACGCGCGCATCTTCGATGGTTCTATCTCTCAATTGCAGACCGAGAGCCGCCGATGCCATAGCGAAGTCCCAGACGCCGCGTGGTCGTAATTTCTCAAAGGACGCGCGGAAACCGGCGTTGGGCGGAGGAATCACCACCTCGGTGAGGATTTCGTTGAAACGGACGACATGCGACTGGATTCGGCCATCGACCATCATGTCGCCGGGCACGAGCTGCTCGACGGACATTTCTTTAATTCCCGATGGTCCGGCAATTTTCACTGTGGCGTCCAAGGTGATCAGAGCCGGAGCTGCGTCGCCGGGATAGACGGCGTAGCATAGCCGTCCGCCCATCGCGGAGTGGTAATAGCTATTGTCACCGATAGCCCCGTAGCAGATGTATCCGCCGTTGCGCCAGCAGGAGTAAGCACCGCGCAAATACTGGCACCAGACTTCCTGCAACAGGTCTCCGCCTAAAGTGGATGCGTTGCGTAGCTCCGGCGACGAGATCATCTTGAAGGCCTGAACCAACATGGGATATTTCTTCGCCAACACATCCGATTCGGCGATCTCCGCCAATTTCGTCAGCGCGCCGATCTGCACGCCTCCTTGCGGAGTTTCCTTGATGTAGCGCAGGTTGCCGATCTTCTTGATATCGACCAAAAACGTGGGCGCTTGCTTGAGACGGTTCTTTAATCGGATCAGGAGGTCCGTCCCGCCGGCGTAGACTCCGGCGTCCGTCCCATGCAGCGACAAGATCTGTATCGCTTCTTCGATGCTGGTCGGCCGATAGACGGATATTTTCTTCATGATCTGCCTCCTTTAACACCCCTCCTAAGTTAGGAGGGGTGGATGCGCGAACCGCGAAGCGCGAGCCCGCGCGAAGCGCAAGCGCGATAGCGCGCAGCCTCAAGAAATAGGGCGAAGCCTCAAACGAAGTGAGCGCAGACGGGGTGGTTCCTCAAAGAACCACCCCGCCTCGCTCCCATCGGCACCCCTCCTAACTTAGGAGGGGAGTTGCGCAGCCTTCTTTACTACCGGCCGGTCCCCCCACGCCTCAAGCCCGCGATGATCTTCTCCCTCGTGATCGGATGCTCACGGATCCTTACGCCACACGCATTGTAGATCGCATTCGATATCGCGCCAGGCACCGAGCCGATGCTTGTTTCACTGAAACTCTTCGTGCCGAAGAACCAGCGAGGCTCGAGGCTGTCGATGAATACCTGGGTCTGTTCCGGCACATCCATGATGGTGGGAATCCGGTAGGACAGATAGCCGACGCTATAGTGCCGCGTACCTGGAAATTCGCGATCCCAAGGGATGGAATCCGTCGCCATCTGGAAACTTTCGACGAGCGACCCGTGCATGTCGGCCTCGGCGACGAGCGGATTCACGGCCAATCCCGTGTCGTGACAATAGACGCCTCTGAGAAAACGCCAGTTCCCTGTCCATGTGTCGACTTCAACCTCGACGAAGCAGGCGCCAACGCCTTTCGTCAATGCTCTTCCCTGGTCTTTATTTACACCCATGCCGGTCTGCCGGATGGAACCTTTGTTGGCCTTGGCAAGCTCGGCAAACGTGGTGCGCTTTTTGGGATCTTCCGTCGATGAGATGACGCCATCTCTCATCTGAAGTTTCGCAACATCCACCTTTAAGGCATCTGCCGCGCGCCGGAGGAGATCCTGTCTCAGTTTATTCGTGGCGCTGCACACCGCGGCACCCTGCAAGGTAATCGTTTTCCCGGCGATCCATGTGCCGCTCGAGGGTGCAAGATCGGAATCACCCCAAACCACTCGGATGCGATCACGCGTCGTGAATCCCAGCATTTCGGCGACCAAGGCTGCGAGCGCTGTGTCGTGGTTTGTTCCGCTATCCGGCAGCGCGTTCCTCATCGTGACGTAACCGTCGGCGCCGATCTCGATTTCCGCGGTGAAGAGTCCCTGTCCGCCGCCAATCGGTTGCGCGGTCACTTTCTCGAAATAGACCTCGCCGTCGTGGTAGCCCATATGGCCGGGATGGTGCTGCGACATGCCGACGCCCATGCCCCGCTTGAACCGTCCTGGATTGCCCCCCGGCACCGGGTTTCGTTTATCCCAGCCTATCGCCTTCGCTCCCTCTTCGAGCACCTCGACTGAAGCGAACGAGTCATAATGCACGACGCCATTCTCGGCCTCGTACTTTTTCCCCAGATCCTCATGCCAGTCTTTCGTGAGTGTGGTACCCGGCCGGGGGACGTGCAGCAGCCGGAACTGGATAGGATCCATGCCAACAGCTTCGGCCATTTCATCGATCATGTTTTCCCAGGACCATTTGACCTCTTGCTGTGTGTAGCTCCGGCATATGCCTGCTTTGATCGCGTTGCTCTTATAGCTGTGCCAGCTGGATTTCCAGTTTGGGACTTTGCTGGTGTAAAGCTCGGTTTGGTTCTTGGAGATCTCTCCGGACGCGTGGCCGACGGCCTCTTGATCACCGTTGCTGATATGGATCTCGTGCGTGAGTGCGACGATCCGGCCGTCCTTCTTGGCTCCAACTTTGAATTTGGTGAGATTCTCCGGCTTGATCGTGATGTGCGCGAGTTCTTGATCCTTGGGGAGCATTAACTTGACCGGGCGGCCCGTAACTTTCGCGATCGTGGCGATATAAGGATCGAATCGGGCCGCCGCATTCGCCGCGCCAAACGTGCAGCCGTTGTACTTGTCAATGAATCGAATTTTAGACTCTTCGATGCCTAGAGCCTTAGCCAGACTAGCCCGGGACGGGTAGATGGACTGACCCATACCCCAGAACGTCAGTTTGTCGCCGTCCCACTTCGCGACGCTGCCGCACGGCTGCATCGGAACGGAGACCGCTCCAGCAAAGTAATAGGTGAACTCTTTAATGATATCGGCCTCAGCGAATCCTTTCTCCACGTCACCGTGTTTGGCGACCCACGTCGCCTTGGGATCGTAGTGAGGGTTATTCGGTGAGAGAATGACAAGATTCCCTTTTCCCTGGCGAAGGTCCGGTGCGTCGGACGACATTGCATCCTTCAGAGTCGATGCTGCGGGAAGTGTGTCGTACTCGACCTCGATGGCGTCGGCTGCATCTTCTGCAAGATCCTCGGTGTCGGCCGCGACCAGAGCAACCAAGTCTCCTTGGAAGTTCAGTTCGCGGGTTAGAGGGTAAGTGCTTGGAGCGTTTTTGTACGTCAGCACATAAGCCACTCCAGGCATCTTTTCGGCCTTTGAAGTATCCAGACTCTTGATCGTGGCGCGAGGATGCGGATTGGTGACGGCTTTAGCATGGAGCATGTTCGGCAGAACCACACGCGTTGCATACTCGGCTTTACCCAAGAACCTGGGTATGGCGACCTCAGGCATCGGCGGCATCGGTTTTCCGACGACCTTCAGGTTTTCGGGAGGGTAACCCTGCCACTTCTTCGTGACGACCTTCTGATCGCCTTCGGTGAGCACGTCGCCCGGCAGATGGCCGCCACCCGTCGAGAAATTCCGGACCATCGGCTGACGGATCACGACGGTCGATTCCAGTTTCGGCTCGATCTTGATCTTGGGCTTTTGCGGATTTTGGCTCATTTCGTTCCTCGCTGCGCCCTTCCTTGAGGCTGCGCGCTAGCGCGCTTGCGCTTCGCGTCGGGCTTGCATTCGCAGCCGCTCATAGTTCGGCCTCCCCGCGCAAAACTTTGCCTGTGTCGATAACGGTCCGGATAATCGCAGAGTATGCCGCGCACCGGCAGATGTGTCCTGCCAGTGCAGACTTGACCTCGTCGACGGAGGGATTCAGGTTCTTGTCCAGAAGGCCCTTTGCTGTGACCTCCCATCCTGGCGTACAGAAACCGCAATCCGCGGCCATATACAGGTAGCCGATTTTTTGCATGGGATGAAGATTCTTCTCGTCGCCCAATCCTTCGACGGTGAAAATCTTTTTGCCCACGGCTTCCATCGCCAATGTGTGACAGGAATAGAACGGCGTTCCATCGAGCAGCACGCTGCACGCGCCGCAACTGGCGCGGTTGCAGCTTCGGTTCGTTCCGGTCAGGCCCAGTTTGACCGCGATCACTTCCCATAACGTTGTTCGAGCTTCATATTCCGCCTGGTAATTTCTTCCGTTGATGTTGAAGGTGGCGGTTTCCTTTGTCATGGGAGTTGGAATGGGCACCGGCGGAGCGGCAAATGCAGCGACAACTCCATCGCTCCCGGTTGTCAAAGCAATCAAACCCGATCCAGCGGTAGCTTTGAGGAAATCCCGGCGAGAATATCTCATCTTCAGCCCCCATTGTTTGGGAATGAACTTGCGTTTATCCTGTCAAAACTCGATTTGCTTGTCCAGTGTTGTACTGTAGCATCGCTCTATGAGGGTGTGAACGAGTTGGAATCGAGGTTATTCCCCTCCTTGCATCACCGCCGCGGAGCGCAAGCGCGGCAGCGCGCAGCCTGAAGAAAGGAGGGGAGGCTGAGCGATCAATAAATGCCGCGAAGCATCCGCTGATAGTGAGGCCGGGGTGGTTTTCCGAATGAGAACAAAAAGGAAAAACCACCCCGGCTGTGTCAGTTCGGCTTTGCACAAAAAGTGCATGATGTCGGGCTCTCCCACTGTAGCGGCGGTCTATGACCGCCGACAATACAGCAATTTGCGAGATCGCCGGCGGTCATAGACCGCCGCTACAGTGGCCATTCTCGACTTTCGGTGCAAAGCCGTTAGCTTCGTTGGCTTCGCGATATTTCTTGATAGCGCGTCCACCCCTTGCGGTGATGCAAGGAGGGGAATAGGCTGCGCTACCGTAATTCGTTCACGTCTTCATAGATCACCGCTACAGTTTGATCGGGAGCGAACGTGAGGAAAGGGACACTAATCTGTCTGTTTTTCGGAATACTCGGCCTGGCGCCATCGCTCGTCTATGCGCAACCCGGCCGTAACTTCGACGCGGTTCAGGTCGAGACCAAACAAGTCCAGGGAAACATCTACATGCTGACCGGAGCCGGCGGCAACGTGACCGCGCAGGTCGGCACGGACGGCGTCTTGCTCGTGGACACACAATTCGCGCCGATGGCGCCGAAAATCCTGGCCGCGGTTCGGAAGCTCTCCGACAAGCCGATCCGCTACATTATCAATACTCACGTCCATACCGACCATAGCGGCGGAAACGAAGGCTTGGCCAAGCCGGATGGTGCGACTATTGTCGCGCACGAAAACGTTCTCAAGGTCATGAAGAGCCCGAAAGATGGAACGGCCGACGATCGTTTCCGCACGGCGCAAGGTTCTTGGCCTAAGGAAACATTTACGGAAAAGAAGACCTTTCATTTCAACGGTGAGGATATCGACATCATTCACATACCCGCTGCGCACTCCGCCGGCGACAGCATTGTGTTTTTCCACGGCTCGAACGTCATCAGCGGCGGAGATGTTTTCGCAATCGTCCGCTATCCGGTTGTCGATTTCGACGGAGGAGGACGTGTTCCGGGCATGATTGCCGGCCTCGATCGGATCATTACGCTCTCGGATCCTTCGAAAGTCAAAGGCCGCGCATACATCATTCCCGGCCATGGGCGCTTATGCGACCGGGAAGATGTCATCAAGTACCGGGATATGTCGGTCATCATTCGCAACCGCGTTCAGGACATGATCAAGAAGGGCATGACGCTGAAGCAGGTGCAGGCCTCCAAACCGACTTGGGATTACGAACCGTTGTACGGCGCGACGAGCGGTTTGGCTGCAACCGACAGCTTTATCGAGGATCTTTATAATTCTCTGACTGCGGTTTCAAGGAAATAAAACTCCCCTCTCAAGTTAGGAGGGGTGGCCCGAAGGGCCGGGTGGTTCCAAAGCGAAACAATTTCGTTAGGGGAACCACCCGCCTCGCTTCGCTCGGCTCCCCTCCTAACTTAGGAGGGGAGTTACTCTCCTTATCTGCGGAGACTCGTGTACGCGGCCTCGATGAACATAGCTGTGGTCCAGGGACCGGAATTTGAGCCAAACCGGGCGTCATAATCGGCAGATACGCGCGCGGCGAGGACCTGCTCGAGAGTGGCGCCTTTGTTGATCAGAGCCTGAACTCGATCGCGGATGATGACCATCATGTCTCGATATTCCGTGACCTCCCATTCATTGCACAAACGTCCATGGCCCGGGATGATCATCGTT
>QHWY01000084.1 GCA_003223875.1 Acidobacteriota bacterium | reverse complement strand
CTGAAGGGAATAAACGTCGATTTAGTCAGTTTCGCGATGATCTGCGCCAGAGTCGTCTTGCCCACGCCTGGCGGGCCCCACAAAATCATCGATGGAACCTGATCTCGCTCGATTGCTGTTCGCAGCGGTTTGCCTGGGTCCAGTAAGTGCCCCTGCCCCAGTATGTCATCTAGCGATTGTGGCCGCATCCGGTCGGCGAGTGGAGCGTCGGGCGGGGGACTAGCCGGGTTGTCTTCTTCAAAAAGAAATCCACTCATTTTATTGATGGCTGCGCCCTATCGGGCTTGCATTCGCTCCGCTCATGTATGGTCTCTGCTTGGAAGCCTCGTACAAAATGATGGCG
>QHWY01000083.1 GCA_003223875.1 Acidobacteriota bacterium | reverse complement strand
CGACTTTGCCGTTGTAAAAACCCGCCGTTCCACGTAAGGCGATGCACCCGGTGGCTCCCAGTGATTCGCCAATGCGAAGGATGGTTCCAACATTTCCCGGATCCTGAAGACGCACCAAAATGATGACTAAGGCAGGTGAGACCGCGAATACATGTGGAATCGTGAAGACGCGGGGCTGAACTGTCGCAATGATGCCCTGGGAATGTTCGGTGTCCTGGATTGTCTTGAAGACATCCGGCGGAATTTCGAACAGCGCCTCCGCTTCAACGGCGGGGATGTTTGCACCCGCCCTGCAAAACACGTCAACGATTTTGATTCCACTGCGTCCCGCTTCCTCCAAGAGGATCGGTCCTTCGATAGGAAGCAAGCCCTCGCTCGTGAGGCTGCCATGCCGAATGGCTTTCCTTAGCTCGACGAGTCTGCGGCTGTTCTTGCCGATCTGCATTTAAACCACGCCACAAACCCTCCTGGTGTAGTGGGACGCCGCTGGGCCGGCGGACGGGGTCTCATATTGGGGAGCATTGTACTATGAAAGCTCGTAGTACAATCCGCGGGTGAAGGTGTTTCGCGCCGACGCGCTGCAGGATGAAGACTACGATGAGATCGTCACCTTGCTTCGGTCCTGTGGCGTTATTGCCTTTCCAACCGACACGGCATATGGGCTTGGAGCCAACCCCTTCGCAGATGCTGCAATCGATCGCATTTTCGAAGTCAAAGGCCGTCCGGAAAATAAACCGATTCTTCTGCTCGTCGATTCGGTGGCCATGGCGGAATCCGTGGCGAAGCCGGCCCATGACTTCGATAAACTTTTACAGCGGTTTTGGCCGGGTCCATTGACCGTGATTTTGACAGCCGCGAAATCTGTTCCGTTGAAACTGACCGCTGGAACACAAACCGTCGGAGTACGTTGGCCCATGGCGGATTTTGCAACGAATCTGGTGAAACGCTTTGGACGGCCGATCACGGCTACCAGTGCCAACCGAAGCGGCTTGACGGCCGCCGTAACAGCCGAAGAAGTTCGCGAGCAGCTTGACGACCACA
The DNA here is from genome assembly GCA_003223875.1 of Acidobacteriota bacterium. Classification (GTDB taxonomy): domain Bacteria; phylum Acidobacteriota; class Terriglobia; order 20CM-2-55-15; family 20CM-2-55-15; genus 20CM-2-55-15. The sequence goes on along the minus strand of QHWY01000083.1, from coordinate 57,099 downwards.
TCGATGCACTGGTTGATGGCGGGCGGCTGCCATCGGCAGGCGGCTCCACTGTGGTCGATCTGACGGTGGATCCGCCAGTCCTTCTAAGAGAAGGCCCGATATCTTTTGAGACTCTCCAACGCTCGTTCGATGGGCGAATTCGGAGAAAGGCATGATTCCGCGGCTGATTAAATGGGGGATTCTGCTCGGCATTGCGATCGTCATCGTGACCTCCATCTACGGGATATATCTCTACGGTCGGATTCGCGATTATGCAGTCCGCGACGAAGCGCAAAAAGCGGAGGCGATCGTCGTACTAGGCGCTGCTCAATACAATGGCAGGCCCTCGCCCGTGCTGAAGGCACGCCTGGACCACGCGTACGATTTATACACGAAGGGATTCGCGCACGCGATTATCACGACCGGCGGCTACGGTCCCGATCCGAATTTTTCCGAGGCTCAAGTCAGCACGAATTATCTCGTTCAGCGGGGCGTCGAGATCGCGAAAATTGTGACGGAGCAAGGGAGCGGCACAACATACGACAGTATCCGGGCGGCATCGAACCTGATCCACGCGAAAGGCTGGAATTCGGTCCTTGTCGTCAGCGACGGTTTTCACCTCTTCCGCGTGAAAAAAATGTTCGCTGATAACGGCATTATTACCTATACATCACCTGCGCCCAATAGTCCGATCGAAGGGGCGGCCTCTCAGCGCTTTTGGCACAGCGTCCGAGAAGTCCTCCTGTTTTCGGTTTATCGCTGGATCGACTTGTAAATATTGACTACGTCGTACGTGTAACGAGTGTCCTGGCGGGTTCTAACGATTTGCGAAGTTTATCGATTTGGCGGGTGATACGTGCCCTCAAATGGGTCCGATATCGCGGCGGCAGAAATTCCATTTGCGCCTTCAATGTCAGGATACGTTCGACAGATTCGTCTATACGCCGCCGCAAGCTGGTGTTACCGCGTGCGGCTCTTAGGATAAGGTGAAATGCTTGCTCGACCAGCGGCGTAGTTTGAGAGAACAGAAGCAGATCGTTGCCGGCCTCAATCGCTCGGAGGAAGATATCCGGTTTAAAGCCGAGGCTGGTCACTGCCCCCATCGTGAGATCGTCGGTAATGCTGATTCCTGTGTAGCCCAGTTTCTTTCTTAAAAAGCCATCGATCACGCGTGAGGAGAGCGAAGCGGGGATCGGTTTCTCGTCGCCGAGACTCGGATAGTGCGCATGACCAATCATGATCATTCCGATTTGATCAAAAAGCCGCACGAACGGGATGGCATCCTCTTGTTGGATTTGCCGTTTGATGCGATCGATTCGCGGCAGAGAAAAATGAGGGTCGGACACGGCTCCCCCAAGACCCGGAAAATGTTTGGCGCACGTCACTATCCGCCGCTTCGAGAGTTCTCCAATAAACGCCGCCGCCAGCCGGACAACCTCCATGGGACTGCTAGCCAGACATCGATCCGTCATCATCGAATGTGGTAACCGGAGATCGACGACAGGTGCGAAGTCGACATTGAAACCCGTCGCCTCGAGCTCCGCCGCGATAATTCGGGCGCCAAGCCGTAACGACGCCATCCCGGTGTCAGCCAATTCCGCCATGGAAGGGAGTGGCGCGAAGAGTTGTTTCAACCGGTCCACGCGCCCACCTTCATGATCGATAGCGAGAAATCCGGGGGTGCCGGCAATGTCCCGAAGACGGTTGGTGAGATCGTAGATTTGATCTAAATTTTCGATGTTACGCTGGAAGAGCAAAAATCCACCCGGACGAATCAATTCGATGAGAAGCCGGGTTTCACGGTCCAATTCGTAGCCCTGAAAACCAAGGACGAAGAGCTGACCTACTTTCTGTTCCAGCGTGAAGTGATCCTTCATGGATCTATGTGGCCTTTTTCTTCAGATCCGCCAAAACGCGCAACGCTTCCAGCGGTGTGATATTTTCCACATCCACTTCGCGCAGAGCATTCCGCAACTCTTCTTCAAGAGCAGTGAAGAGCGAAAGCTGGTTGACGACGATCCTGGGCTTACGTCCGGCTCGGACGGTGAGATTATCGGATAACTGATGCTCATTTTCCTCATGTTTTTTGAGGATCTCCCGGGCTCTTTGGGTGACTCCGGCGGGAATGCCCGCAAGTTTTGCTACCTCAATGCCATAGCTCCGATCCGCCGCCCCAGGCTCAACGGTTCTGAGGAAAATGATCCGGTTTTGCGACTCCTTCACTGCGACATGGTAATTCTTGATGCCGGGCAAGAGATCTGCAAGTTCTGTGATCTCGTGGTAATGGGTCGCAAAGATAGTCTTTGCATGAAGATGCGCCTGGATATATTCGATGACTGCCCAGGCCAACGACAAGCCGTCAAACGTCGCCGTTCCACGGCCGATCTCATCCAGAATGATCAGGCTCTTCGGCGTGGCGGAATTCAGTATGATCGCGGTCTCCGTCATCTCAACCATGAAAGTGGATCGGCCCCGCGCGAGATTATCCGAGGCGCCGATGCGCGTGAAAATTCGGTCAACGATGGGAAACCGCATCAATTGCGCTGGAACGAATGAACCCATTTGCGCCAGGATCACGAGCAACGCATTCTGCCTGAGGAATGTGGACTTGCCGCCCATGTTCGGTCCTGTCACGATCAAAATCTGATCCGTGGAGTCGTTCATGAATAGATCGTTGGGAACGAAGCGGTCCGCACGGTGTTCGTCGGCCAATGCTTCAATCACCGGATGGCGGCCTTTGCGGACTACGAATTCATCGTTGTCGGAAATCTGCGGCCTCGTATAACCGAAGCGCTGCGCCGTAGCGGCAAATCCGGCAAGGACGTCGAATTCGGAAACAACTGAGGCGGTTTGACGAATCCGTTTTGCCTGCTCGGCAATGCGGCCGCGAATTTCCTGAAAGAGCGTCTTCTCGATTTCGAGAATCTTCTCCTCCGCGGTAAGGATCTTCTCTTCGTATTGTTTCAGCTCCGGCGTCACGAACCGTTCCGCCCCCACGAGTGTCTGCTTCCGATCGTAGTCATTCGGAACCAGGTGCAGATTGGCTTTGGAAATTTCGATGTAATAACCGAAGACCTTATTGAACCTGACCTTTAGTGAGGTAATACCTGTCCGCTCGCGCTCACGGGCTTCAACAGAGGCGAGGTAGGTCTTGCTGTTCTTTGACAGCGAGCGCAGTTCATCGAGTTCGAGGTGGTAGCCGGAGCGGATTACGCCGCCATCCGCGAGAGCAAAAGGAGGATTGTCACTAATAGCTTTGTTGAGTAGTTCGTTGAGATCCGACAGAAGATCGAGGAGCTGATTCAGTTGGACAAACCGGGCCGACTTCAATTTGGCGAGAACGGCTGCGATATCGGGCAGGCGCGCGATTGAACCGCGCAATGCCGTCAACTCCCGTGGACCCGCGGTCCCGACAGTGATCTTGCTCAGCAAACGTTCCAGATCGAACAGACCATCAAATGACGAGCGCGCCTCCTCCAAAACAACAGCTGAGCTGGCAAGCTCACCGACCGCGTCAAGGCGTGATGCGATTTCGGCAGTTGCAATCGAGGGCCGGACCAGCCAATTGCGCAACAATCGCGCGCCCATGCCGGTCCGGGTTCTATTGATGACGCCAAGCAGGGAATCTTTCGTATTCTCGCTGGATGGATTCGATGGCTCGAACAGTTCAAGATTGCGGATGGTTGCTGCGTCGAGCACCAAATAATCGGCGGATTCGGAATAGCTCAGTCCCGTAATGTGGCCCAAAGTCGTCTTTTGGGTCTGCCGGACATAGTGAATCATCGCCCCAGAAGCTGCGATGGCAGCGGACTTACCAGCGAGGCCGAAACCGTCGAGGGTTGCGGTGCCGAACTGCTCACGCAATATGCGCGCAGCATAATCCGAATCGAAGAGCCAATCGTCCATGGGTGTCTTGGCAATTCCACTATTGAAACGGCCCATTTCTTCCTTCGCTTTTTCGGCAAATAACACCTCGCGCGGCGCGAAGTGTTCCACATCCAAAAGAAGACGATTCCATCGATCGTTTCCGGCAAATTGCGAAGCTCGCAGTTCACCCGTTGAAATGTCTAAGAACGCGCAGCCGAGTTGGCCGTCTTGCTCGGAGATCGCCAATAAAAAATTGTTTTCACCCGGATTCAGCACATTGGTGTCGGTAACTGTTCCCGGTGTGATCACGCGTGTAACTTCGCGCTTCACGAGTTTGACACCCTTTTGCGGTGCTTCCATTTGGTCGCAGATAGCTACCTTGTAGCCTTTACGCAAGAGCCGGGCAATATAGCCATCCGCGGCGTGGTAAGGAACACCGCACATCGGGACTGGATTCTCGCGATCCTTATTGCGCGCCGTCAGCGTGATCTCGAGTTCGCGAGAGGCGGTTACGGCATCTTCGAAAAAAAGTTCGTAGAAATCACCCAAACGGAAGAGGAGGAGGGCGTCGGGAGTCTCCTGCTTGACGGCATGATATTGCCGCATCATGGGCGTGAGATCTTGATCTTGCATGTCTAACCGAAAAAGACGGCAGCATCATCAAAAACTCTGGGGTCGAGCAGCTTTTGTGTGAGTGCTTCTTCGATGGGAACTGCCACGATCTCGGTTCCGCGCAGTGCAGCCATAAATCCGAACTGTTTCTGCTGGATCAGTTCAACGGCTTTCAGGCCAAAACGAGTCGCAAGAACACGATCGTATGCTGTCGGCGTTCCACCGCGCTGCACGTGTCCGAGAACTGTGACGCGTGTTTCGATTCCAGTCTTCTGCTCAATTTGCGCGCCGAGCCAATCGCCGATCCCGCCCAACTGCGCATGACCGAATTCATCGATGTGACCGGTTTTCGTGTGAATGTGGTGGGTTTCAGCGGGCGCTGCCCCCTCAGCCACAACAACTATGGCAAATTCCCGGCCGCGATCGATACGCTTGCGGATCAGCGCACATACCTCGTCCATGTTGAACTTTCGTTCCGGGACCAATATGCAATCCGCACCGCCCGCCATTCCAGAATGAGTAGCAATCCAGCCGGCATGCCGGCCCATGACTTCGACGACCATCACGCGCTTGTGGGACTCGGCGGTGGTATGCAGACGGTCGATGGCTTCAGTCACGATCTGAACAGCAGTATCGAACCCAAACGTGTAGTCGGTCCCAGCCAGGTCGTTATCGATTGTCTTGGGGACACCGACGACCGGATAACCCTCCTGACGGAAAAGCTTGTGCGCCACACCAAGCGTATCTTCCCCGCCAACGGCTACCAGATAGTTCAATCCAAACTTTTGCCAATTGGACTTAAGTTTCTGAATATGATCCATATCCCTGAATGGGTTCGTCCGAGAGGTTCCCAGGATGGTACCACCCCGTGGAAGGATGCCGGTCACGGAGAAATCTGTCAGGGGCTCGGTGTATCCATGGATCAGACCGGCCCAACCATTCTTAACGCCCAAGACGTCATACCCAAGACCGTGTGCTCGCCGGACGACTGCGCGAATGACGGCGTTAAGGCCTGGGCAATCTCCACCGCCCGTCAGGATACCGACTTTCTCCATTGGCGCCTCCTTCACATCTTCAGCCCTATAATAAGACATGCGTGTTTTAGCGGTCGATACGAGTTCGGAGTACGGAAGTGTTTCCGTAACCGACCGAGGCGAAGTGGTCGGCGAGATTCGGCTGGCTTCGTCGATTCAGCATTCTGAACGGCTGTTTCACTCCATCGAATTTCTGTTTCACTACCTCCCATTTCAGTTACACGACATCGACATTTTTGCGGCCGCCTGCGGGCCGGGATCATTCACCGGATTGCGTGTTGGAATCGCTGCCATGGAAGGTTTCGCTGCCGCCAATTCTAAGCGCGCCGCCGGTGTAACAACTTTGGAGGCATTGGCCTGGAAGACCGGCATTCGCGATATTCCAATTGCCCCGATGATCGACGCACGCCGGGGCGATATCTACGGCGCGATTTACCGGAGGAATAACACCAACGGCAGAGGCGATACTCTTATTGAAGAACAAAGGCCGGTCGTGCTAAAACCCGCCCAGTGGGTGGCATCTTTACCGCGACAACCGCTTATTTTTTGCGGCGACGGAGCGATTCGTTATCGCTCGTTATTAGAAGAGGCCGAATGGAGAATCCATTCAATGGATTTATACCTTGCCGGAACGGTTGCGGAATTGGCAACGGCTGCCAGCAGCGGCCCCCTTTCACCGGTCTACGTGCGTAAACCCGACGCGGAGATTGCTCGTGAAAGCATTGGAAGTCCGAATTCGTAAAGCCCGCAAAGGCGACGTGGATCGGATCATCGACATCGAGCGCTCCTGGCAACATCTGTCTCATTGGTCCGTCGATAGTTACTATCGATTGTTGAACGACGAGGGTTTTATATCCAGCTTTGTCGCCGAGACCGAAACGGATAAACGGCGGCTGGGCATCGTCGGTTTTGTGATCTTTCATATCTCGGCCGACGTTTCAGAAATCTACAACATTGCGGTCGAAGCGGCCCATGCAAGGTCCGGGATTGGAAATCAACTGATGACAGCCGCCGTCGAGGAATCCGGACGGCGCAAAGCCCGCAAAGTGATTTTAGAAGTTCGCAAATCAAACAATCCGGCCATCAACTTCTATCTCAAGTTCGACTTCAAGATCACAGGAGAGCGTAAGAATTACTACTCCAATCCGATCGAGGACGCATACATCATGGAACTCGATATTTCGGATTGAAGTGTACCGATCCGTATGCTACGGTGGCCATAAGGTCCATACTTCGTGATCATAAGAGGAGGAGCGCGATGATGATGAAGGAGGAAGAGATCAAGGAACGCTTGATGTCCTCCAATCCAGAGTTTCGCCGTCTGGTGGAGGAACACAAGCTATACGAAGGGCAACTCAACGAACTGAATAATCGCCACCATATGACTGAGCAAGATCATCTGGAAGAAATCCGACTAAAGAAAAAGAAACTCCATTTGAAAGACCAGATGAACTCCATGATCCAGAAGTTCCGGAGCGAACTGAGTCATCAACATACCTAGGCATTCTGGGGACGGGCACCCGATCGATTCGGTGTTTGTCCCCAGATTCCTCCGGGGAACCGCCACTCTCTCCCTTCAGCCACATCCATGATTCACAAAGAAGCATTGAGGTTTATTGTCCCGCTACTGCTCTCGGCCAGTCTGGCGGCCGCGTTGGGTTTGTATTTGGCTGGGATTTTATTGCTGTTCCTTGCGGCATTTGTGGCATTCTTCTTCCGGAATCCGGCGCGGGAAATCCCGACGGATCCTAGAGTGATTGTTTCACCCGCTGACGGAAGGATTGTCAAGATAGAAAGGGTAGGCAACGTCACGAAGCTTAGCATCTTTCTTTCAATTTTTGACGTGCACGTCAACCGCAGCCCGATAGGGGGCCGGATCGACGCGATCGATTACAAACGAGGCAAGTTCAAACCCGCCTTCAATCACGCGGCAAGTATCGAAAATGAACGCAACACGATTATGGTCAGCGCGGGCGATGTGAAGCTTGTCTTCACACAAATTGCGGGCATCCTGGCGCGGCGAATCGTATGCTGGAAGAAGGTGGGCGATACGGTCGCGAAGGGAGAATTAATTGGGTTAATCCGATTTGGATCGAGAGTGGACGTGCTTTTTCCTGCCGGTACCGACGTCACGGTTCGTGCCGGCGCGCGGGTTCTCGGGGGCTCGACTCCGATCGGAATGATGTTGTAAGGACGAAAGGGATTCATGCTAGACAGACGGCCAAGACGGCGCATCCAAGATCGTCCTCGGATTCAAAGGAGTCTCTCGATCGTTCCCAACCTCTTTACGATCGGAAACATCTTTTGCGGGTATTATTCCGTCATCTCGACGCTTCGCGGAAATTGGGACTACGCCGCCGTGCTCATTGCAATTGGATACATTCTAGACGGACTGGACGGCCGCATTGCCCGATTAACCCGGACCACGAGCGACTTTGGTCTCCAACTCGACTCGTTGGCCGATGTCATTACCTTCGGCATAGCTCCTGCCGTATTGGCTTTTAGCTGGGGTTTCGGTCCCAGTGAGGGCATCGAAGGAAGCGCAGCCAGGCACGTGCATCAACTTGGATCGCTAGCCAGCTTTGCCTTTGTGGTTTGTGGCGCCCTTCGCCTCGCACGCTTTAATCTTCAGGCAAAGAAACCTTCAGAGACGAGTTCGAAACGTTACTTCGTTGGTCTGCCGATCCCGGCAGCGGCCGGAATGATTGTCGCTGTTGTACATTTCTTCAAAACACCCACGTTGATGGTCGGCTCGGCGCTCCTGTGGTCGTTCTTAATACTGTTTATGGCTTTTTTGATGATCAGCACCGTCCGGTATTACAGCTTCAAAGAATTTGACGTCAAGAAAGCCCGTCCGAGTCTTGCGCTGTTTGGAACGGCCATGCTGATCAGCCTGATTTACTTGTATTCTGAGATCATGCTGCTCGCAATGGCCTCGATATACGTCAGTTCCGGCCTTGTTTATGAACTCGTCCACACGGTGCGTCGTTTCCTGCCGTCCAGCGCCAGTCGTTCAGAGCCCGCACATGGTAACATCAAAAGTTAAATGAATCAGGATCGTCTGCGGAAATCTCCTAATATTGCGCTCATTGGGTCCACCTCCCTTTTGGGAAAAGAACTGCGCCAAATGCTGGAAGATCGGGGTCTGCCGGTTGGCCGGTTAGCTCTCCTTGAAACCGAGGAATATGCCGGGCTGCTTCAGGAGTTCGCCGGAGACATTCAAATCACGCAGGTTATTTCACCTAAGGCTCTCGCGGACATCGATATTGCATTCTTCACATGCAGTCCAGAGATCATGCAGTCGTATGTAGCCAGTGGCGCCCAATTTCCGGAGTTGACGATCGATCTGACTCAGACCGGACAAACAGGAATCCTCTTTCTTCACGGCGTATCCGGGGCGAGCGTTCTCCGGCGAAAAGGTTATTACGTGAATCCTCATCCTGCGGCCATTGTTCTCGGCCGTGTGTTATCGGATTTGCATAACAGATTTGCAGTGCAGTCCGCGGCAGTCACCGTGCTCGAGCCAGCCTCCGAGCGCGGCAACGCCGGCCTCGATGAACTTCAGGAACAAACTGTGAATCTTTTGAATTTCCAGAAAGTCGAGAACAAGATCTTCCAGGGCCAGCTTGCTTTCAACATCCTGCCAGAGACAGAAGCTGCGGCGCGAACCGAGTGGCGGATCGCGGAACAGCTCACCGAAATTCTCGGCAAGACTTTTCCACGACCCATTATCTCTGTCGTCCAGGCTCCAGTATTTCACTCGCACGCATTTTCGATTTTTGTCCGATTGCTGGCGGCACCCTCACCTGAGGAATTGTCGGCGCAGCTTCGTCGCAACACGCACTTCTCAACTTCCTCCTTTTCTGGAGGTCCGTCGCCCGTGGGTGTGGTGGGAACTGAAACAATTCACATCGGACGCGTTCAGTTCCTGCCGTCCAGCGACACGTACGGACTTTGGGTTGTGGCGGATAATCTGCGAATAGCGGCCTCGAACGCGATCCAAACCGCAGAGCAGATCATGTTGGCCCCTGCTCTAGAAATGTGATGCTCGACCAGTTGCTTCGCGAGGGCTTCCGGCGAGCCCATCGTCGCGTCGCCTTCGTGTTTATCGATCTGCTCTGGAAAGCGATTTGGGTTGCAATTACTGCAGCAGCTTTGATTTTGTTGGCGGCGTGGTTTGGTTCTAGAACCCAGTCGATCGCCGGGCCGGATACAGGAAATCGTTCCGTTAATACAGCTGTTGCTTTCGCTCTGCTCCGGCAATTTTGGTCGATCCATCGGGCGCAAGTCTTCGGCGCCGTTGCGACGGTGCTATTCGCATCCTTAATCATCTGGTTTGTTCTTGAAGCGGCATTTCGAGCGAGATTGATCTCAGGTAGCTTCAGTACGTTTCTACTATCGAACTGTTTGAAGACTCTCTGTTTCATGAACGCGGCGCTTGCCTTCGCCGCTATTGGTTTCGCCCGTTACTTCGTCACTCCATTTGCCGAATGGGCGCAATTGTGGCCGGACACGCGAGGCGCAGCGGTTATTGTCGTTGTTACTCTGGCTGCGCTTGGATTTCTATTGACGATTATCGAGACCGTCGTTCGCAGCGATGCCGTTGATCTTCTCGGAACGGACCTGTTTCGGGTTGCTGGTGTGATAGGAATACTCTTGCTGGTCGAAGCGACGATCAGCGGATCGTGCGCCGTGATCGTCGGTGCGGGTTTCCTGAATATTTCCGGCTGGAGAGATGCGTTACTAATGCTCGGAATAGCGGCTGCCGGAATCGTTTTCATCTCTGTCGTGCATAGTTATCTACTCCTCGTGAGGTTCTCGGCGGTTGGTATAATGAGGCAAAATGTCGTCGAACTTTGAAACGATTCTAATCCTCGATTTCGGCGGACAATACACACAACTCATCGGACGCAGGATTCGTGAAGCAAACGTTTACACAGAAATCGTGCCGTTTAGCATTTCTCTCGACAAGCTGAAATCGCGAGAGCCCAAAGGTATTGTGTTGTCCGGCGGCCCATCTTCGGTTTACGAGACCGGGGCGCCGATTTGCGATCCCGGGATTCTCAAGCTTGGAATTCCCGTTTTGGGAATTTGCTACGGGATGCAGTTGATAGGCAAAGAACTCGGAGGACGCGTTGAACCCGCAACCCAGCGTGAATACGGATCGCGCCCTCTCGAATCAGTCAGACCATCATGCCTCCTCGATGGTTTGCGCCGCGTTTGGATGAGTCATGGGGACCGCATCCTGGAGCCACCGCCGGGCTTTGAAGTGACTGCGCGGACCGAAACGACAATTGCGGCCATGGAGGATCCGGTCCGGAAAGTTTTCGGGGTTCAGTTTCATCCGGAAGTTACCCACACCGAAAACGGAGAGGCGCTGCTACGCCGTTTTGTTTTTGATGTATGCCGCTGCCGCGGCGATTGGACGATAGGTTCGTTTATCGAAACTGCAGTCGATCGCATTCGAAGCCAGATCGGCAACGGCCGTGCTCTATGCGCCATCAGCGGAGGGGTGGACTCGACGGTTGCCGCGACGTTGGTTTCCCGCGCGATCGGCGGTCGTCTCATCGGTGTCTTCGTCAACACCGGCTTGTTACGAAAGAATGAGTACCAGAAGGTCCTTTCGCTGTTGCAGAACAATCTCCATTTAAACGTCCACGGTGTCGATGCTTCTGAACAGTTTCTCAACATACTCGCGGGCGTTACCGATCCGGAGAAGAAGCGTAAGCTCATCGGAAATGAGTTCATTCGTGTCTTTGAAGAGGAGGCGAAGCGGATTGGTTCCGTCGATTTTCTTGTGCAGGGAACGTTGTATCCGGATGTCATCGAATCCGTTTCCGTCAAAGGCCCTTCACAGACGATCAAATCGCACCACAATGTGGGCGGTTTGCCGGAACGGATGCACTTAAAGCTGATCGAACCATTACGCGAATTGTTCAAGGATGAAGTGCGGCGTGTCGGGCTTCAACTCGGCTTGCCCGAAGACATGGTCTGGCGGCAGCCGTTTCCGGGACCGGGTCTTGCAGTGCGAATCATGGGCGAGATTACCGAGGAAGGGATACGTATGCTGCAAGAGGCGGATGACATCTTGGTTACAGAGATCAAAAAAGCCGGCCTATACCGGCAGATCTGGCAATCTTTTGGCGTGCTGCTTCCGGTCAAGAGTGTCGGGGTCATGGGCGATATTCGCACTTACGAACATACCCTTGCGATTCGCGCGGTCCACAGTGCCGACGGCATGACGGCCGATTGGGTTCGGCTTCCCTACGATGTCATGGCCGTCATCTCGAATCGCATTGTCAATGAAGTAAAGGGCATCAACCGTGTCGTTTACGACATCACATCCAAACCGCCAGCGACGATTGAATGGGAATAGATGTCGACATTTGTTCATCTCCACTTGCACTCCGGGTTCAGTCTTCTCGATGGCGCGTGCGATCACGACACGCTGGCCAAGACCGCTGCGAAATACAAAATGCCGGCTGTCGCCGTCACCGATCACGGAAATCTTTTCGGCGCCATCGGATTCTACGAAGCCGCGTCCAAGGCCGGTGTCAAACCGATAATCGGTTGCGAGATGTATGTCGCGAAAACAAACCGGTTCGATCGCGATCCCGCCAGCGGCCGCCCGCATCATCTGATCGTCCTTTGTGAAAACGAAAAGGGTTACCGGAACCTCGTCAAACTTGTCTCGAAGGGCTACCTCGAGGGTTTCTATTACAAGCCTCGCATTGATAAGGAGCTGCTGAGTCAACACAGCGAAGGCCTCATCGGCCTCTCGGCCTGTCTCAACGGCGAAGTTGCTTCAAACGTTCTCGCCGGCCGCGTGGACCAAGGCGAAAGGGCTGCCGCTGAATTGCACAACATTTTCGGTAAAGACCGCTTCTTCTTGGAACTCCACAACCACGGTCTGGAGAAACAACGCAAGATCATTCCGGATATGCTCCGGATCGCGGAACGCACCGGGATTCGGCCAGTCGCAACTAACGACTGTCACTATATGCATCAGGATGATTGCCGGGCCCACGACATCCTCTTGTGTATTCAAACGGGAAAAACCGTCAACGACCCAAACCGGATGAAGTTTTACACGGATCAGTTCTACTTCAAGACGCGAGAAGAGATGAACCGTGTCTTCGGCGAGGTTCCATTTGTCCTCGATCAAAGCATCGAGATCGCTGAACGCTGCAATCTCAAACTTCAGAAGGTTCAAAATCCCTTCCCGGAATTCACGGTTCCCCCGGGCTATACGATCGACACCTACTTCGCGAAAATCGTCCGGGACGGTTTTCATGAGCGCCTCGAATTTCTGAAACCGCTTGTAGACCGTGGCCTGCTCAAAAATCCGCTGTCGGCGTATGAGGCGCGGCTGGAAGAAGAAATACGCATCATTCAAGGCATGAACTACTCGGGGTATTTCCTGATCGTTTGGGATCTCATCCGATATGCCCGCGAGAACGATATTCCGGTTGGCCCGGGTCGGGGTTCCGCTGCCGGCAGTCTGGTTTCCTATTGCATGCGGATCACCGATTTAGATCCGCTGCAATACGGCCTCCTGTTTGAGCGTTTCCTAAATCCCGAGCGCGTGACGTTGCCGGATATCGACATCGATTTTTGTATGAACCGGCGGGCCGCTGTCATTGATTACGTCACCAAAAAATATGGCCGGGAAAATGTTTCTCAGATCATCACGTTCGGTACCATGGCTGCGCGCGGCGTCATTCGAGATACGGGCCGCGGTATGGAAATGACTTATGCGGAAGTCGACAGAATCGCCAAAATGGTGCCCGCGGAGTTGCATATTACGCTCGAAAAGGCGATGGATCAGAGTCCCGACTTGAAAGGGTTGATTCAAAGTGACAGCCGGGTTAGGGAACTCATCGAAATTGCCAAACGGCTCGAGGGCTTAGCGCGTCACGCTTCAACGCATGCCGCCGGTGTTGTGATTTCACCCCAACCATTAACGGAGTTCGTTCCTCTCTATAAGTCGAACAAAGATGAAATCACGACAATGTACCCGATGATGGATGTCGAGAAAATCGGTCTCCTTAAGATGGATTTTCTCGCGCTTACGACCCTCACGATCATCGACGACACGCTGAAAATGCTGAAGCAGTATGAAGATCTCGAGCTGAACATGGATACGGTTCCGCTCGACGATGAAAAGACCTACGAGCTTTTCTCCGCCGGCTTGACCGATGGCGTGTTTCAGTTTGAAAGCTCGGGCATGAAAGACATTCTTCGCAAGTTCAAGCCTTCCAGCATTGAACACTTGACCGCCCTCAACGCTCTATACCGCCCGGGCCCTATCGGTGGGGGCATGATCGACGATTTCATCAAGCGCAAACATGGCGTGAAAAAGATCGAGTACGAACTGCCTGAGCTTAAGGCGGTTCTTGAAGAAACCTACGGCGTGATCGTTTACCAAGAACAAGTCATGCAGATCGCCAATATCATCTCGGGCTATTCACTGGGCGAAGCGGATTTGCTGCGCCGCGCAATGGGGAAGAAGAAGGCAGAAGAAATGGCTGCCCAACGCGAGAAATTCTTGAGCGGCGCTCGCGCAAAAGGATTCGCAGACGAAAAGAAGATCACGCGAATTTTCGACTTGATGGAACAATTTGCCGGTTACGGCTTCAATAAATCGCATTCGGCGGCGTATGCCGTTCTGGCCTACCGCACGGCCTATCTGAAAGCTCGCCACCCGCAGTATTTCATGGCGGCGCTTCTGACGAGTGAACGCGGGAACCAGGACAAGGTCGTGAAGTACATCAACGAATGCCGCGACATGGGCATCGCCATTCAGCCCCCCGATATCAATTCAAGCGACGTGAATTTCACGCCCACGAAGGACGGCATCCGCTTCGGTCTCGCGGCAATCAAAAACGTTGGCGAAACGGCCATTACCTCGATCGTCGCCTGCAAACCATTCAAATCGCTTTTCGATTTTTGTGAGCGCGTTGACCTTCGCACTGTGAACAAACGCGTGATTGAAAGCCTCGTCAAGGCGGGCGCCTTCGATAGCATCGATGCGGATCGAGCTCTTCTCTACGCGAATATCGATCGCGCTATGGACTGGGGCCAGCGGACGCAGCGCGAGAGGGAAATAGGCCAGGGCGGGCTATTCGGGATGACTAGTGTTACCGTCAACGGAAACCACAACCTCGATCCGGCGGATCCCTGGCCGGAAGGTTTGAAGCTGAAGCATGAAAAAGAAACGCTCGGTTTCTATATCACGGGACATCCGCTTCGGAAATACGCAAACGAAGTGAAGACGTATGGAAACGCGACCACCGGAGTCTTGTCGGAGAAGCCCTCGGGATTCGACGTTGCGATTGGAGGTCTGGTCTCCGCGCTTCGCCTCATGCGAACCAAGAAGGGCGAGGCGATGTGTGTCATTCTGCTCGAAGATTGGGAAGGAATTGTCGAGGTACTCGTGTTTCCGGAGACGTATACAAAAGTTCAACCTTTGCTCGAAGTCGATGCACCTATATTCGTTCGCGGTAGACTCGACAATGATGAATCGTCGAGCAAGATCTTGGCTACCGATCTCCTTCCGATGGAGAGAGTGAAAGAAGCGCTGAGTCGTATCGTCACGATTCGAATCAACGGTTCGGCTGCTCCTCTCGATGTGGCCGAACAGCTTCAACCGATCATGGATGAAAAAAGAGGGTCGGCGGAAGTAATCTTTGAGCTAGAATTTCCCGGCCGGTTTACCGCTTTGGTCCGGCCGAACCCCTACGTCAAGATCTCGCCGGACCGTGAGTTCGTGGAGTCCGTCGAACGTATCTGCGGACGCAACACGGTACACCTGTCCTAAATATGGATCACCTCACGGCGTACCAAAAGGTACAGCTCGCGCGTCATCCTCACCGTCCTTATTTTCTGGATTACGTCGAACACTTGTGCCCGGATTTTACCGAAGTCCACGGGGATAGAAAATTCGCTGATGATCCCGCCATCGTTGCCGGTTTCGGTATGCTGCGTGGCCAACCCGTATGCATGATCGGTCATCAGAAGGGAAGAGACACGAAGCAGCGGCAATACCGGAACTTCGGAATGCCCAAACCTGAGGGCTACCGCAAGGCTCTTCGCGTCATGAAAATCGCGGAGAAATTCACACGGCCCATCTTGACGTTTATTGATACACCTGGAGCGTACCCCGGCATCGACGCTGAAGAGCGCGGACAGGCGGAAGCGATCGCCTGCAACTTACGAGAAATGTCTCAGCTTCGCGTGCCCATCATCGTGACGATCACCGGCGAGGGAGGTTCGGGAGGCGCGCTCGCTATAGGCGTCGGCGATCGCGTCAACATGCTGCAGTATTCGATCTATTCTGTCATCGCTCCTGAAAGCTGCTCCGCAATTCTATGGCGCGATCAACAACATGCGGCCGAAGCGGCGGAAGCCTTGAAACTCACACCTGAAGATCTCAAGCAGCTTCACTTGATTGACGAAATCATTCCCGAACCCGAAGGCGGCGCCCAAAATGATCCAGCCGCGATCGCGAAATGCCTCGCTTCAGTCCTCGAACGTCAGCTCCGTGAATTGCAACACGCCTCGCCCAACGACCTCGTCTCTTGCCGACATAAAAAGTTCCGCGCCATGGGTGCG
Source organism: Acidobacteriota bacterium (assembly GCA_003223875.1). Lineage (GTDB taxonomy): Bacteria > Acidobacteriota > Terriglobia > 20CM-2-55-15 > 20CM-2-55-15 > 20CM-2-55-15. The sequence goes on along the minus strand of QHWY01000083.1, from coordinate 40,993 downwards.
TTCGGAGAATAGTGAAATATGGAAACCGTGTATTTCACAAAGCTGGCGCCCTCGCATCGCCGCCGGTACATCGGCTGGATCATGTTCCAAAACGAGAGGAAACTCGGCAGAAACGCCTGAAGGAAGCTATTACGTTGCTCGCGGCAAACCAGAAACTAGGTCTGAAATAATCAGGGGACTCTCATTAATGGTGCGCTGGCCGCGGGCCCGTGTGCTTCACATCTTCCCCCATTGCCACTTCTCCCCGGCGGACCGTGACGAAAGAGACAACAACGATTAGGATGACAACGGCGATGAGTATTGAACCTGATATCGCAAGCGCCCGTAAAAGGTCTGGCATTCCTTCTACCTACCTCGGAAAGATTGAACCGCAGGTGAGAATATCGTAACGCGAGGGGCTGCGCAACAGGAGGTTCCTTGTCTTTACCTGGTAAAGTACTTGACTGGCAAAGCCATCCCACCTATCTTCATCGAGATGAAAAACGCGAACGTCGTGTCGATCAACCAACGCGCAGTTGAGAACCTCAGATACATCAGAGAAACGATGGAGCGTGCGGGTTCGTTCACGGCGGTGCCGGGCTGGGGTGGCATTCTCATGGGAATCAGCGCGCTGTTGACCGCGCTGATTTCGAGCCGGCTCCCGTCTAAGCACCTGTGGTTTGCCAGTTGGCTAGGTGAAGCGATCCTGGCACTGGCTATCGGGGGCTGGGCGATGCAGCAGAAGGCGAGGGCGTTCCAATCCACACTCTTGTATGGCGCAGGACGTCGGTTTGCACTGAGTCTTTGTCCGGCAATGATTGCTGGTGGAATCCTGACAATTGTTCTTTATAAAGACGCGCTGTTTGGCCTCATGCCGGGAGTGTGGCTGCTTTGTTATGGCGTCGCTGTCGTCACCGGTGGAGCTTTCTCGGTCAAAGTCGTTCCCATCATGGGAACGTGCTTCATGCTGTTGGGTGGAATCGCGCTGTTTAGTCCTGTTGGGTGGGCTAATTGGTTCATGGCGGCGGGATTCGGGGCCCTGCACATTTTCTTCGGCGCCGTTATCGCAAGGAGCTATGGTGGCTAGTGTTGCGTTTGAAAATTGCGTTGAGGAATTCCCCTCCTCGCAGAGGAGGGGTGGCGCGAAGCGCCGGGGTGGTCAGTTCGGCTAAATCCAGCACGTGCCGGTCTGACCACCCCTTCTGCGCCGCTTTCGGTGGCTTCGCGCCATCTTATTGGTGGCGCATCCTCCCCTCCTCTGCGAGGAGGGGAATGCGGCTCTGCCGAACCATAAGTAACGGTATTTATGAAACGCAACACTAGACACAGCAAAGCAGAAGTGCACCCCAAGCCGCAAAGCTCGCGTAGCCGTCCCGCTCAAAGCCGGGCGGCCGACTTGGACCGGTTGATTCACGAACCCATACGTCTGGGAATTGTGAGCGCGCTCGCAGTGAATGAAACGATGACCTTTAACGAGCTTAAGGAGCTATTGAAAACCACCGACGGCAACCTGAGCGTGCACGCCAGAAAGCTCGAGGAAGCTCAATACGTGGGGTGCGAAAAATACTTTGAAGGACGACTACCGAAAACCGAGTACCGGCTCACTAGCGCCGGACGCAAAGCGCTCGAAACCTATCTCGATCACATGGAAGCCCTGATTCGCGCAACCCGCGAATCTTGATACTGCATTACAGAGGCGTGACCCCTCACCGGCTTTGCACAAAAAATCCTGGGCGGTCATAGACCGCCCCTACAGCTTGGGGTGTGCAACTGTAGGGGCGCTCTATGAGCGCCCACGATGTATTTTTTGTGCAAAGCCCCCCTCACCGGCGCGACAGCCGCAAGGCTGGCGCGCCGCCCTCTCCCAGAGGAGAGGGGATATACCTAGAAAGGAATATCGTCGTCGGTAATCGTGCTGGCGGGTGCTGTAGCCGCAGAGGCCCCGGCGCCGGCTGCAACATCAGCAGCGGGACGGCGTGGGCCGCTGCCCGCATTCTCGCCGGAGCCACCAAGTAGAACCATGTCGCGGGCGCGGATCTCGGTGGTCTTTCGCTTGTTACCTTCCTGGTCGTCCCACTCGCGTGTTTGCAAGTTGCCTTCGATATACACGAGGCGGCCTTTTGTCAGGTACTGATTACAAATCTCTGCTAGCCGGTCCCAGGCGACGATGTTATGCCACTCGGTACGCTCTTGACGCTCGCCCGAGCTTTTGTCGTTCCAGACATCGTCGGTTGCCATCGAGAATCGGCAAAAGGGAACGCCGTTAGCGGTGTATTTGAGCTCGGGATCGCGCCCGAGCCGGCCAACAAGAATCACTTTGTTTACAGACTTTGCCATAGTAGCTCCTCACTAAGTGCTTAAAACAGGCTGCACCCTAGCGGGCCGGCCGACGCGCGGGCTGAAGATCCTTAAGCTTCGTTTGTGCACTACTGGCTTCGCTCGTATTCGGAAACTTCTTCACAACTTCATTCAAAGTGGTAATTGCCTGCGGCTTATCGTGTTCAGCGAGGGCTAGGCCTTTCTTCAAAAGGGCAGCTCTAGTTGTATCGCTCTCCGGATACTTCTGCAAGACAAAATCATATTCTGTTTCGGCGGGTTCATACTTCTTCTGGTTGAGAAGGGAATCGCCCATTCTGAGATGTGCTTCCGGCGCTCGCGGGTCGTTTGGATACTTCGACAGGAATTCCTGGAAGTCACTCACTGCCAAATCATAGAGTCCAGAAAAGAAGTCAACCATTGCCGATTTCCACAGATCATTGGGTCCGGCCAGCGGCTCTGCAGTCGTCTTGATTGTCGTCACTTGTTGAGAGAGCGAATTGACTTGGGCCCGCACGGACGCCAGACCTTCATGAAGTTCGCCGACACTGGTGTTGAGGTTGCTCAAAATTGTCCGCATCTCTTTTGCGGTAGTATCATTCTGAGTTCTGAGACCACCGATAGCCTGGCCGATAGCCTGGTCCAGAGCCTGGTTGACCTTTTGCAATCCACCTGTGAGTGTGTTCACTTGATCGGCTATTTTCTCCACTAATCCTTTAATGACACCGTTGTTCTCGTCAATGCTGGATTGAAGCTGCTTGACTTGTTGTTGCAGCGTGATCAGGTCTGCCTGAAGACGGAGTATGTCTTTGTTTTGAGAATAGGCGGGACCCACCGCGAAAATGATCAGCAGGCCCGCGAGAAGCCAGTTTTTTTGCATGTGAACGTCCTTATGGATTTCGGGTAAAGGCGTCGCGGCGATTCTTCATGTAGCAGCTCTCATCTTGGTCTCGGCACAGCGGCCGTTCCTTGCCGTAGCTTACGGTGTTGATGCGGTTGGCAGCCACGCCTTGTGAGATCAAATACTCTTTGGCTGCATTCGCGCGCCTGTCACCGAGACCGAGGTTGTATTCCGCGCTGCCGCGCTCGTCACAGTGACCTTCGATGGTGAACCGTACATTTGCATTACTCTTCAGCCAGGTTGCATTGCCCTGGAGTGCGGAAACCTGGTCGGGCCTTATATCGGCCTTGTCGAAATCAAAGTAGATTTCCTTTACGTTCTGCCGGAACAATTGGTCGATGCTCACGTCCGGAGGCCGCGGCGCCGGAGGAGGCGGTGTCGGCGGCGGCGGCGGAATGTTCACAGTGATTCGGGCCGTGTCGGTGGCTGTGCCACCCGGGCCCGTGGCGGTCGCCTGGTACGTTACTGACGACGCCGGGTTCACGGAACGGTTCCCTGTGGCACCAACTTCTCCCAAACCTGGCTCAATCCGAACATTTCCAGCATTCTTGGCTTCCCACGTCAACGTTGTCGCCTGCCCGCGATTAATTGTGGTCGGGTTCGCACGTAACGTAATCGCTGGCGCTGGAGGCGGCGGCGGTGCGGTTGGTGGTGGCGGCGGTGGTGGTGGTGGCGTTGGTGCCGCCGCCACTCTCTTTTTGCAGCCAAACGCAAGCAGCATAGAAGCTGTGAGAACTACCAATGCAACATTTTTGATGCGTGAAGAACTCATTGCCAAGCCTCCTCGTAGAATCCTATTGAATGTACCCGGACCATGCCGGTCCTGTGTTTTTTCCCGAGTTTGTTAGTTGCCGCACCTTCGTTCCGTCGAGAAGCATGGAATAGATCTGAGTGGTTCCGCTACGCGACGATTCGAAAGCAATGTGTCGCCCGTCGGGCGCCCATCTGGGTCTCTCATTATCACCTGAATCGTGCGTAATTTGTGTATTCATACTGGAGGCAAGTTCGTGAATATAGATGTCGAAGTTGGAGGTGCGCGATTTCAACCAGGCGAACGCAATGCGCTGTCCATCCGGTGACCACGTCGGTTCAACGGCGTGTCCTCCTTCCTCAACCAGGCGCCTCAAATTCGTGCCATCGTCATCCATGATATAGATCTGCGGGCTACCGTTCCGGTCCGACGTGAATGCGATTTCATGGCCCGTGCGCGGATTCCACGTCGGTGACACATTCACGGCTTTCGTTACGGTCAGGCGCCTCAGGTTTTTGCCATTCCAGTCGGCAACATAGATTTCCGTGTTGCTGCCATCGCGGCTGGTCGCGAATGCGATCTTGCTTCCGTCCGGCGACCATGCGGGCGTTATCGTTGTTCCTCCGGCTCGATCGAACGGGTAGGGCCGTCGATCCAGTCGAGACAGAATTTCGATATCGGGACTCCCGCGGCGAAAACTGGTGAATGCGATCTTTTCGCCATCCGGAGACCAGGCCGGCGTCATCACAATGGATTTATATGCCGTCATCGCCTGTGAATCATTGCCATCGTAATCCATCACGTACAATTCTTTCACGCCGATTGTGCGCTCGCCGATGTAGGCAATCTTTGTCAACGCGATTCCACGAATACCGCCGCCGATCAACTTAATGATCTCGTCCGCAAACTCATGTGCGATGAGCCGTGCGCCCGCATCGGTAGCCTCGCTGCTGTACGCTTTTCCGATCGCCTCGCGATTTTGCGGGGCTTTGAGATCCCACAAGCGCGCTTCAACCCGAATGCGATCTGCCGCGATTTGGCTATTGCCGAATGCAATGAACTGGGCATCTACTGCCGGCGTTGTCCACTCGTCGGCATTGATTTCGCCTGGGCTGGTAAACTTGCCGAGCGGGTAGAGACTACGGCTGACCAGCGTTACGCCGCCCGAATAATCGAGGTCATCCCAAAGGACTTTGTTGAAGATCTCCATTAACGCGGCCGCTTTCGTATCGCCAGCGGCGGCTTGAAATTCGGGCACGGCAAGTTTGACGCCGATCACGCCCTTATCCGTCCCGGTGTTTATCTGTCGTGGAGGAAGAGCCGAACTTTCCTTAAGGCTTCGCCCTATCGGGCTCGGGCTCCGCGCCTTAAGGCTTCGCCCTGTCGGGCTCGCGCTCCGCGCCTTAAGGCTTCGCCCTGTGGGGCTCGCGCTCCGCGCCACCCCGGCTGCGCTAAAGCGCAGCCACCCCTCCTCTGCGAGGAGGGGAATGGTGAATACAAATAGACAAAGCAAGAATCGTTTCATCGTGAATACTCGAAGTAAAAATTGACATTGACGCTGCTGCCGCGATAGTCCGGAGGAAGCGCGGGTAAAGGATCCGAGGCATAGACAGCGCGTTGCGCGGAACGATCTAGTGAGGGAATGCCGCTGGATTGCTGCACTCCAATATTGCTGATCTTACCATTCTTCGCAATGTCGAACGTCAGATATACCCGCGGCGCTTTCCCATGCGCGTCGACTGTAGACTTCAACCAATTCTGCGAAATCGCGCGGGTGATGGCATCGACATACCAACCATATCGATCCCCGAAAGTTGCATCCCCGAATCCGATACCTGCCGCTCCCGCACCCGTCGAAAATTGTCCGTAAGCAAGGGCCGGCCGGCCGCCCTGGCCGTATGGAATGGCATTGGAAGGCGGTGGTTCAGGTGGCGGTGCGGATTTTGGCGCCGCTGCAGGTTTGGGCTGCTTGGGAGGTGGCGTCGCTTTGACAGGCGCTTTCGTTTCGGGAATCAATTCGGCCTTGTCGGGCGGGGGTGTAGGCGGAGCTTCTTCGCTCTTATAGAATCCCGGGGATTCATTAGCAGGCGCTTGCTCCTGGACGACTTCAGGTCGGGGTAGCGGAACTCCTGAAGAAAGGTTACCTACGATCTTGACATTGATTCCCCCGGAGCCGCCGGTCGGTGAGCCCCAGTTCGACTGAAAGGCTGGGAACAGCTTTGGGGAGAAGATAACTAGCGTGAAGAGCGCGCCGTGAAAGAACACGGACGCGAAGAGCCAGCGATCGAACCTCTCGCCTTCGAAGGTCATTTCCTACCCTGTTGGAGCGGCTGCGTGACGATGCTGACGTTTTCGATGCCAGCCAGCTTCAAATGATCCAACACCGTCGCAAACGTTTGAAACGGCACCGATTGATCAGCGCGCAGATAAACACTCTGACGTGTGGGATCGAGAAGCTTCTCACGTATCTTATCGCCCAATTGATTGACGTTCACAGGATCATTTTGCAGATAGAGTTTCTGCTCTTTATCGATCGATACAATCAATTTTTCTTCGGCAATTTCTCGTACGACCTGTGTCTTCGGCACGTTCACCTCGATACCAGATTGGATCACCGGCGCCGTTACCATGAAGATGATGAGCAATACCAATACAATATCGATGAACGGGATCATATTGATCTCTGCCAGTGTCGTTTGTATCTTGCCTTGGCGTGTGGTGATCGCCATTAGGTTACTAACCCTTCTGCCATCGCTACGATTTCGTTTTGCAGGTCATCCAATTGTCCGCCCAAATTCCTCATCTGATAAACGAATTGGTTATACGCAATTACGGCCGGAATAGCAGCAAATAAACCAAACGCGGTTGCAATCAATGCATCGGCAATACCCGGCGCAACCGCGCGGAGAGTTGCCGTATTCGCATTGGCCAAACCGGCGAATGAGGTCATGACACCCCACACCGTGCCAAATAGGCCGATGAAGGGAGCAACCGACGCAGTCGTCGCCAGAAAGGTCATCCGTTTTTCCAATTCGGTCAATTGCCCGGCCGCGGCACGTTGCACGGTGCGCTGAATTGTGGCGACGTTAACCGTGGACGTCTTCAGTGCTAGGCTCCCCTGCGAGTGCACTCTTCCCGAGGCGGGTAACAGCAAATCCACCCCGGCGGTGAGAACCGGTACCAGTGGTGTAAACCGCAAGGTTTCGCAGGCCGTGCGGATCTCGGACAGATTCTGACCCCGGCGGAACACTTTCCAAAAGGTTTCGGATTCTTTTCTGATTTTGCGTAACAGGAGGGCCTTGGAGAAGATGATGCCCCAGGACCAAACAGAGAAAATCAAAAGGATCGCCAGGACGAATCGCGTGACCGTGGTCGTCTGGCGGAGAACGTCGAGCAGATTCAACTCATTCAAATGCGACTCCTTAACATAAAAAACTTAACCGTTAGTCATTGAAAGATCAACCCCTGATGGCTTATAAACGCCGAGGTATGTTGCGGTTTTTACGCGTCCGTCGTTTCGCTCTCATCGATCAACTCGAACTTCACTTCAAAGACGGCTTTAATCTTCTGTCCGGCGAAACAGGCGCCGGAAAATCCATCATCGTGGACGCGCTCGGATTACTCGCCGGCTCGAAAGCTTCGGCCGAAATGGTGCGAACGGGAGAAAGCCGCGCGATCGTCGAAGCGGTCTTCGAAACTGATCTCAAAGCCGAACTCGATCGGCTTGGTCTCGATGCCGGAGACGCTGAAACCGAAGTCATCATCCGTCGTGAGATTTCCTCCGATGAACGCAATCGCGTTTACATCAATAATCAGCCCAGCACGGTCTCCTCATTACGTGAACTTGCGCCGTCGTTACTCGATATTCACGGCCAGCATGAGCAGCAGACGTTGCTCGACAATTCCCGCCAGCTTGCCTTGATTGACGCATACGCCGATTCAACACGGCTCGCCGGACAAGTTCGCGACCTCTACGTTGATATCGAAGCCGCTGACGCTGAGATTTCGGACCTGACCGCCGAGCATGCGCGAAAAATCGAGCGGTCCGACTTACTGACGTTTCAGCGCGACGAGATCCAGAAGGCCAATCCCAAACCAAGCGAAGCCGAGGACCTTCGACGGAAACTGGAAGTTCTATCGAACGCCGAAAAACTGCTCGGAGCCGCCGCCCATGGATACGAGGCACTTTACGAAGCGGAAACATCGGTCTTGTCGACTATCGCTCAGGTTCAACGCGTCCTGCGTGAAGCGGCACGGCACGATTCGCGTTTAGAAAGAGTTCTCGAGCAAATCGAAACCAGCCGCCTTCCGCTTCAGGATGTTGCTTATGCGCTCCGCGATTATGCCGGCAGCGTCGATGCCGACCCACAGCAACTCGAGCAGGCACAGACACGCCTTGCCGAACTGGAACGCCTACATCGTAAATACGGACCGGACCTATTGGAACACCTCCAGAAGGTAAGACGCGAGTTGGACAGCATAGGTCTGACGGAAACGAAAAAAGATGAGTTGCAAACGCGAATTGCCGCTCTTCGGGACGAGTATTCTAAGGCCGCCGCCTCACTTAGCCACCGCCGGCGTGCAGCATCAAAAGACCTCGAATCTGCGGTGGAAACGGAATTGAAGTCCCTGGCGATGCCTCAGGCACGTTTTATCATCGCCTGGCAAGACGTTACTCCGGGACGCGCCAGCGGCATCGACCGGCCGGAACTGCTCATTTCCGCCAATCCGGGTGAGGAAGCACGGCCGTTGGAACGGATCGCTTCCGGCGGCGAGCTTTCACGGGTGATGCTTGCCCTGCGCAGCGTTTTGGCGGTGGACCGGTCGCAGAAGGCCCTTGTTTTTGACGAAATCGATGCCGGGATTGGCGGCAAGGCAGCAGAGACCGTGGGTCAGAAGCTGAAAGAACTCTCGACGCGCTATCAAGTTCTCTGCGTGACACATCTTGCGCAGATCGCGGCGTTTGCAGCCCATCAATACCGTATCGAAAAAATTGTTCTTGACGGAAGATCCGTAACGCGTGTCGCCGCCCTACACGGGGAAGAGCGCATCGAAGAATTGGTCCGGATGATGAGTGGTTCGCGTATAACGCACGCGGCACGCGAACATGTCAAGGAGTTATTGAAGGCAACTAAAGCATAGGTTGTCTTGAAAAGCGGAGTGGAAAGAATATATTTTGCAGTAAAGTAGGCACTGAGGAGGAAACCCGTGGAAATCGAAATGAAGATCCGAGGCCTAATGATGGATCCGATCACGAATATGCCTATTGTGATCCTAAAGGAGGCCTGCGGAAGCGGAATCCTCCCAATTTGGGTCGGTGTTTACGAGGCCAACGCCATCGCCTTGGAAATCGAGAAGGTCGTGACACCGCGGCCCATGACGCATGACCTCTTGAAGAACATGCTCGTTGGTCTGGACGCCAATGTCCGGAAAGTCGTGGTTACGAATATCAAAGAGGACACCTTCTATGCCGTCATCTGGCTCGAGCGAAATGGAACCTTAGTATCCATTGACTCCCGGCCCAGCGACGCCCTTGCTCTCGCACTCCGCATCGATTGTCCGATTTTCGTTGAAGACGAAGTCCTCAAATCTTCCAAAAGTCAGGCAGGCGCGCAAGACCGCATCAAAGACGAAGAACTCCGGCGATTGCTGGAAAACCTTCCCGACGAAGACATGGGTCGCTACAAGATGTGATTTTGTTTACCGGTGCTCTACGGCTGCTAACGCCTGGGTAACCCTCGACACATTCGCGCCGCGCGGGTGAATTAAATATCTTGACTGCCAAAGGGGACGGAAAGTCTCGATTTGTTCGCGATCGATTGCGGCGGGTGTGAGACTGGCTTCGACAAATCCTGATTCTTTCAACAGACGCAGGGACTCGCTGGTAAAAGCACGGACGATTTCCCGAGAAGTGTGTCGGCGCTGGCGCAAGACGTCGAGAACAGCAGCTTTTCCATTTTTGTAAGGTAACCAAGCAGAAAAGGCGTCCACCCAGTAACGGTTCCCCAGAACGAAGACAGGACCCTGAGAAAGCTGTTCCAGAGAGAAGTGTCCGGCCGCGAAACCCATCTCGCGCATGTGCCGCAACTCGAGCCAATCTTCAGTCACTTCTTCTAATTGTTCATCGACCAGTGGATCAGCTGCAATCGAACGGTCATAACGATGCATGATTTCTAAACCGCCACTGCGGCTGTCCTCGGTGAATACCTGCAGGTTCACGATTGCCTCTTCCGCTACACGGATCGACTGGTACTTCAGCGCGTGGTACACCGGCAATCGTTCTTCTGCGGCAAGGTATACACAGGGCATCCAGCCATGTCTCTCGCAATGCCGCGTATAAGCTTCGATGGCTTGGGCGAATAGCTCGTCAGGCACAATCGGATCACCACACGCCAGCGCAACAGAGCCTTTGGTCGCGTACGCCACAAGACCTTGTCCATTTGCCACGAGCAAATGATGCTTGTCACTTTGAATCGCAAATGCCGATACCGGTTCTCTTCCGTGTTCTTTGAAAATCCTATCGATATCCTCTTTCGGTGTCTCGAGACGGTCGCGAGAAATGAATGGGCGCAAAATCAGAATCAAAATGTACAAGCGCGCCATCCAGCCGGCAATCTGAAGGGAATTCAAGAACAGCCGCGCGTATCGCGTCGCAGGAACGACGTCCGGCGCCACGATTAAGATACCGCCGCGAACAGCTTCCATAGCCGGTGTCGCGCGAGGCGGCCAAATAAATTGCGGGTACGTTGCGGCGAAACCGCTCAGGCCATAGAAGAACACAATCAGCAACAATAATGGCGTGACCATGAGGCCCTTTCGCAGTGAAGCCGGATCTGATCTCGTGTAAAACCGGCGGCGAAAGTAGAGCAGATAGACAAGAAGAGTGAGCGCCACTAAAGAATTCTGAACATCCAGACCGCTTGTTACGTGCAACAACAAGGAAAATGACAACGCGATAACAGCCACCCACCAGGCGAGCTCTTTCCGGCGTGCCAAGTTCCGCGTCACTTGCAGCAATGCGACACCGGTGAACAGCATCAAGGTGCGGCTTCCCTGAGATACTTCCAACGGCAGCCATATCCGAACTGGCCGCAACAGTGCCTCGGAACTCGGCCAAACCGCAGCGAGGATGTTCAGCGCACCCATCAAACCCATCACGAATGGCAGGGCATTGTGCAGATCGGACCACTCGAGAATCTGGAAGATCTGATGGAAGCGCCGGACGTGCCGCCAAACGAGAACGATAAAGACAACCGCAAGTGCGGTGCTGATCGCGGCTATAAATGTGTAGTGACGAGCGCCCCTAATGAGATCCGTCGCATTTTCACCAAAATAGTAACCGACCAGAGCCGTTGGAACTACCCAAAGGATTCCGGCAATGACGTTCAGAACCGTGAACCGTGCGGCAGGCATGCCGATGGCGCCGCATGCCGCCGGAATCACGATACGAAACCCAAAGAAAAACCGGCTCATCAAGAGAAGCCAATTATTACGGCGCGCAACCCAATCAATGATCCTGCGATAGATGGATTTTTCGGGAAAGCGCGCTTCGAACCACAAACGTCCACGCACTCGCGCAGCGGTGTAATAGAATTGCGCGCTCATGATATTGGCAGTCAGTGCAACCAGAGCTACCGTCGAAATATTGAAGTAGCCGCGACTGGCGAGAAATGAACCGGCAATGAGAACAGCCTCGCCTTCGAAGATGACACCCGCAAACAATAAAAGGTAACCGTACTTGAGGAGTAACAGCTCCACAACTAAACCCCGGTTATCTTGATCCCGCTTTCTTTGATATTGTTGGCCTTGTTGATGGAAAGCAAGAGCACCGTCATGCGCTCGAGGTGCCCCGCTATTTCGAGCGAGCCGGCTTCAATCGCACGCAAACCCATCGAACGGATTAGATCTAAAACTTCCGGTTTCCGGGCGGGTCCGCCGGCCACGAGGACATCATGAGACACGTCAAGCTGCCGCAGCACGCGATGTGAGATGGTTTGAAACGCCGCAAAGACAAAGGCCCCATTGATCATGGCCGCCGTTTCTTCGGCCGCCGACCTACCAGAGGCTGTTTTGATTTGAAAAATGTTTTCCGGATCGATGGGTACAGTTGCATCGATAATGATCTTGCCGTTGAGCGCTTCCTTCAGACTTTCGAATAGAGTACGGTGGCCTGCGTAGGGTACGGAGACGATGGCGATATCGCACCACTGAGCGGCATCGCTGTTCGTCATTCCTCTCACGCCCCTACCGGCTTTTGCGGCAGCTTCTTCGGCTTTGGAAGGGTCGCGGGAACCAATCGCCACTTCATGACCGGTTTGCCGAAGTCGTGCGGCGAAGGCTTGTCCGAGCTTTCCACTACCACCAAGGATTGCAATTTTCACAGAAATAAGTCCCTTTCTGCCGGCCGCAGCAAGCTAGCCGCGGAGGTGTCCTGCGCTTCCTCCCACTCAAAGCCGCGGATCACGGCCGCTGGCGTACCGGCGGTCTTACCCATAGCGAGGCCTGCCGCCGCAGAAAGCGCGTCGGCGGCAGCAAGTAAGGTGACGCGAAGACGATGTCCGTACGGATCCGTTTTGCCGCGGAAATCCAGAAATGCGGGAACTCGCGCGATTCCTATAGCCGCATCCACAAGACCATCACGCCAAACGCGGCCAAACGTATCCGTTATGATCACACCGCATCCTAGCTCGCGTGCCAAAGCGCGGGCTGACCGATCGGGGTCTTTTGGCAATAACGTCACCCAGCCGGCATGCTCGACATTGGATTCATCGACGCCGGCATTTGCGCAGATGAAGCCATGATGGGTTTCACAGATCAACACTTCGCCACGCATGCGAACGATCCGGCGCGACTCTCGAAGAATGATTTCCACCAACCGCGGATCTTTCGACATTCGGCGCGCGATCGAAACACTATAGGCCGACGGAACGACATCACCGAGATTGACAATTCGTCCTTCTGCCTTGGAAATCACTTTTTGTGTAACCGCCAGGATGTCACCCGGCTGAAAACTCCAACCGGATGAACGAACTGCTCCCCGAAGGCATTCACTTAAATTCATTCCAGGACGAATTTCAGGCACGTTCTGAATCGAGACGATTTGCAGATTCATTGTTGATTCATCAGGTACTGCCAGGTCTGACTATCTTGCCGCGGGTCATCTAAGAAGAGACCTAGGTCCTCGGGAGTATCTATATCGAAGGCAATACCGGGAAGGCTCACGACATCGGCGCGATGTCCCGCTGCGGCGGCCTTCGACAGATGACGGCGAAAACTTCCTTCACCATACTCCATCATAATTCGAGCCGGCGATATAAACAGGACGCCATTTGTACCGGTCCAGTCGCGAGAGGGAATCAGTGTGATAGGTTCGGTAGCGGCATCGAGCACGAAATCAATCTCCGAAGGAACAAGCCTCGGCAGGTCACTGGCAATCGAAAGAATTCGCGATGAACTGGGCAGCAGTTCCGAAACCATGCGATTAACGGCGGCGCTATGACCATCCACCGACTTTTCAAGCACAACATCGAAGCCAAATGGCCGTGCCATCCGGATGACTTCATCGGCCGCGGTGAATACGACCACACGATTGGGCACGCGTGTTCGCGCTAGCGTTTTCAGGACATCCAGACACATCGCGCGCGCCAGACCGGCTCGGGCCCGCGGTTCCAGTCTTGAACACAGTCGTTGTTTGGCGTTAGCGAACTCTTTAACCGGTAGCAGAACTGTTTTCATGGATTATAAATTCCGCGAGGCTGCGCGCCGCCTCATCATCGGTCATTAGAATATCCGTAATCTCAACGCCGATACTTTCGTATCGGATCGACGCAGCCAACGCCGCATCGCTCGTATCGAGCACTATATTATCCAGGAAATCATGGTAACAGCGCGCAACTCCGGAAGGCGATACCTCATAACCGCATGCTTCCATAAGCTTCCCGGCCGGGCCACTGACAGAAGCATTGCCGATCAGGGGGCTTATGGCGACGACCTCCGCACGCGTGCATCGTAAAGCATCTCGTACATCGTGAATGGCAAGCATGGGGCCGATACTTGTGATGGGATTACTCGGCGCAATGATGACAAGTTCGGATTCTCTGATCGAACTCAACACGGCCGTCGATGCTCGGGCTTCATTCGCGCCGGCGTATGTGACGGACCGCACATCGGGCTGCCAGCGTTCGCGGACAAAGAACTCCTGAAACCCGAGCACCCCGTCGGGAGTTTCAATTTTCGTTCGAACAGGATCGTCAGTTGCCGGCAAAACACGAGCCTTTACACCTATAGCTTTCGTCATGCGGGCAACGGTTTCCGTCAGCGTGAGTCCTCGTTTTAGGAACTCGGTACGCGCGAGATGCGTTGCAAGGTCCCGATCGCCGAGACGAAACCAGGATGGCAGCCCGTAGGTTTGGATCTCATCGAGGCAGCGAAACGTTTCATTTTCGAGACCCCAACCGCGAATCGTGTCGAGTCTTTTGGCTAGCGCGTACGCAATCGAGTCGATATCAGGGCTGATGTGCAACCCCCAAATTTCGGTGTCATCGCCTACGTTCACGACGACGTGAATATCTTCCTCGGGAACGACCTGCACGAGACCGCGAAGAAACTTAGCTGCTCCAGTTCCACCAGCCAGAACGGTGTAATGCGCTCGAGTCATTCGAACATTTTACGCAGCACGTAGGGCGGGTGGCCAGAGGTTGGAAAGCACGGCCGGTACAAGGGGCTGCAGTTCATCGATCCCGTTCTAGAAATCCATACACCGAATTCAGATATGTCCTATGGTCTGTCGCAAAAGCTTCACCGTGGCCAGCCGCAGGAATAATCACCAGTTGCTTCAGGGCGCTTGGAGATTCATTCAACATCTTTTCAGCAAGCGCCGGAGGCATACGCCGATCTCGGCCGCCGGCGATAAACAGAATAGGCGTGGTCATGCGACGAACTACGGCCTCGACATCGCCATCATCGGGATCAAAATGCATCCGGTAGCCCGTAATCGCTACGATGAGATTGGCAATGGGGAAAGCAGGAAGGCGAAAGATCAATCGGAGATGGTGGCTCACGGTGTCGCGAAACGACAAGAACGAGCTATCAGAAATTATCGCAGAGAACCCCGGGCATTGCTTTGCTGCTAGAATCGCACTCGAAGCCCCCATCGATACTCCCCATAGGACCTGTTGGCGTGCTCCCGCTGTGCCTCTGACAAATTGCGACGCCGCGCAAACGTCACGACTCTCAAACACGCCGATCGTCGTGTAAGCGCGTCCGCTGTCTCCATGATTGCGCAGATCGAACAGCAAAACGCCGTAGCCCCGGCGGCTCGCATCCGCTCCGCGCTCGAGCATTTCGAGACGTGACCGGTTTAACCCATGAACGAAAATGATGACCGGCATGGAAGGATCACCCGGAATCCACCAACCGCGCAAGAGAACTCCATCCTGAGAGACGAACTCTGCCGGCAAGACCGAGATGCCCACCGCCTCCGGTGTTGTTGGACCACGTTCGGGAAACCGGAAATGGCTGTTCGTGATAAGAAAGGAGCCGGCGACGGGCAATACAACAAACAGGATGAACGCGATCAGGATAGCTGCCCAAAGCATGAGCCGATAGAACCAGCCGAGCAGTTTACGGGGCGTCATTCCCGTTCCACGACGTAACTGCTCAGGACAGGACGCCGGTCTTCTTCACGGACTTCGTACGTTACTTTGAAAGGCGGCTCCGCCATTATCGTCCCGTTGAGGAGAATTCGTTTTTTAGCGCCCGGAAGCAGCTCACCGGCAACGATAACGACCAGTGGCAAGGTGTGTCCTTGTTGAAGGATCAAGAGCTTCCGTCCAAGGAAGTCGGCTTCAACGTCGGCTCGCTTCGGGGGTTCGATTCTTGCGCTTAGTTCGATCGGAATCTCCCGGACTCCCACGCCTCCGGTGTTCGAAACCACCAGTGATAACGCTTGCTCGAACAGATTCTCTTGCGGAAGATCAAGTTTTTTGTCCAATTCGAAACTCCACTTCAGATGGGAGTAGTCCGCGTGTGTAGGCCTGGAGGCGATAGTCCAAGTGATGAATAGCGCCAGCAGAAGAGCAAAGTATGGATACGGAGTCTTCAGCCGCAGTGTCCGAACAATTTTCGCAACCCGCGGATTCTCTCGAGGACCGAGACGCTTCCCACATTTGGCGCAGAAGAGGCTGTCATCCGGAATATGCGACCCGCAATACCTGCAAAACATTCTAGCTCTGCCCTAACTGTTTGCGCGCAACCCGTCCATGGGAGCGATTATTTTTTCAGGCCCATTCCCTCGGCTGATAAAACTCGAGAGCCTTCTCCTCACGCGAGCCAGGCTGCGGCTTGAAATCGTAAACCCAACGGACCAGCGGCGGAAGGCTCATCAGAATCGATTCGGTGCGGCCGCGCGTCTCCAAGCCGAAAATAGTTCCTCGATCGTAGAGAAGATTGAATTCCACGTAACGTCCACGGCGGTAGAGCTGATATTGACGCTCACCATCGCCGAACGGCTCATTCATACGGGTCTTCGCAATCGGCAGGTAAGCTTCCAGAAAAGAATTGCCGATATCGCAAACGAATGCAAAATTCTTCTCACGATCTCCTTCGAGATAATCGAAGAACACGCCACCGATGCCGCGCATTTCGCCGCGATGCTTCAAAGTAAAATATTCGTCACACCATTTCTTGAAACGCGGATAGTAAGCAGCATCGTGACGATCACAGGCTTGCCGTAGAATTCGATGGAAGTGCATCGCATCTTCGGCGTAAGGGTAGCAGGGTGTAAGGTCTGTCCCGCCCCCAAACCAGGCGGCATCGCCTTTCTCCAAATACCGGAAATTCGCATGAACGGCAGGAACCATCGGATTTCGCGGATGGAAAACCAGCGACATACCGGTCGCAAAAAAAGAGGTCCCTGTGCCTAGCGGGATCTTTGCTGCAAATTCTTCGGGGAGGTTTCCGCGTACCGACGAGAAATTTACGCCGGCTTTTTCGAAAAGTTTTCCTTGTTCGAGGATGCGCGTGAGTCCCCCGCCGCCGCCCTCGCGTGTCCATTGGTCTTCGCGGAAGCTGTTGCCGTCGAGCTCTTCAATCGCGCGGGAGATTCGATCCTGCAGGTCTGTCAAGTATGATTCTGCCCTTCCCCGCCAGGTCGCTGGTTCCACCATACGCGCAGGATTATATACAATTAAAATTTGTGAATTCAGACATCGATCGCTACATCGAATCGGCTCGGGATGAGTTCGAGGCCAAACGGCAACCGGTATATTGGGCGCGGCTCGACCGACGACAAAGGACCTGCGCTGACGGCTCTGTTCGGTGCGCGTTATGCAATCGAACGATTGGGAACAGGCCTCAGGCGGGAGGCTTTGCACAAAAAATCCTGGGCGGTCATAGACCGCCCCTAAAGCTTGGGGTGCGCAACTGTAGGGGCGCTCTATGAGCGCCCACGATGTATTTTTTGTGCAAAGCCCAGGCGGGATGTGGATGTTTGCACAATATTTCGAAACCTTAGCTCGCTTGCCGCTGAGCGGACGGCGCCCTTAGTTTCTCAATCCAGCTTCGCAAACACCCTGCCGATGGTACTTCGGAACCACCATCGCCCTCCAGATGGGGGAATTTTTACCGCGAGCCGGTCGAATTCCGGCTGCGCAGCGGCCGAGGTCAGGCAATAACTGCTTGATTTTGCACTGAAATGTGATTGGTAGACCTCGTGCAACCCCGCGAACAGAGGAATGTTGCATGGACGGTTCACCGGCACGCGGACAAGGCAAAGCCGGCATCGCGCAGCTCAACCAGATCAGCGATCCAAAAATTTTTCAGAGTGAGTTTGAACGTCTGATTCGCGCCGATCTGCAGCACATCGAAATTTTTGTCGCCCTCTGGGATACGGGTCTGAGAATTTTGCACGTTCCTGCGTGGCTAAGGTCCGGCCTTGAACGGCATCCCGCTCTCGCTGTGAAGCTTCAGCAAGGCGAGATGGTCGGTATCAGCCATGAAGAGAACTCAGCTGCTCGTCCCGCCGCTGCTGCCCGCTCGAGTGTCGTCTTAATCCCGCTTATAAACGATGGACGATTGCAGGCCGCGGTCGGTTTAGTATCGCCTCCGGATGGTCCTCATCTCTCGGCTGAGGACATCGAAGCTGTCCGACAGAACGCCCATGACGCCGCGCCAATACTCGCCAGGCTTCAGGAAATCGAGTCGCTTCAACGGCAAAATCAAGAGTTCACCCGTAAGGCCGATCGTGCCGCAAGCGCAGAAGCCAATGTTGCCAAACTTGCCGATGAAAAGAATCGTTTCGAAGCATTAGTCAAAATCGGATGGTATGTGCAATCGAACATCGCGCATGATTTGCGCACGCCACTCGGAGCGATCCGCGGATACGCGCGGATGATCCTGGATGGGCGGACCGGCGACATCAACGATAAGCAACGCGAGTACCTGCGCATCATTACGGAAAACACCAACCGTGTAATCAGTACCGCAAACTGGATGAGCCATATTGCTGAATTGAGCGGCCAACAGGTTGGGTTGGGCGTCTTCGACCTTCGCGAGGTCTGGACAGAATCCGCCCGTGCTGCCCAAGGACTACTTTCCGGCAAAGCCCTCACGTTGACACAACGAATTCCAGAGGAGTCGTTCGAAATTACCGCTGATCCGGAAAAGCTGACTTACGTCTTCAAGGAACTGCTTGCCGTGGCCGTGAAGTTGTCCCCGTCAGGGTCAACGATCACCGTTGAATTTTCGCATAGTCGACAACGAGAGGTAACGGTGAAGGTCACAGCACGGGGTGCGGGTATGGCGTCGGAAACACTGAGCGGTATCTTCGATCCACCGCCCAGCACGACAGGCGTGACTCAGGCCGGGAAAGAGGCGCAAATCAATCTTTCCGGCGTGTATGACGTCATTGGAATGTACGGAGGACGGATGTTTGTGAAGAGCGCAGCGGGGCAAGATGCCACATTCTTGTTCACATTGCCGGCCATCACAGTTGGCGGCGAGGACAAAAGCCATGAGCAAACGTTCAATTTTGGTCGTAGATGACGACAAAAATACGCGAGACTACCTGGCGGCCTTCCTAACTTCGTCAGGTTTCATTGCGGAATGCCTCGAGTCTGGGGATGAAGCGATCGAGCGGCTCGCCTCCGGCTATTCTCCTTCGATGATCCTGTTGGACATTATGTTGCCGGGCAAGGACGGCATCGAAGTGCTTTCTAATGTCAAGACGATTTACCCGTCTATTCCGATCATCATCCTCTCAGGAATTGGTCAGATCAAGACCGTAGTGGAAGCCATGAAGATCGGCGCCTCGGATTATCTGACGAAACCCTTCGAGGAAGAAGCTCTCGAGTTAGCCATCGAGAATGCCATCGAGAAGCACCGCTTGAAGGAAGAAGTCAAAACCTTGAAGCAGCAATTGGCGTATGTCGAACAGGGGAACATTCTCACGTCGAATCCGCAGATGCTACGGATCATCGATATCGCCCGGCATGTTGCCGCCACCGATGTTCCTGTTCTGATTCTGGGCGAATCCGGTGTCGGGAAAGAAGTCATCGCGAGCTTCATACACGAACAGTCGAACCGGTCTGAGGGACCCTTCGTGAAAGTGAACTGCGCAGCCTTGCCTCACGAGCTCTTAGAATCGGAATTGTTCGGCTATGAACGCGGCGCCTTTACCGGCGCTATCCGCGATAAGATCGGAAAATTTGAACAAGCCGATAAAGGAACTCTCCTGTTGGACGAGATCGGAGAGATGAGCCCGCACCTGCAAGCCAAACTGCTCCACGTTTTGCAGGACGCGGAGTTCAGCCGGCTCGGCGGCAAGAAGCCGGTCAAAGTCAGTGTCCGCGTCCTGGCGGCAACCAACAAAAAGCTGAAGGAGGCTGTGCTGAAGGGAGAGTTTCGAAACGACCTCTATTTCAGACTCAATGTCATCAAGCTCGAAATTCCACCGTTACGAGACAGGCGTGAAGATATCCCGCTGCTTTGCAATCAATTCCTGGAAAAGTACCGCGAGCGATACCAAAGTATCGTCCAGCAGTTTCCCAAAGAATTGATGGAACTGTTTCTGAAATACGATTGGCCCGGGAATGTGCGCCAACTTGAAAATGTCGTCAAGCGATATCTTATATTACCGGATTCCGACATCACCGCGGAATTGCGCGTGGCAAACCCGGAAGCCGCATCACCGGCGGCTTTCGGCAACGTCTCACTTAAAGAAGTGGCTGGGCACGCTGCCGAGGTGGCAGAGAAGGAAGTCGTGCTCCGGATGCTCGAGGAAACTGGGTGGAACAGGAAAGAATCCGCTCGGAGGCTACGAATTTCCTATAAGGCACTTCGCAACAAACTCAAGAAATGGCAGCTTGTCCGCGAACGGCCCAGCGAGGTGCGTACTCTGGTCAAGAGCGCTTAGTCACGTGGCTTGACAACATCCCAGTAGGATCGGATCTGTCGCGCATCGTAGTCCGCCAGAAACGCCACGATCGGGTTTACGAACGATGTCGAACGGTGGCCCGGCATATTCAATGGATGCGGCCTCCCATAGGTGGGAAAGTACGATCGGATAAATATCGAATCTTCGGCGAGCGGCAGTGCCCGTAGGTTCGCGACGTATCTTGTCCACGCAGGGCGGCCAAATAGGTAGAATTCCACATTCGAGGTGTAGAAGGTGGAAAGGCGCAGGCCGTTCGATTTCAGGAAATCGGCAACCGCTTTGAAAGCATGAGGTCCCGCGAAGTCACCTACGATCGGGATGACTCGATTCTCCGCCTCAAATTTCTTCAGCCATTGAAACGAGTCCTCGGAAGAGAGGTAGTTTTGCTGCCGGCCTTGCCTGTCGGTCTCCAGAAGCATTTCTTCGAAACTCGGGTACATCGACGCATTCCCGCGCCCGATGGATGAAAAGCGAAGGTCGAGGTTTTCTTCCCAGAATGTCCGATAAACATATTCGATTTTCGCGTAGTCATCCGAGGAAAGCCGCAGGTTGTATTTATTCAAAGCAGTTTTGATGGTCCCGAGATTCTTTTGAAACAGCGCCTCGTCTGTCTTTGCGGCGCGAATGGTGTCGAGAAGATCTTGAAACGAACCTCCAGGCTCGAAACCTGGTGTTTGCCTCGAAAAGAGGAGCGATAGATATTCGACCCGACTCTTCGCCATCGCGAATAAGCTCTTGAACAACAGATGCTCCAGCATATTCTGCCGGCGGATATCGGTAATGACGGCAAGCATGGGATGGGTGTGCACGATGTAAGAGAAATTCTGATCCGGTCCCACTCCAAGATAGATACCACCGGCCTTCACCCGCCGGTGCAGATCGTCGACGACATGGAGATACGACGTTTCGTTCGATATGAAGTTGTCGGAATCAAAGTAGCCTTCCGGCTCCGACCATTCATCGATGTATTGCCCGAACTGCTGTACCGTTACCTGAAGGTCAGCGGCAGCGCGAGGTTGTTCAGGGCTCCACGGGACCGAGCTGGCCGCAACAATGAATACGGCCACCAGCCCGGCGACAAAAATCGCATTTCGGCGGAGCTTAAAAAGGCGCGACATGCTGCTTGCGTCCTCCCATGCCACTATACCTCCGTAAATCACGTTTTCGGAATTTCGAATTGGAGATTACAATATGCCGGTGACATCAAGGGTCTCCACTGTGAGCGTCCATCCATTTCAAATTCGAGCCGCCGCTTCGCAAGACATGGACCAGCTTTGCGGTCTCGCCAGCGAACTGCTGGCGAACATTCGCGCTGAAGGAACCGCGGACGATGCCCGCCGCGTTTTCGAGCACATCATGAATTCAGCCGATCTGGGCATCATTGTTGTCGCCGAGACCAAAGGCGCGTTGTGTGGATATGCTTACGCATCCTACGAATGGCGCGCGGAATTCGGTGGTGAGACGATGGATATCATTGCATTGTTCGTCTCGCCGCAATGGCGCAGTAAAGGAGTCGGTGGCAGCCTTATTGTCGCTCTTCTCGAAAATGCCAAGCAGCGCGGCATCCGCCGTGTTAGTGCTGAAGTGCATCCGGGTAACTCAGCCATCGAGCGAACGCTGGAGTCGAGTGGATTCGATCCTGAGCGAAGAACACTTTGGGGTCTTCAGCTTTAAAGAAGATCGTCAACCACGCGGAAGAGTTCCTGTCTCTCCAGGGATGCCATCGCCACATGTCCTACGCCTTCCTCTTGCCAGTAGACAGTGATCTGACCATCTTTATCGAAAAGTAAGCCGCGAGCACCTCGGATTTCGAGTTGTTCCGGTGCAGTGCCGCCGAAACGCATTTCACTCGGCTTCTTTTTCTTTTCGATAGCCGCTTCATTCAGTATCTTCCGCGCGTACTCGCGCGGCAGCGTGACCTTTGGAAATCGGAAGGAGTACAAAATAAGATCCGAACCATTGGCGAGTCTGAACTTCTGCCGCACGACCGGATAGAATGTGACGTCGGTTCGAAAATTAAGGATAGGCATGTTCTTTGCGAGCCGTCCGTCCGCGAGCTCAACAGATCCGCGTTTTCCTTCATCTTGCGAAAGTCCCAGCAGCTCGATTCCAGCGTCCGCCTTGGCTTTGTCGTAGGTCACGAGCTTAAAATCCTTTTCCTCGACAAAGGTAACAATCGGATTCGGGTGCTTGGAAGCATCGAACGGCACACCGGGCGGTGGCGTCTGAGCAGCCGCCACAGAGGAAAACAATAAAGCGAAAAGAAACATCACAACTGGAAACATCGACATCATTATAATCGAGAGTCGAATCATGAACGGTACAGTTCGCGCATTGTTCGTCAAGCTGGAGAAAGGTGCCAAGTCCGTGCCGAGAGATTCTGTTCAGGCGGGGCTCGGAGGCTTCGATGGTGATCACCATACCGAGAATTCCAAGCGTCGTCAGATCCTGTTGATATCGGGCAGCGTCATCGATCAACTCCATCTGCAACCCGGTAATGTCTACGAAAACGTGGTCGTCGATGGTCTCGATGTCATGACGCTTCGGGAAGGGCAACGCCTCCGCCTTGGCGATGCTCTGGTTGCAGTCACGATACCTTGCGAACCCTGTATACAGATGGAGCGGATGCGCACCGGCTTGCAAGAGGCTTTGCGGAATCAACGTGGAATGTTCGTGACCGTTCTGGAACCCGGAATCGTTCGAGTAGGAGATGCCGTGTGCGGGGAGTCCGCCGTCGAAAGTTCGCTCAAACGGTGATGTTTTGTGTCTGCCGTTAAGACGGCACTTACGATTGCCGGGTCCGATCCCAGCGGTGGAGCTGGAATTCAAGCCGATTTGAAGACGTTTTCCCGACTGCGTGTTTACGGAATGTCCGTAATCACTTCCCTCACAGCGCAAAATACATCGGCGGTGGCTGGCATTACGGAGGTGCCCCCGGAATTTGTACGCCGTGAACTCGATGCGGTGCTCTCCGACATTCATGTGGATGCAGCTAAGACCGGTATGCTTTTGACCT
This sequence comes from Acidobacteriota bacterium, assembly GCA_003223875.1. Classification (GTDB taxonomy): domain Bacteria; phylum Acidobacteriota; class Terriglobia; order 20CM-2-55-15; family 20CM-2-55-15; genus 20CM-2-55-15. Next base: position 17,598 of record QHWY01000083.1, on the reverse strand, counting down.
CGGGAGTTATTGAAGCCGTGACGCAGAAAATCCGGGACTATCAAATCAGAAATCTCGTCGTCGATCCCGTGATGGTTTCAACCTCCGGAACCGCGTTGCTCGATCCGGATGCCATCGGTACATTCCGCCGCATGCTTCTGCCGCTTGCACTAGTAATCACACCAAATACGGATGAAGCTCGAATGCTGACCGGAAAAGAGATAAAAAGTCTCGAGGATATGGAAGAGGCGGCTCTCCGGATTCATGATACAGGCGCTCGCTCCGTGTTGATCAAGGGGGGACACATGACAGGAGATGACGCCATTGACGTTCTATTCGACGGAACCGATTTCACGCACTTACAGCGCGACCGCATCCGCTCAGGCCAGATTCATGGTACTGGTTGCGTTCTGTCGGCCGCCATCACGGCCGAACTTGCGACAGGCAAGTCTCTCTTGGAAGCCGTCCACGCCGCGAAGGATTTTGTCACGGCAGCCATTGCGCACGGACTACGCCTTGGAAAGGGAACAGGCATCTGCGACCCATTAGCGCTGGAGGACTGAAATGGCTCTGCGCATAAATGGAAGAGATCTGAAAGACGCGGTCATCAAAACCGATCAGTTCGAAGAACTCCTCTCTCATTTCATCACCGGGTTGCGATCAATTTCCTAATCTGAGCGACGGCATTACCCACTTTCATCTCAACCACGAGCTTACCGATTTCTGGGGTTGAGGGCCGGGGATCACCCGTGACGCCGTTATTTACACGAGGCACCTTCGGATCGGGTCGCTGACCTGGAGGAAGGACCGGATCGCCGATAGTCGTTCTGTAGATGCTGCGCACCCACTGCTCGGCGCCCGGCTGCAGATACAGCATTGTCGACGTATCCGGAATCCCGCCATGGTTGCTGAGTGCCAGGTGTTTGCTCGTAAGCCACTCTGCCAACTCGCGACGTGATTTTTCGTAAACATCGCCGCAGAAGTAGACCTCGACTCCCTGCGATCGATATTTCGCATCCAGGATTTCAGCGAGTTTGTTCAATTCGTCTTGCCCGCCGCCATGATCGCCCATGAGCACGATGTTCTTGAAGCCGTTCTTGACCATGCTATCCACGACGGCTTCATTGACCTTCTGGAAGAGTTCCGGAGCAAGAGCGACACTGCCTGGCATTTTCGGATCAACACCACCCGCAGGATTGATCGAAAAGGGCAGAACCGGAGCCACAAGTGCGTTTCCCAGTTTTCGCGCGATCATCGGCGCGATTGCTCGCGCCATAAACGTGTGACCACCAAGAACGGCGTGAGGGCCGCGCTGCTCTGTCCCTCCGTTGTATATAAGGACGGTCGTTTTTCCCTGATTGTGAATAGCGGAGTAAATCTCCGGATACGTCATCATTTCGATTTCGACCTGTTCCTGCGTCTGCGCTTTTTGAGCGAACACAATCACAGTCGCTAAACCAAGAACGCAAATCGTGCTTGTGAGCTTTCGCATTCTATGCACCCCTTTTAGGTTGAGTACTTTCTTCGAGAATACGCTAATGACCCATTTTATAAGCCTTTGAATTACCCCTGCAAATGGGCCTGCAGGCTAGACGCCAATCTAGTATTCTTGCGACTTATGCCGTCTCGTAAGCCTCCGGCCGCCCGCTTCGGCCCGTGGATTCCTTCGCACAAGTTCTCATTTGTCGTGTTAGTCGTCTTGACGGTGCTGACTTACGCCAACAGTCTTCATGGCAAGTTCGTCTTTGATGATTTGCAGCTCGTGCACCAGAATTCCGACGTCATGAATGTGAAGACCTTCCGCGACGCCATAATCAGCGGATGGTTTGCAGCCGGCCAGAGGCATCTGTTATTCGTGACCTACGCCCTGAATTATTATTGGAGCGGCCTCGAGACCTTCAGTTATCACGTAGTGAACCTGATTCTCCACACCGTTAATGTATTGCTGGTTTACGGAATCATCCTCGCGGTCTTGAAACGCGAGCTCCAATTTCGCTTCGCCGCGCTGGCAGGAGCGGCCGTCTTTGCCGTACACACGCTGTTATCCGGTGCCGTCAGCTATATTGCGGGAAGGTCGTCTGTCCTCTGCGGAACATTTTATTTCGCAGCAATTTACCTCTTCCTCAATGGACTGGATTCCGAGCGTCGCAACGTACGCGTTGCCTTCTTCGGCATGACTGCGGTTTCCGGTCTGCTGGCGTGGCAGGCGAAACAGGAAGCGATTGCGCTGCCGATCTTTTTTGCCGCCGTTGTTTTCTTGCGCACCGAAAAGAAAAACTGGTGGTGGATCGCCGGGTTGGCTGCGATCCCTTTGGTTGCAGTTGTTCTCCTTTTCGATCAGATCAAGATTCTTTACGGACAAGTGGGCGCCAATGCCGTCCTCGTGTCGGCGGGTTTTGAGAAAGTACTACCGCCCGCGACGTATTTTCGGACATATCTGACATCGGTTGTCGAGTACTATTTTCCTCGATTTTTGGTACCCACGGATCTCACTATTGATCCGCAAATCGAGACTGTCGAGCATTGGTACAGCCCGGAATTTCTGATGTCGATTGCGATACTGTCCATCCTTGGATGGCTCGCAGTCCGAACCTATAGGAGGGAACCGTTCCTCGCACTGGGCATCACGGCCACGGTGGTTTCCCCTCTGCTCGCTTATATTGCGATTCCGCTGGCCGACGTGGTTCTGGAACATCGTGCCTACATCCCGGGCTTGGGAATCGCATTCATTTTCGCCTGGATTTTGCAGTGGACGAGCCGGAATTATGCGCGTCTGGCGTGGATTGCTGCGGCCGTCGCGGTTCTGATCTTGGGATTCATGACGGCAGCACGCAATGCCGTCTTCGCGAACAATATCGCTCTGTGGGAAGACGCCGTTCGAAAGGCACCTGAAAAACCGCGCCCGCACTTCAATCTCGGGCAGGCATATCAGGACGCACAACGTATTCCTGACGCGATTCGGGAATATGAACGCGCCCTGGCGCTGAAGCCGGACATCCATGCGGCATATTCGAATCTCGCTGCGATTTATCTCGATCAGAGGCAACTGGACAGGGGAGAGGAGATGCTGCTGAAAGTCACTTCGCTCTCACCAACTTTCACCGAGGGGTTTATCAATCTGGCAGTCCTGTATCTTCGAAAACAGGAGACGGACAAGGCCCTCGCAGCGATTAATCGGGCATTGGAGCTCAACCCGGATTCCTTTGCGGCACACTACAACAAGGGCGAAGTGTTGACTCAAAAGGGCGACTATAAGGCAGCGGTTGAAAGCTACAGACAATCCGTCTACTTACGGCCAGATCTCCACTCTTTCAGGTTGACCTTGGGAACTGCTTATGCCCGTGCGGGAGATCCGATATCCGCAGAAAAAGTCTTCAAGGAGCTCACCAATAGTCCAGTCGCACCGGAGGCGTATCGCAATCTGGGATTGTTGTACAACAACGCTGGTCAACCGGATCAAGCCCTCGAACATTTTCAGCAAGCCGCTCGCCTGAGAGAAATTTTTCCCGATGTTCACCACGATATGGGGCTTGTTTACCTTCGGAAGCAAATGTTGGATCAGGCCATCGAACAGTTTCGCCTCGTGCTCGAGCAGCAGCCCGACCATGGGCCGGCTATCCTCAATCTCGCCGCGGTATATCAGATGAAAGGTGACTCTCAAACGGCGCGGGAAGCTCTTCAGGGTTTCATCCAACGCTATGGCAATTCGAATTCTCCCTACGTCGCCCAGGCGCGGCAACGCCTGCTGGCGCTGGGTAGCACAAATCCTTGAAATTGCCATGTGACTTTCTGAGGTTCTTGTGGCTTAATGACGCGGACAACGGACTATGATATCGCCGGCCGAAGGTCAACAAGAAGCGATCCGGAGTATTGCGCGTCTTCAACGCATTCTCGAAGCATCGAAATTGCTCAATTCCACTCTTGATTTGGCAGAGCTCACCGGAATCATCTTGAAAATCGTTGGCGACGAGCTCGGAATAGATCGGGGCACAGTCTTCGTTCTCGATAGGTCCCGTCAGGTATTGCGCTCGCTAGTGGCTCAAGGAATGGAAGGGAAGGCAATGATGCTTCCGGTCGGTAAGGGCATCGCCGGTTTCGTCGCAGCGACCGGCCAGACGATAGACATTCCTAATGCCTATGCCGATACCCGGTTCGACGCGAGTTTCGATGCGAATTCGGGTTACTCTACGAAGGACATCTACTGCATGCCCATAATTAATCGCATGGGAGAGATCGTTGGTGTGCTCGAACTCATGAACCGGGCCAGGCCACTAATCCAGGAAGACGAGCAATTCCTGTCCGGCGTTTCGGTTCACATTGGACTTGCGCTGGAAAATGCACAACTCCATCGTGAGATTCTCGAAAAACGCAAGATGGAACAAGAACTCAGACTGGCTCGAGAAATTCAGCAGAAGTTTTATCCGCGTATTCCAGAGAGCTTTGGTGGCGTCGAGATCTCTGCCTCGAGCGAAATGTGCGAAGCTGTGGGAGGCGATTATTTGGGTTACTTTCCCTTTGAAGACGGACGGTTCCTGCTGATTCTGGGTGACGTCTCGGGGAAGGGAATTGGAGCGGCCCTTGTGATGTCCTCCCTACACGCCGCGTGCCGGGCCTTAGTGCGGCACGTCCAGAAGATTGAAGACGTCACAAACATCTTGAACGAGACGTTTGTTGAAACGACGGACGCTAGGACATTCGTGACGATGCTCGTTATGCTTGTAGACACGATCGGCGGGCGCGTTCACTTAATACGGGCCGGACACAATCCTCCCTTGACGATAACCGCCTCGGGAGAGACGATGTTGCTCGATGCAGGCGGCGGTCCGCCGCTCGGGATTTTCCCGAAGATCCGATACGGGCGCGAGATATTGCCTGTGGAGCCCGGCACTGTCTTTGTTGTATATACCGACGGCGTCAGCGAGGCGGAAAATTCACGAGGCGAGCAGCTCGGCCTGGATAACCTGGCGTCGATCATTTGCGCCGCACGTATGAAATCGGCCACTCAAATACACGAAACCGTTCGGGCCTCGCTGAAGGATTTCGCCGGCGATGCGCCTGTTCGCGATGACAGCACGCTAGTGGTGCTAAAATTTTCGGACTCACCGTCTAGATTTTGATCTGTTTTCGGATTTCTTCATAGTCGGGAAACCGTCCGGTCTCCAGCTTCGAGAAGATTCGTTTTCCGTCGATACTCACTTCAAAGCGGCCGCCGTCGGATGGAACGAGTACGAGCCGCTGGATCTTGTTTTTTAGTTCAGTGATAAGTTTTTCGGTCAAACTGACCGCTTTCGGTTCGTAGTTTCAGACCTGACAATAGACGATTTCGATCTCCATTAACCTATTTTCCTTGTTTGCTCCCGTCTCGGATTTTCAACCATGCGTTCTTCAATTGAACTTGCTCCGGCGTCGGGCGCGGATTCTCGTTCAGTTGCCAGCGTTCTTCCTGAAATTCGACGGGTATTATGTTTGTTGTCAGCAACCTCTGGCCCCTCATGACAGTCAGTTTAATTGTTTCGCCAATGGTGTGCGAGTGCAGGCGGCTCCGGAAATTTTCAAAGGTCAGCCGCTCGTCGTTCATCGCGATGAGGAGATCTCCCACGTCTAACTTCGCTCGTTCCGCCGGCGAATTGGCAACGACTCGCCTGATGCGCACCAAATTGGATTCTCCTTGTTCAAATTCAATACCGAGATATATCGAGGCCGGTTGCAAGGACACCTCAACGGTGAGTCCAGCCTGCCGCAGGTAACGGTTATAGTCGAGTGGTTCGTGGCTTTGCGCCACAGCGTGATAAAACTCGTGGAAGTCCGAACCCGCAACTGTTTCGATGGCCTTCAGAAAACCATCTTCGGGAAATCCGATGCCCTTGTTCGCATAAGTTTCCATCAGGTAGCGCATGACGTCATCGAGACTCTTCTGGTTCTTCGTTCGCGCCCGGATCTCAACGTCCAGCAGCAATCCGATAAGTTCACCCTTCACGTAATAAGAAATCGACGTATTTTCCGCGTTATCACTCCGGAACCACGTATTCCAACTGGCTTCCTCGGCACTCATCGCGCGCCGTCCCGGAGCGTGTTCCATGGAATCGATGCGGGCCCCCACCCTGCCGAAGTATTCGACCGGCAGATCGATTCCCGCGCGCGCAAGTAATAGGCCGGCGTAATAGCTCGTGATTCCTTCCGACATCCACAGCAGGCGCGTGTGAACTTCACGCATGTAATCAAAGGGACCGAGGACTGCAGGCCGAATTCGCTTCACATTCCAGAGGTGGAAGAATTCGTGGGCAACCGTCGAAAGGACTTGCCTGTAACTGGCCTGCGTTACGAAATCATTTTCGCCGACAGTGATTCGAGCCGAATTCAGATGTTCGACGCTATTGGCAGCCTGTGGCTGAACTTTGAACAGGAAGACGTACTGTTTGTAGGGAAGTTTTCCGAAGATAGCCATCGCCGCTTCCACGATGTCCTGAATGTCGGCAGAAACCTGCGCCGCGCTCATTGAGACGTTCGGCTTGCTGAACACCAGATGGTGACGCGCACCGCCGGTCTCGAACTCCATCACTTTGAACTCACCGCCGAGGAAAGCAGGTGCATCAATGAAAATGTCGTAGTCCGAGGCATAGTAACGATCACTTTTTCTTTCCAGGCCCGTATAAGTCTTCCATCCTCCCGGAACGTTGTATTTGACGCTGCATGGCACATGCTTTTGACCGACAACGTACATGAAAATCGAAGGCGGTGCGACGTCCGCCATCTGATCGTTCAGCAGAGTCGAAAAGACTTGGTAATGCACGTTGACGTCGTCGGTAGTTGGTTTGGCAATGCGCCACGTTTGCTTATCCGTCTGCTCCCAATTCAAAGGTTGATTGCGCACGTTGACAGCACGGAATTCCTGAACGTTGCGCGCGTAGTTTTCGACACGATACATACCGGGTGACCAGGCTGGCATGGAAACTGAGACAGACGAGTCGCGAATTCCCTTGATCTGGATTTCAACATCATAAAGATGGGAGGTCGGATTTTTGATCGTGAGCGCATATTCAACGCTCACACCTCGCGCAGGAATCTGGTTCTCCGCATAGATGGCTTGACCGAAAGAAGAAAAAGGGAGAGCCACAAAAAGGCACAAAAGACACAAAATAATTTTGTGTTTTTTGTGTTTCCCCATTGTGCTTCTTGTGTTCCGTTCCCTCATGTTGAGCCCTCCGAATCTGAAGCAATGAGCTGCTTCGCCTTCTTAAGGATGCCTTTCTCCAGCGGATAGGTCGCGGTCGATATCGCCTTCTCGATAGGGAACCATTCTACGCGATCCACTTCCCGGTCGTGCCGCGATGGATCGCCTCCCGTGTACTTCAACAGATAAAAGGTGACGATCTTAAAAACACGAACCGTTGGTTTTTCCCACCTGGCGACGTATGAATATTTGATCGTGTCGATTTTGCCAACGATAGTGCCCGAGAGACCCGTCTCTTCCTGGGCTTCACGCTTCGCCGCTTGCTCGGGTGGCTCACCTCGCTCGATCAGGCCTTTGGGCAGAGCCCACGCTTTTCGATCGTGCGGCTGAATGAGCGCGACCTCAGGGTCTCCATTCTTCATTCGATATACAACGCATCCCGCGGAAATCTCTCGTCTCGACATCTCCCAATATTCAATCTATAACCCGGGACGAATATCGCGCGCTAGAACATCCATCGCCTGGATCATCGAATCGAGCGTTTCATGTTCGAGCATGCTCGTGCTGTAAAAGAGATCGACAACCATATGGCTGACGCCGAGTTCCTTGAACCGGTGGAATGAGTCCATGACATGGCTGCGAGGGCCAATGAATGGTTTGTCTTGGTCCGCTGGAAGTCTCTCGTCGATCTTGAAAGGCTCACGCACCGTAATGCCAATTTCGGCCGGATTTCTGCCGAAACGTTCCGCGATGTTGCGGATCTCCGACTTGCCGGCTTCAACTTCCTCGGCTGTTGGCCGGGTCGGATGCCAATAGTCACCAAGTTCCACGGCGCGGCGGATCCCGCGTTTGCTGTTGCCGCCTACCCAAATCGGTGGGTGAGGCTTCTGCACTGGACGTGGCTCAAACTGCAAGCCATCGATGCGCGGTTCGGTCCAGAGCCTTTTGATCATGCGAAGGTAAGCATCCGATACCGCTCCTCGATTCTTGAAATCGACTCCGAGTGCTCCGAACTCTTCTTCGGACCATCCGGCAGCGCAGCCAAAGATGAGTCTCCCTCCCGACAATGTATCAATTGTCGAAAGCTGCTTAGCCGTGACCTTTGGATTACGGTAAGGAAGAATGATGGCCGTTGTCCCCACTCGGACTCTGTGGGTGATCGCCGCCGCATAGCTCAGCGTGGCGATCGGCTCGTAAAATACCGTACCGAACCGTTTCGTTTGCGCATCGGTCAGCAGAATGTGATCGGTGACCCATATCGAATCCAGACCAATTGCCTCGGCATACTGCGCGATCCGGCGTATCGCCTCTGTTGACGCCAAATGGCGGAAATGGGGAAGTGAAATACCAATCTCCATTGCGATATTATGAATGGCTTGCACAACAGGAGCACTCATCATGTCCATAGATGCCGAAAAAATCGTCAAGGCGGACCTCGCGCATTTGATTCATCCCTTGTATCACCTCAGTGAGGCCAAAAGCCCATTTGTCTGGGTGAAAGGCGAAGGTTCCACGTTGCGGGCAGCGGATGGCCGCGAATATATCGATGGGTTGGCCGGTCTTTGGAACGTCACCCTCGGCCATGGCCGAAAAGAGCTGGCGCAAGCGGCAGCAAAACAAATGGAGCAATTGGCGTTCACCTCATCCTATACGGGACATACGAATATTCCTTCGGTGCAACTGGCGGAAAGGCTCTCCGAAAAATGTTATCGGTCCATCAATCATTTCTTCTTCGCATCCGGCGGTGGTGAGGCGAATGACAGCGCAATCAAAACGGCGCGGTTTTTCTGGATTAGTCAGGGCAAGCCGGAAAAGATCAAGATCATCAGCCGCGAGTATGCTTATCACGGTGTGACGATGGGCGCGATGAACGCGACGGGCCTCGCTTCATATTGGCCGATGTTTGGCGGCAAGCTTCCAGGGTTCATCCACGTTCCGTCGCCCTATCCATATCGATACGTTTCAAGTGATCCCTCCGAAACACAAGGCCGGGCCGCTGCAAATGAATTGGAGAAAGCAATTCTTCGCCAGGGGCCCGACTCGGTTGCCGCCTTCATCGCCGAACCCGTCCAGGGGGCAGGCGGTTTGATTGTTCCGCAGGCCGACTATTTTTCACGTATTCGGGAGATTTGCGACAAATACGATGTGTTGATGATTTCCGATGAAGTCATCACCGGATTCGGGCGAACTGGAACGTGGTTTGGCCTGGAGCATTGGAATGTCCAGCCGGATATCATTTCGTTCGCGAAGGGAATTACATCGGGGTACCTGCCGTTGGGGGGAATCGGTGTAGCCGATCGGGTCTACAACGTCATGGCGGAAGTTCCGCCGGAGCGCCGTTGGATGCATGCCTTCACGTACTCCGCTCACCCGACCTGCTGTGCTGTTGCACTGGCGACACTGGATATTCTAGAAAGTGAAGGGTTGGTTGAAGCCGTTGGTCGTAAAGGTAAGAAATTGTTGGATGGGTTGAAGCAGTTGGCGTCTTTGGAACACGTCGGGGACGTGCGTGGTCTGGGCTTGATGTGCGGAGTGGAACTGGTCGAAGACAAAGCTACCAAAAGGCCGTTTCCGCCGGCGCGCAAGGTGGGTCTTAGAGTGTTACAGGAATGCTCTCGCCGCGGTCTCGTCAGCCGGATCAAAGAGGACATTTTCCTGCTGGCTCCCCCATTCGTCGTCACCGATGCAGAGATTGATCGGAGTGTGAATATTCTTGCCGAAGCGATTCCGGCCGCTCTGAAGAATTAGACCGCAAAGATTCTGGCAATTGTCCGGACAGTTAATAGAGAATAGTCAGAATAGATTCTACCGAGGAGTTCCGTGTGAAATCACATCATGCCTTGATCTTAGCGGCGTTCTCGGCGGTTGCCACCGCAGCGTTCGCGCAATCGAACGCGAATCGAGTGGCCATCGTTAACGGCCAAACCATTACGCAACAAGACTTGGATCGGGCGGCCGGCAACGATCTCAGGAACCTCGAAACAAAGCGCCTTCAGAATGACGCGACACTGGCGCAGGACAAACAACAAATCTTGACCAGAGCGCTGGAACAACTCGCCGCCGATAAGCTGATCGAGGCAGAGGCCAAAAAGCTAAATATGTCGAAGGAGCAACTCCTCGACGCCGAAGTCAACAGCAACGTTGAGACTCCTTCAAACGACGACGTTGAAGCATTCTACAACGCGAACAAGGACCAAATTCCGATCCCGAAAGAGCAGGCGCTGCCACGAGTGAAGCAGTACCTGATCGAGCGAAGCCGGAGCCGGTATTACGATACGCTGATCGCGCGTTTGAAAAAGCAGTACGGGTTTAAATCGTACCTGGAACCGCTGCGCGCGAAAATCGAGACGGCGGGATTTCCATCCGAGGGACCCGCAACGGCGCCGGTCACCATCGTCGAATTTTCAGATTTTGAGTGCCCCTACTGTGGTGGACTATTTCCGACCTTGAAGCAGGTCGAGAAAAACTACGCGGACAAAATCCGGATTGTTTATCGGCAGTTCCCGCTGAGCAATATCCATCCTCACGCGGAGAAAGCCGCAGAAGCTTCTTTGTGTGCTTACGAGCAGCAACACTTTTGGGAATTTCACGATTCCATGTTTGGGAATCAGCGGGAGCTCAGCGTTGCCGATCTTAAACAGCGCGCGGTCGATCTCAAGCTGGATACGGCGAAGTTCAACGAATGCTTGGATTCGGGACGGCAAGTCGCCGCGATCCAAAGTGACATTCAGGAGGGTGCCCGCCTGGGTGTTACAGGCACGCCAGCGCTGTTCATCAATGGCCGTATGCTTTCCGGAAACCAGCCGTATTCGGAGATCAAGGAGATCATCGAGGACGAGCTGCAGCGGAGCCCATCCGCGAAGTAAGAAAAATTTCCCGCTCTTGGTCCAGTTTAATTGTAGCGGCGGTCTGTGACCGCCGGTATTCCTCTGATTCCAGGAAGTACCTCGCGGCTTACTTAGCTCACGGCGCTAGCTGCGGCGCCACGTAGGCATAAAACATCACGACCAGTCCGACAACGATTGTCAGGAAAATGCTGTGCTTCAGCGTGAAGCCAAAGAGCCGTCCTTCATCTTCCCGCTTCATTGTCGTTGCGGCGGCGGCAACAGCTATGCTGGTCAGGCTGATCATCTTTCCCATCACCCCACCGGCCGAATTACCTGAAGCCATCAACACCGGATTCATTCCCAATTTGGTTGCCGTGACCGTTTGCAGCGTGCCAAACAGGGCATTGGCTGACGTATCGCTTCCCGTAAGGAAAACCCCCAATGAACCCAGCACGGAGCTGAATAATGGAAACAGCACGCCCGTACCTGCGAACGCAAGACCCAACGTTGCCGTTGCCCCGGAGTAGTTCATCACATACGCTAGCGCTAGGACGGCCGCCAGCGTCAGTTCAGCCAGAGCGAGTTGCTTTACCGTCTGTCCGAAGACTCTCGCGAACCGGCCGGGGCTCAAGCCAACCACAGCGGCCGCCAGGACGGCCGTAATCAGACAAGCTGTCCCCGATGCCGATAGCCAACTAAAGGCGAATACGGCGCCATAGTTGGACGGCTGTGCCACGACAGGCGGCATCCGTTGAATCAGATTGTGCAATCCAGGCCAGTTGATAGGCACAGTCAACAAATCCAATTTCGCTTTGACTGGCGGATATCCCCACAATAGCACCAGCACCACGAGAATCATGTACGGCGCCCAGGCAATCGCGACGTCGCGCCGGCTGTGACTGACTTTTCCGGGAGGCAGGTGGCCGAAATCAAATTTGTCGCGAGGCTTCCAGAATTTGATTAGAACGAAGAGCGCTCCCATTGCCGCCATCGAAGCCAGGATATCGGTGAGTTCCGGCCCAATGAAATTGGAAACAAGGAATTGCGTCCCGCCAAATGCGATCCCGCACACGGCTGCGGCAGGCAACACCGCGCGTAAACCGGACCAACCACACACCACGGCAATCATATAAGCGGGAATGAACAAGGAAACCGGCGCGCAGATTCGGCCGACACCTGCGCTCAAGCGATCTAAAGGAAGTGCAGTGGTCGCTCTGAGAGTAAGGATGGGAGTTCCAATCGATCCAAATGCCACCGGCGCCGTGTTGGCCAACAGACAGACCGCTGCCGACAAGAATGGTGAAAATCCAAGGCCGGTGAGCATTGTCGCGGCAACCGCCACCGGCGTCCCAAATCCGGCGCAACCTTCAATGAACGCTCCAAACGCAAACGCCACCAGCATCATTTGGAGACGGCCATCGTCGGTAAGGTGACCGATCGAGTCCTTCAGTGTGTTGAATTTTCCGCTCTCCTGCATTACCCGATACAGCAGAATGGCTGAGAACACCACCCAGCCGATCGGAAAAAGTCCAAATGCCGCACCGAATAGAACCGACGAAAAGAGCATTCCCGCAGGCATGCCATAAACCAATGCCGCGAGCACGACCGTCGCCGCCAATCCTGACAGCGAGGCGATCCATGCAGGTTTACGCCGTATGCCAATAAGAAAGAGCAGAACGAATATCGGCACTGCAGCAACCAGAGCCGATAAAGCGAGACTATCCGCGATTGGAGTGTAGTTTTGTTGCCACATGGCGGGCAACAATAGCACAAGTCGTTCACGAGCAGATGCACAATAGTGACAATTCCCTACCTAAGCCCAGGGCGTCTGCCCTGGGTTTGAATTTCACGCTGACACAAGCCGCGAAGCGGCGGCAGATGCTTCAAATCTGTCGCCCCTCCCGGGGGCTGGGCTTTGCACAAAAAATCCTGGGCGGTCATAGACCGCCCCTACAGCTTGGGGTGCGCAACTGTAGGGGCGCTCTATGAGCGCCCACGATGTATTTTTTGTGCAAAGCCCGGGGGCTGCGACATGCATGAAGACGAACACCCAGCGCTTGCGCGCTGGGCTATCTTCTCACGCCGCTTCGCGGCTTGGGCAACAGGCCCCTAACGACGCTTGAATGGAGCAGGCCGCGAGAACTTCGCTCGATCGATATCGACGTTGGCCTGCACCTCTTTCAACGTAAAGGTGTTCTGTCCGTCAGTCCAAGTCATGACGATGCGAAACGGCAACTTAACGCCCGCGACCTCCCGGTAGTCGGAGTAATCAATTTGTGTGGGGACGGTGCCGACGGCGGTTTTGTTCCATCGCACGACCCGCACCAAGAGGCCGGATTCGTCGAAATATAGGTTGACTGGAGTCTCACCCGGATTCGTGCCCTGAAGGATTTGAATAGCATGATCGTCGATCACAGTGCTGCCGACTTTATATTCAGTGAACGCCTTCTGGATGCCGGCTGGAAACGAAATCACGGCATCCAACCGCGCTCCTGCCAGGTTGCCTCCGGTCAGCGAGACGAGCGGGACGGGCCTCCACTCTTCGGCGACCCACCCGTTGCGGCCGTCGTAGGTCTTGAGCCCATCTCCGATGTCCATATGAATGATCTGCGTCCGCTGGTCCGGCGCGCGGGCAAAGATCTCCACGGGAACCTCTGCACCACCGGTATTGAATCCCGTATACGTTCCAGTGGCTGCAAAAGAGGTCAAATTGGCAAGCCGATCTCTTCCACCGAGTGCCTGGAAATACTTTTCAAACACCTGATCGGCATATGCCTTGCGGTCGGGAAAGATGTTCAGCGCGTTGGGGTCTTCTTTGAGCTCGCCGTACTGCAACGCAAGGCTTGGAATAATTTCGGGGCTGTAGTTACCGCGATGGCAGGTGAAGCACGACACACGAGGCTCACCGCGGAAGTAATTGCGGTTGATGGTATTCATCATCGTGATCATGCCGCGCGCTCGCTGGACCGCCGGGGTTTCGATGGCGAACGCGTCACGATTAGTGCGAATTTCCGGAGAATGGCAACTGCTGCAGTCATAGCCGAGCGAGGAGGCAAACATCCCCATCGTGTCCATGAACTCATCTACCGGAATGCCTTTGAGCACCTTGACGTTCTTGAAGACAAGGTCGGAAAGCTGCGAGCTCGCTTCGGGCCCAAGCTGCTCCGGCCGCACCTGCCCCGGCCCAGCCGGGCCAATTACCATTACCAGGCCCAGCAGCACAATCATCGTTGTCATGTTTTCGAAGCTATTGCTTAGGAAAGCCGGGTTGCTCCGGCCCGCCTGCGATAAACAGCGGTTTGTCCGGACTCTCGGCTTTGGAGATTTTCGCCAGGGCTCCCCTGGTTTCTATAACCTTACCGCCGTACGCTTCAAAGATTACTTTCTCTCCCGGCAGGAGATCTTTTGGGCCCCAACCTTGTCGTCGCACGGTGTTCGGACTGGTCAACTCGAGGTTCCAATTGGCTACGTTACCCTTCGCATCGGTAACATCGATGTACACGCGCATGTGCGGATTCAGCCATTCGATTTTGGTAACGACGCCTGTCAATTTGACCTTCTTGTTCGCGTCATACTCCGTATCGAATCCATGATGGGCGAGGACGGGAATCGCGGAAAAGAAAAACGTGATACTGGCGATAAGAACGCCGAGCTTCGTTTTCATGGCAACACCTCCTTGAAATTAGTCACTTATTATTCGTTGTATTGCTTGTACCCGTGCCCGGCACGTAGCCTCCTGCGAGGCCGACCTGATTGTTTTCCAGACAGATGAACTCCATCAGATCGAGGTCTGGGCGCATCAGCTTCGCTGTAAATTTCAAATGAACCGGCCGCGAAAAGGTCCCGGGGTCATCGATGGTAAATTCATTGACGAGCGTGCCGTAATTGATGCGCGTCCACCGCTCAACAGTGTGAAGCTTTTCCGTGTGTGGAGTACCGCGACTATCGAACCAAAACTTCTCGTTATAGCCGACGGTATCGATGACAAGCGTGTCGCCTTCCCACCGGCCGATGGAGTGGCCCCACCACGTCGGAAGGAGATCGTCCGGATGCTTGCGGCCGTCCATGTAGATGACACGATGCGCGCCGGCGTCGCCAGTCTCATGCAAGACGTAGATGTGCGTCAGCCCCTTCGACGTGTACGACATGGCGAATTTCCACGGGTAGGGGTTGACCCGCGGCACACTCATGGGCAAGCATGCAACATAGGGTTCGTCCTCTTCCTTACGTTTGTCCCGGAGTTCTTTCGCCCAGGGTAGTAATGGAAGCTCCCCCGGCTTCAGCCCGCCTTCGCGTTCGATGTCGGCATTCGAGCCGCCACCCATCCACGGACCAGTGAGATCGGGCTTTCCGTCAGGCAGCCGTGGCACCGGGCCGTTCACAAGATTGTCGGGGACCAGAGGAGTGCCGCCGACACTCACGGACCGCACCCGATCCTGCGCTTGCGCCTGAACGAGCACGATCAGGATCAGCATTATTGTTATGGCTGAAATGACAAGAAGTTTTTTCATCTCAACACTCCTTTTTCGAACTGTAGTGCGTCACTTGTGAATAACGCCGCCTGCGGGATCGCGCACCCTTCTGTCGAAGTTGTCGACTTCATCCACCGGTGCGCAAATTTCTTCAGCAAGGGCATTCCATCCATCCACTGAATATTCTTCCGGCGACAGCAGAGACCATGTCTTCTTCTCCGACACCCATGGCTTCGTGTAAATCTTCGGATCATCCACAATGACTGTCATTTCCATGGCGTCGTGATCGATGCGGCGGTAACGTTCCTCGAGCTTCATCTGGTCGCTGTGCGGATAACCATATTGACCTCACTGATGACGGATTATTGTCCCACTGGCGAGCGCAAGTAAACGATTATTGAACAGCGATGCTCCCTAAAACATTCGGCCTTCCCCATATCGAGGAAGGCCGAAGTCCGAAATACAAAAACCTGATTGACAGGTCAGTCCAAGTTAAGTAGCCCCGGGGGATCGCACCCCGAGGCTCTCCCAGAACCGTATGTGAGCGGCAACACTCATTGCCTTTGGAGCGTGATGTTGTAGAGGAAACGAAGGGCAGCGTTACTGATGGCAATCGTGCCCGGCGCTAATTTCTTCTCCGTCGTCAGGTAAAGCCCGTCAGGCGAAGTCCGGCAGGAAACGCGCAAGCTCGGCCGAAGTTTGCTTCGCGTGGGCTAACGCGCGTGCACCCGCCATTGTCACCGTAAAATACCGCCGGTGCTCGTGTTCCGGCTCGGATACAGGGTCAGCTTTCCTGGACAAAACGAGAGCCCTGCGTTCCAGCCGGTCCAGTGATATGTGAATGGAACCCAGCAGGGCCCGCTTTCCCTGCATCTCGCTGACTTTCTCGGCGATCGTCACGGCATAGCCTCTGCCGCCAAGCACCCAGACCGCGGTCAGAACTAACTGATCATTCGGCTTCAATGACTCCACAGCCTCGGCCGGCGTCAATCGGCCCTGACGCCGGAGTATCTCCATCGCATGATTCACGCTCTGCTGGACGATCCGATCCTCATCCGTATCCGGCTCCGGCCCCGTCTCGGTTTCCTGCATGGCCCAGGCAGCAAAGAATTCGGCGAGATTTTCACGATATTGCGGATACCGTTCAGACCATCGGGCGAGCGCCTCATCGGTCGGAGCAGGCTCCTCCAGCAACAACATATTTAAAACATCGTCGAATGATTCATTTCTCGTCATTTTGAACTCCAAGTGCTTTGCGAATGGCCTTCATGCCTGCCCTGAGCCGGTATCGGACCTGCCCTTCGCTTATTTGCAAGTGCTGCACTAAATCCAATTCATTCGGGTCTGACGAGCGGATCGGCTTGCCGTCGCCGAAGTGGAGCATCACGGCCTCAAAGTGCTGTGAATCCTTCACCGCCTTGCGTGCCTTCTCGGCCAAATCAGCTCTGGCCGTCTCCTCCCGCGCCTGTAGGAGGACCGCTTCAGGCCCGGGCCGGTTGTCCGGCGCCAGTTCGATGGGCCGCTCGATCTCATCGCCGTCCTCGTCGGTGGCGCCGGGAAGCATTTCGCCAAGATGCCCATGTGGGGATCGTCTGTGTGCGCGTAAGGCCCTTAAGGTTCGTACGATAACCGCCTCGGCGAAGGCAACCTCGAGAAACTCAGTGCTCAGAGATGGTTTTCGCGCGAGAACGAGTTCCAGGATATCGATTTCGACCTTCAGGACCAACGCTTCCGCTGTCATCTTGTCAAAACCTCGAAGCCGGCTACGCGCGAGGCGGTGGATACGCTTGCTGAGTACCTGCATCAGGTGGCCCATGAGATCACTGTCGCGGTCGCGACTCTGGCGGATGAGGTGGACCAGTGTCTCATTTTGCAGGTCCGGTGCTTGCCGAAGCCACTCGGGTGGGTGGATAGCTAATGTGCGGCTGATTTCGGCCTGGACCGATGCGGACCTCTCGTACGGCTCGCCGTCAGCCGTCTTCGATGTCAGGGGCTCCACCGGGGCCAGAGAACCGGGTTCCTGACGCGTTGGAAGATTGCTCATAGTAGGTAAATTCCCAGAGTTTTCGTTCTGGACCATCTTTTTTAGAAAAAATGCCGGAATGGTTCGATCCAGCATATTCCCCTCCTTGCATCACCGCA
Organism: Acidobacteriota bacterium; assembly: GCA_003223875.1. GTDB lineage: Bacteria > Acidobacteriota > Terriglobia > 20CM-2-55-15 > 20CM-2-55-15 > 20CM-2-55-15. The sequence goes on along the minus strand of QHWY01000083.1, from coordinate 7 downwards.
AGGAGGG
>QHWY01000174.1 GCA_003223875.1 Acidobacteriota bacterium | reverse complement strand
TCTGCCCGTCCGGTACACAGGCCCTTCCGCACAAGGAACGAACTCGATGAACATTCTGCTGTACAGTCCCGATAATGGCGTGACACGCAATTTCATGCCGCATCTCTGGATGTTTTTGCTCAAGAGCCTCACACCTCCCGAGCACAAGGTGTTTTTGATCGACGGAAATGCCCAGCCGATGACAGAAAAAGCAATCGCGCAGTTTGTACGATTGAACGACATTCGGCTCGTTGGGATCAGCGCAATGACACGCATGGCTGCCCGCGCGTATAGGATGGCCGATGCCATCCGAGCCACCGGCGCAAAGGTCGTTTTTGGCGGCCCGCATGTCACTGAAGTTCCGGATGAACCTCTTGGCCGTGCCGAAGAGCCGCGGCATGCCGATGCCATTGCACTCGGCGAAGCCGACTATACATGGCCGAGAATCGTGGAGGACGCCGTTGCCGGAACCCTGAAGGAGATCTACCGGCCCGTGGATGCAAACGACCGCGAGGTTAAGCCGAGCCTCGTAGATTATCCGGAGATTCCGTGGGAGACGATCAATCTCGAACAATTCAATTTAATTGGGAAACTGCCCCGTGTGGTTCAGTCCCTCTTGAAACGCAAGACGAAATCTTGGGAAAGTCTCTACGTCCTTCCAGTCGAATCGGGTAGAGGTTGTCCCTATGGCTGTGATTTCTGCACAGTCACCGGTTTTTTTGGGGATTCTATCCGCTTCAGATCTAACCGCAGCGTGATCGCTGAATTGCTCCGCCTCAAGCGACGGGCGCAATTAGAACGGGGAACCGTCAGCGTTTTTTTTGTCGACGACAACTTTGCCATTAATGTGAACCGGACGAAATCTCTCTTGCGCGACATGATCGCAGAAAGTGCGGTCGTGCCCTGGATAGCTCAGATCAGTATCAACCTTCTCAAGGACAAGGAGCTTCTGGATTTGATGGCTGCCAGCGGCGCAAGGTGCATATTTATCGGACTCGAATCGGTGGACGCCGAAAATCTCCGCAGTGTGCACAAGAGCTTCAATAAGCCGGCGGATTACAAGGCTGCGCTAGACGGACTGGCGCACCGCGGGATTTATGCGATCACATCCTTCATCTTCGGTATGGATGGCGACACCCCGGGAGTGGCGCGGCAGACAGCCGCGGTGCTGGATACGTGGCCGCCTGGTTTGCCGGTATTCAGTTTGATGACCCCGTTTCCATCGACTCCGTTGTACCAGCGACTGCTGGCAGCGGGCCGATTGACAAGACCGAAGCACTGGCTGGAATTTCGTCCCTTTACGATGTCCTACACCCCGGACAACATCACCATTGCTCAAGCAGAAGCGGAAGTACGCGAAGCCTGGACTCGAGCCTACAATCCTAAGGCAACGATGGAAGCCCTGCGACGAATTTCCGATCGGCCGCTGTCGGAGCGCGCCATCGTATTTTTTGCCCGCCTCGCCTTCCGAGGCATCTACTTTCCCCAGGTGCGCGCGCGGCAATGGTTTTCGCTACTGTGGGGCAATCGCCGAGTGCTGCTGTCCCTCTGTTATGAAGCGTCTCAAAATGTGTGGAGGCGTCGGCCACGCTCCGCCAGTCCAAGACAGGAGGCTGCATGAAAGCAATGGTTCGCTATTTGGGACACAGGATGTTGGCCGACGGGGGTCGCGGATTCGACTTCTCTTTTTCCTTAGCCGGTGCAGAGACCGCATTGATCACGATCGAGGCATCCCTCGATCTCTTCACGGGACCCGACCGAATCGCGATCCAGGAAGGAGCAGGCATTTGTTACGAAACACTGAAGTCGCGGGTTGAGGCGGATTCCTACAGTCCTCCTGCTCGATTCACACTGACCTCTTCCGATGTCGCTCAATATCGACAGATAACGAAATTATCCGGAAAAGGGCCATTCAGATGACGGGTAACTAAAGCTGTATCGTACGGATGCGGTGATTCTCACTGTCACCAATGTAAAGGGTGCGGCCTTGGACGAAGACGCCGTGTGGTCTCTGGAGTCTGCAAGTAAGCGGATCGCCGTCTGGTCCATCGCCGCGTTGGCCGGTGCCGATCACCGTTGAAATCATTCCAGTGCGCAAATCGATCCGTCGAATGACATGGTTTTCCGTGTCGGATACGTAAAGCGCGCCTTCTGCGGAATACGCAATGCCTTTCGGTCCATTAAATTTCGCATTTACTGCCGGACCACCGTCGCCCGAGTAACCTATTTCACCTGTTCCTGCAATGAGCTTGAGCTGGCGCCGTGCGACGTCGACGGCAAACACTCTGTTGCCTTCACGCAAGACCAGATACATTTTGCCGTCCGGCGTCATGTCGATGGAGCGTGGTCCTGCCAATGGTGTGCCCTCGAGAGAAGCTTCCGTTGGAGTATTCGCGCGTTCCCCGGTTCCCGCAAATGTGGTAATGGTTCGAGTCTTTGCGTCTATTTTGCGGACACGATTGTTCATGATGTCGCAAATGTAGACGTTGTCTGCCCGATCTAGCTGAATACTGTGCGGTTGCGCAAGTTGCGCCTTTTGGGAAGGTCCGCCATCGCCGCTGAAGCCGCGCTCGCCGTTTCCTGCAGCCGTGGAGATCGTTTTGGATTTAACGTCGATAAAACGGATGGTGTGATTGTCGCGTTCGGCGATGTAAATGTTCCCCTTACTGTCGAAACGCAACTCATGCGGCGTGTTGAGCTGTGCGGCTGTAGCGGGCCCTCCATCGCCGGAATATCCTTTCGTCCCTGTGCCCGCGAGCACTGAAATTTTCTTGCTTCGCAAGTCCAGCCGAAGCAGACGATGGCTCCCATACTCCACCCAGTACAGTGCGCCGTCAGGTCCGATGACGAGTCCAAAAGGATTGTTTAACGTTGCGTGCTCGGCGAAGTCGCCGCTGGCCGCCAATCCCTGAACCCCTGTTCCGGCCAGGGTGGTGATTCGGCCTCCCGATGCCCGTGGCTGAAAGAAAGGCGCGGCGATCGCCGCTCCTGCAAACTGTATAAACTCTCGGCGGGTTTGTTGAGTTTTCATATGATTTGTGACCTCTGAGAATTCTGCCTGAGTTTACGACGACCGGGACCAGCAGTCAAAGAGCGCGAGACGATTTAGTTTAGAATGGACGGAAATGTCTACCGGCGAATCGCTGCGCTCGAAAAGATACGATCTAGCCGATGCCTTCGCGGCAAACGAGCTTTATCAGGCCAAGGGTTGGACCGACGGCCTTCCTATCGTTCCGCCCACCGAAGAACGCGTCAGTGAATGTTTAGATGCGGCGGGTCTCGCGCCTGGCGATGTGATCGGCGTCGAATCCGTCCGGCAAAGACCAATTATGGCGGAGAAGGCGGCCATCAATGCTGTGCTTGCGGGCTGCTTGCCTGCCTACATGCCGGTTGTTGTTGCAGTTCTCGGTGCGATGTGCGATGCCGAATACAACCTTCACGCGACCACTGCAAGCACAGGCGGCACAGCCCCGTTCGTTGTGGTGAATGGCCCAGTACGGACACTCATCGGAATGAATGCCACGCACAATGTCCTCGCAAACGGAAACCGGCCCAATGCTACCATCGGACGCGCGATTCGACTGGTGTTGATCAATGTGCTCGGAGTGATCCCCGGTGAAATGGACCGTTCCACGCTGGGCCATCCCGGGAAATTTACGTTCTGCATTGCCGAGGATGAAGAAGACAGTTCATGGATTCCGCTGGCACAACAGCGGGGCATCCGCGAAGGACAATCCGCCGTGACCGTCTTCGCGGCCGGCGCCCCGCGGCAGGTCATGAACGAGTGGACACGAGATCCGGAAGAAATCATCGAGACGTTCGCGGCGGAAATGCGCCACAACATGCTGACGTACTCCATCTGGGCTGGAAACTACGTTTTAGTCTTCCCAAAACAGCTTCGGGATTTGCTGGTTGTTGCCGGTTGGCAGAAGCGGGACATTCAGGAATATATTTTCCGTTCGGCGCGCGTTCGCCGCAGTGATTGGGCCAAAGTCGGCAAGCAGAACATTGTTGACCGGGGTGGCGGACCAACGCAGGTGTTTACGGCTCTAAAGGAACCGAGCGATTTGTTGATTGTGGCGGCCGGGGGCCCCGCGGGCGGGTTTGGCGCCGTGATTCCGCCTTGGTTAGGCTCGAAAGCTCGCGCCGTCACGAAAGCCATTGAGATATGACCATACGCGTTCTAGATCCCACATTTGAAGGCTCTATCTCCGCTGTCGTAGAGCCGAACCGTTTGACCTCTCTCACCGGACGTTCGATCGGGTTGTTGGACAACGGCAAACCGAAGGGCCGCGAGTTCTTTGACCACGTCGAGCAGATCCTACGCTCCGAATACGGCGTCACGAGTGTGCTGCGCTTCGAGAAAACAGATGCGAGCCGGCCCGCGACGGCCGAGATGATCGCTGACGCCAGCCGCTGCGATGCCCTTATTTCCGGCGTCGGCGACTGAGGGAGCTGTTCATCGTGCAGTTTGCATGATGCAGTCACTGTAGGAAAGGCCGGGATCGCGGCAACAGCCATCATCACCGACGGCTTCGTCGAAACTGCCCGGGCGATGTATCGAGTTGCAGGCATGCCGGAGTTTCCTTTCGCCGTCATCGCTCATCCGATTGCGAATAACGACGACCGAACACTTCGGACGAAAGCCTCAGAAGCCGTCCGGCAATGCGAAGCGATTCTGCTGCGCAGCCGGGTGGCTGGCGAAAAGTCTTACAATTGAAGCCGTGCACTCCAGCGAACCGAAATCGGCGGCAGCGGTCCAGCGATGGATCGATAAGCACACGCGATCATCAGACCGTTTCGCCTATGTTGCGGACAAGTATGAACCGCACCGAAAGGAGCACGGATGCTTTGACGTGTATCCTTCCTCGAATGGACCGCTGCTCGGCGCTTTAGCGGCTGCCGCAAAGCCCAAAAGGCTGCTCGAAGTCGGCTGTGGCCTCGGCTACAGCGCCCTTTGGCTGGCGTACGGGGCGGGGCTCCGGGGCGAGGTCGAAACGATCGAGGCCCGTAAAGAGCACGCCAAAATAGCGCGCGATCATTTTAAAAGCGAGGGCCTTGAAAAACGGATCCATGTGCTCGTCGGCGAAGCCGCCCGTGTTTTGCCGGCGCTCGATGGCCGCTACGATCTTATATATTTCGACACCGATCCGGGAGAATCGCTGGCTGTCCTAGATCATTCCGAACGGCTGCTCCGGAAAGGCGGATTACTGATTTCTGCAAACTTGTTCCTAGGCCAGTTCGCTCCCGACATGCCGGGGCTCGAGACAATGGCCGAATATCGCCTCCGTATTCTGGACGCTACCCGTTGGCTCACGGCTTACATACCTGATGGAACGTCTGTCAGTGTTCGAGTTTAAATAACATCGGGGTACACAAAAGGCACAAACCGAAGCCGAAAAAGGCACAAAATCGTTTTCTTGTGGCTTTTTGTGATCCTCATTGTGCCTTTTGTGGTTGAATGGCTGCCGATTTATGCAGCCGCTGGAAGGAATCACTGTCGTTGCGCTGGAACAGGCGGTCGCCGCGCCGCTGGCCACGCGACACCTCGCTGATCTCGGCGCGCGCGTCATCAAGATCGAGCGTCCCGGAGTCGGCGACTTCGCACGCGCATACGACACGACGGTCGGCGGCCTGTCCAGCCACTTCGTCTGGCTCAATCGGTCGAAACAATCGCTGACGCTCGACGTAAAAGCGGCGGAAGCCCGGGCTGTCCTCGGCCGGTTGCTCACTCGCGCGGATGTCTTCGTTCAAAACCTCGCGCCCAGCGCGGCCGAACGGGTGTCACTTGGCACCGGCGAATTACGGCAAAAATATCCCAGACTGATTGTCTGCAACCTTTCCGGCTACGGCGCATCCGGACCGTACCGTGACAAGAAAGCCTATGACCTGCTAATCCAGAGCGAAGCAGGCTTGTTATCGATCACCGGTACTGAGGAAGAACCCAGCAAAGCGGGAATATCCGTCGCGGATATCGCTGGTGGTATGTATGCCTACTCCGCCATTCTCACGGCTCTCTTCATGCGTCAACTCACGGGGCAGGGAACGACAATTGAGGTCTCCTTATTTGAAGCGCTCGGTGAATGGATGGGATATCCGGCATACTACACGAAATATGGCGGCAAGGCACCGGCGCGGACAGGCGCCGCTCACGCCGCGATCGCACCTTACGGACCTTTTGAAAGCGGAGATCAAAAGCGGGTTTTCCTGGGCGTTCAGAACGAGCGCGAATGGGAGCGATTCTGCCGTGTTGTTCTCCAGCGCCGTGAATTGGCCACCGATCCACGCTTCGATTCGGGATCTCGACGCGTCGCGAATCGGCGCGATCTCCACGTGACGATCGAAGAAGTCTTCAGCCGCCTCACCGCCAGCGAGATCATTGCGCGGCTGGAGGAAGCGCAGATTGCCAACGCCCGAATGAATTCAGTCCAGGAGTTCATTGAGCATCCTCAACTCGCGTCGCGAAAACGCTGGAGAGAAATCGATTCGCCGGTTGGAAAGCTGTCCGCGTTGATCCCGCCGGTAGACGTGGCCGGTGTGGAACCAGTCATGGGTCCCATTCCGTCTTTGGGACAGCATAGCGACCTCATCTTGACCGAGATCGGGTTTGACGCGCCAACCGTTCAGAGCTGGCGGGAGCGTGGCGTGATCTGATGAAAGCACGGCTTCTACTCGTTTTTGTGATCGGTATCGTGGTTTGGGCGCTGCCGCGTCCGGCAGCAATTGATCCTCGAGCGTGGCGGCTTCTCGCAATCTTTGTCGCCACTCTCGTTGGCATCATCGCTAAACCGTTACCAATGGGCGCCATGGCTCTTACGGGAATTGCAGCAGCGCTCGTGACCAGAACGCTCACGATAACCGAGGCTCTAAGCGGATTCAGCAACGTCACTTTGTGGCTTGTCGTCTGCGCGTTTTTCTTTGCCGAGGGTTTCATTAAGACTGGCCTCGGAGCGCGAATCGCATACATGCTGGTTTCATGGTTCGGCCGGAGTACGTTGGGTCTGGGCTATAGTCTCGTCGCGACCGATCTCATCCTGGCTCCGGCTACCCCCAGCAATACGGCTCGCGCTGCCGGCGTTGTGTTTCCGATCCTGCAATCCATTTCGAGGACCGTGATCGGAACGGATCCGGCGAAAGGGCGGCAGACGAATGCGTTCCTCGTGTTGGCGGTATACCAGGGCACGGTGATCACGAGTGCGATGTTTATCACCGCGATGGTGGCCAACCCGCTCGTCGTGCAGCTAGCCGCCGCGCAAAACGTCGCCCTCACGTGGACGAGCTGGGCGTTTGCCGCTCTTGTCCCAGGTTTCGTGAGCCTGATTATCATTCCACTGGTGGTCTACACCGTGTGTCCTCCTGGCATTGTCCGAACGCCGGAGGCGCCCGCGATGGCGAAAGCTTCTTTAGCAAGCCTCGGCCCGATGAGCCGCAACGAGAAACTGATGGGCATGATATCCGTCGTCATGATTGTGCTTTGGATTCTTGGAACAACTCTCAATCTCGATCCCACGGCGACAGCACTCTTAGCTACGGCAGCTCTACTTCTGACCGGTGTGCTCACATGGGATGATCTCTGCCGCGAACACAGAGCGTGGGATACGTTCATCTGGTTCGGGACCCTGGTAATGATGGCAACGTTTCTCGGCCAATTCGGCCTGATCCGTTGGTTCAGCGACAAGATGGCCCCCGCATTCAGTGGCATCGGTTGGATTCCCGGTATGGTCGGCCTCAGCCTCACATATTTCTACACTCATTATTTCTTTGCCAGCATGACGGCCCATGTCAGCGCAATGTATGCGCCATTTCTAGCTGTCGCCATCGCACTAGGCGCGCCGCCTGCCCTGGCCGCTCTGGTTCTCGGCTTCTTCAGCAGTCTCTTCGCCAGCCTGACGCACTACGGCACCGCGCCGGCTCCTATCCTGTTTGGCAGTGGACATGTGCCGCTGGGAACCTGGTGGAAAACGGGTCTGGTCGTCAGCGCCGTGAATATCGCCATCTGGCTTTCAGTCGGCGCGGCTTGGTGGAAACTGCTCGGGCTGTGGTGAACGCTACGGTTTAGGAGGGGGCAGAGTCTTGCCCGTAGGCGCCCCCATTCCTTTGTAGACAAACCGCTGGAAGCGGCGGCCGTCGAAGTTTTCGCCAACATAGATGTTCCCTTTGCTGTCGACGGCGAGGGCGTGCGGCACGTTCAGCGAACCACCGAAGATACCTTGTTGGCCGATGTGGTCGACCACCTGAAGCGTCTCACGCAGCAGAATCCAGACGTGGTGGTTCGCGCCATCGATCACGTACAGGAAGCGCTGGTCCGGCGAGAAAGCGAGCCCCGAGGCCGATCCAGCAAGCAATGTTCGCGGAGCAACGAATCCTTCACGCACAAACGTTCCGTCCCCCCTGAAGACCTGTATCCGATCGTTAACGCGATCGGCGACATAGACGAAGCCGTCCTTCGACAGAGCAACGTTGTGCGGCAGCCGGAACTGCTGCACAGGCGGTGCATCCGGGTTGTACGGACCAAGATCCTTGTCGTCGGGCTTGTTGCCGTACGCGCCCCACATACGCTTGAAGGTGAGCTTCTCGGTGTCGATCACGATGACGCGGCGGTTCCTGTAGCCATCCGCGACATACAGTTCGTTGTTGACGGAATCCACCGTCAGGTTGGCGGGCCCGCCCAGGTTCTGAGTGTCGGAGCTGCCACCGCTCTTGCCCTGATGGCCGAACTGCGCCAGGAACTTGCCGTGTGTTGTGAACTTGAGAACCTGAGCGTCCTTGTCGCCGTTTCCCGCCAGCCAGACGTTGTCTTTCGCATCGACGAAGATACCGTGCTCAATCGCCGGCCACTCATAGCTCTGGCCCGATCCGCCCCAAGACGCGAGTAACTTGCCGTCCTGATCGAACTCGAGAACCGGCGGCGCGGGGATACAGCACTCTGCTCGGGGCGGCGTCATGGCTGCCCCCGCGAACCGCTCGTTCTTTTCCAATGGGCTCGGTCTGTGCAGCACCCAGATGTGATCGTGGCTATCGACCGCCATTCCGCCTATCGCACCGATCGCCCACTTTTCGGGCAGCGGCTGCGGAAATGTCGGGTCGTATTGAAACTTTGGAACCTGGACGTTCTGCTGCGACTGTCCCAAGACGCTGCCTCCCAGCGTCCACATAGCGCCGACGGCCAGGACAATAGCTGCCGAAGAAAGGACGTGCGTTCGATTCATGATTCAGCCTCCATATCGGTCTGGGTCTATTTCGTGTAGTATGCGCCCGCCGGACAAGCATAAGTGGAGTTTGCTCAAAAATCGTTGTATGGTCTTCTTACCAAGAAGCCCGATAGATCGTACGACGATGAGCCGCTGCGAATCGAAGCCGAGACGCCGCAGCCATCAAGAAGAAAGGAGACTCTATGAGCCATCGTTCGCTTGCTTCCACAGTTGCGCTGGCGGCTGTGATCTCGGTCGCGCTCGTTGTGCAGATGCCCGCGGCCGGGCAGACTCAATCGGCCGCCACGAAGACACCGACAGACGCTAAGGCCTGGACACCGCCACGCACATCCGATGGCAAGCCCGATCTACAAGGAATATGGACCAACTATACGTTGACGCCTCTCGAACGCCCGAAGGGTCTCGGTTCCAAGGAATTCTATACGGACCAGGAAATCGCCGCATTGACCAAGCGTGCTCGTGCGGGGGAAGTCGGTGAGGAAGCCGACCCTGGATTCACGCGTCCGCAGGCGGTGCGTTACGATCTCGAGCTGTACGGTTTTGATCCAAGCACACTCAGGTACTCCTCAAAACGAACTTCGCTCATCGTCGGATCAGAAGGCGTCGTGCCCCCCATGTTGCCGGCCGCCAAAGAAAGAAATGCCGAACGCGCCTCGAAAGACAAGGGACATGAATTCGACAGCTATGCGAACCGGCCGTTGAGTGAGCGTTGCCTGGTAGGCCAGGAAAGAATCCCCATGACCCCCGGAGCCAATGAAGGCAACCTGCTACAGATTGTGCAGGGGCCGGGATACGTCGCCCTGCTTCGCGAGCAGAATCACTCCACGCGCGTCATTCCCACCGACGGCCGCCCGCATGTGCCGCAAAACATTCACCTGTGGCAAGGAGACTCGGTGGGGCATTGGGAGGGCAACACGCTCGTAGTTGATACTACCAATTTCACGAACCGGACCGAATTCCGAGGATCCAGTGAAAAGTTGCACCTGGTGGAACGCTTCACCCGCGCCGCGGATGACACGATCATTTACGAATTTACGGTTGAAGATCCCACCACGTGGGCCAAACCCTGGACCGCCGAGATCCCCTGGACGAAAACAAAAGGTCCCGTGTATGAGTGGGCTTGCCACGAAGGCAATACGATGCTCTCCACTATTCTCCGGGGGGCCCGTGTTGCCGAAGCGGAAGCGGCGCAGAAGAAAGGAAAGTGAAGGACGAATCCTGCATTTCAAATAATCTCAAATCCGAAATTTCAAACTGGACCTCGCACTTGACCGTCCAATTTAAGATCTCGGATCTCGGATTTGAGATGCAGGATTCGTCCGATTTCAAAATTTCCCTCGCGGCGTTAATCATCTTCAACGATGGAATATTTCTTCACGTGCCCCTATTGCGGTGAAGACATCTCGATGGTGTTGGATACCTCGGTTGGCGCTCAAACCTACATCGAAGACTGCGAAGTTTGTTGCCGGCCGATTGAAATTTCTTACGCTGTCGAAGACGACGCGCTTGTGGAGTTCAACGCGAGGAGGAACACCTAATCCAGTACTTCAATCGGAAAATTCCGTTCCCGCCACGCATCGAGCCCGCCTTCGAGTGGATGCGCGTGAACGAATCCCATTCGCCGTAACTGGAGCGCCACACGGGCACTTGTGGCTTCGTTCGGTCAGGTGCAATAAACAGCAATTTCACGAGCGGGTGAGAAGGCGCCAGGTTCAAATTGCAGGTACTCTGGCAGGAGATGAAAAGCTCCGGGGATACGAACCGGATCAATCTGGCGATCGAGTTGGTTGCGTGTGTCAAAAATCAAAATATCGTTCCCGCCATCCATACGCGCCTTTAATTGTTCGGGGGTAATGCGGGGCACCGACAGCCTCTTCAGGAATCGACGTCGTTGGTCGAACTTATAAGCTACGTACACGGCCAGCGCGATTACACCCACAGCGAACAGTGACGCTCCGAGTCTAGACAGATAATCCACGACTTCTTCGATCTGGCGGCTGAACACATAACCGAGTGAGGTGTACAGGGTAATCCACAACATGAGACCAGCTACATCGAAGATAACGAAACTCAGTAGCGGTGTCTTGACCATCCCGAGAAGAGGAAGGGCAGCGGTGTTCAGGCCGGGGACGAATTTTGCGGGCAGCAGCGCCCACAGGCCACGCCGCTCGAATAGATCTTCGGTGCGGCGGATGCAGTCGTCGGGTGCCAGAGATATACGGCAGACCAATCGCAGCACGGATCGCCCATAGCGCCAGCCCAGCCTGTACCACACGCAGTCGGCAATGAGGGAACCGATCAGGGCCGCCAGCACGATCCGGGAAAGAGAAAATTCGCCGGTTCGCGCAAGAGCTCCGGTGCCGACCAGTAGCGGCACTGCCGGAAGCGGCAACCCGAGCTGCTCCGCAAATGCCGCTCCGAAGAGCAGTACATATCCATATTTGATAAGGAACTGTAGAAGGTTAGGCACAAGTTAATATACGTCGGCCAATTTAACACGAGCAGTCATGGACGAGAGGAGTAGCATTTGGTGCGGCTGTAAAAATGAAGATCTTCATCACTGGTGCAACCGGAGTACTCGGTAGAGTTGTCGCGCGTCTGTTGGTCGACGGTGGGTATCAGGTCCATGCCCTCGTGCGTAGCGCCGGCAACGAAACGCAGCTCCGCGAAATCGGGGCCGAACCGTTTGCGGCAAATTTGTTCGATCGATCCAGCCTGCGAGAGGCATTGATGGGCCGAGATGCAGTGCTTCATCTCGCGACACACATTCCTCCGGCGAAGGATGCGACGCGACCGGGAGCGTGGCGCGAGAATGACCGGATTCGCCGCGAAGGCACGCGTAACCTTGTCGATTCTGCCATTGAATGTGGCGTGACGACATTCATATATCCCGGCATCGTGTTCGTCTATCCGGACGGCGGCGCGAACTGGCTGGATGCGTCGACGCCCCCCGCGCCCACGTCAATCCTGCAGTCATCGCTGGATGCCGAAGCGGAAGTGGTCCGGTTCACCGGTGCCGGCCATCGAGGGATTGTTTTAAGGATGGGCGGCTTCTATGGGCCGACGGCTTCCAATACCATCGACATGCTGCGAAGCGCTCGCTATCGCATCGCGCCGATCTTCGGCCGCAACACGGCATACCAGCCGTTGATCTGGGTGGACGATGCCGCGCTCGCCGTGGTGGATGCGCTGCGCAAAGCCTCGGCCGGAATTTACGATGTTGTGGACGATGAACCCCTACAAAAACGGGAACTCGCATCGGCTCTCGCCCACGCCGTCGTCCGCCGGCGGTTGGTGCGGCCGCCAAGATTTTTTCTGTGGCTCTTTGCAGGCAAGAACTTCATGTTCCTGGCCCGAAGCCAGCGCGTTTCGAATCGCAAGTTCAAGGCCGAGACGGGATGGAATCCGATGGTCCCAAGCGCTCGCGAGGGATTCAAACTTCTGTCGATACCGCCGTAATCCTTGCCGAACCCTGAGTGAGTGATCGTGCGGGCCCCGGGACACCATCACGTTTCAACTTCTGGACAAAACTGGCACCGCAATTGTTTCTCAAATCACGCGAACGCTTGCAGCAAACAACCAGACCGCATTCTTTGTCACGGATCTTTTCCCGACCGTGCCTTCTATAGTTTGGGGAACGATGCGCGTCATCAGCGATAAACCGGTTGTTTCAACAGCATTGTTCTTTCCCAACCCCTCTACTTTTACTACGGTTCCCGTAATTCCGTTCCAATAATGGCTGCAGGGACAACAGTCATATTGGCAGCCACGCACGGTGAAAGGTCCAAATTCCCGTAAAAAACCTACAGAGTATAGAGAGAAGACTAAATTTGAAACCAAGAAGATCATTTCCGGCTGGCCGGCAATCCTCGATCAGTTCGACCCAATCATTTACAGACCATCGAGGATCAAATTCGTAAACGAGAAGATTTTCTCCACGACAGAAATGATCCTCGATACGATGGTGACGATCTTCTTCGTAGCGGAGAACATTGTCTTTGATGCGGACATTGCCGGCTCCCGCGCGCCGGTGATCAGGTCTGCCTCCGAGAAGATCATTTGCGGGTTGAAGAAGATCTTCTCCGCCTCGGAGAGGATCTTTTCGGACACCCTGCCAGGGTCGAGCAACCAACGAGTTGCAGACTTCGCCCGCGAGAAGATCTTCTTCGCGACGAAGAAAATCTTCTCTGAGACGGAAATGATTTTCTTTCCGGCCGAAAAGATCTTCTGCGGAACGAAGAAGATTTTGTTCGAGCGCGACTCGATTTTCTCCTGCTCCGAGAAGATCATCTCTGGAACGAACCCAATTTTCTCCTTCATTGAGGCAATCATTTTCGGCGCGGAGAAGATCATTTCCGCAATGACGACACGTTTCTCCGGGATGGAGAAGATCTTCTTCGTCTCGGGTACGAGTTTCTTTGCGGCACAAATGATTTTCTCTGCCGCCGAGAAAGCCGCCGGCGCCGTGCCGGCGGGTCTGTTTGTAAACACTCCGGGAGACTGGAAACACACGGGACTGTTCACCAGCTCACGCTCGATCATCGTTGGTAACCTGATCCCGGGAACGACTTACGTTTTCCAGGTTCGGGCAGTCGGCGGCAGCACCGGCTCCAGCGACTGGAGCGATCCGGTCGCGCATATGGCCACGTAGTTGGAGTCAGACCCCAATTTCTGCAATCCAAGAAATTGGGGTCTGAAAGGAGATGACGATGAACATAAACGGACAATTCCTAGATTTCGTAAGAACGGGGCGCTCGCTGAAAGCTATACCTATGACGCCAACGGCAATCGCACCAGCGTCACCGCGGGCGGAACCACGCGGCAATGCCGTGTACGACGCGCAGGACCACGGCTGACGCAATACGGCAGCACGAGCTATACCTATACGGCTAACGGCGAGTTGACGACTAAGACGGCCAGTGGGCAGACGACCATGTACAGACGACGGTCGCCGTGCCACACGACCGTAAGTAGAGACGACATTCCGGACACTCTATCCAGAAACTAGATTCTGCTCGTTTGCGTCAGGGCAGAACGCTTTCGCGCGTTCGGCGGTGGCAATGCGAGCGCGTATACATTGACAAAACATTTAGTACCTTAACGCCTATGACACACTCGCCAGGGACACGTGAGGCGATGGCTCCACCCGCCTAAATACACGTTTTGACTAAGGCGATAGCCATGTTATATGCGATGTCTAACAGAACCCAGGAAGCAAGTCTCTGCGGTCTTCTGCAAAAAGGGGCTTATGCAGCCCGATAGGAGAACAGTCCGGTAACACAAGTCCTCAACCGTCCTCCGAACGCTACATTCGCGATTTAGATCCAATTCATAACTACGTCGCAGTGGATTTGCGTCGCAATGAAGTCAAATGTTGGGATGTCCAATGTACGACGTCAAATTCACTTGTGAAATTACCTGATAACGCAACGACTCACTGACTAAATCAATCATTGAGTAACTGAGTCATCTGGTTGTTTGACAAATGCAGTTGACGTCGTACCTTGGACATCCACATTTTTGATTGAAATTCGCCCCGCGTCGCGTTTTGCAACCCCATCAAAAGCCGACCATCCGTCATGACCGCGGGCAGCAGGTATTGAGGAGATTCGGCCGATAACTGGCCCGGCTGAGAATACCGTCGCGCGCGTGTTCCGCCAAACGGCGCAGCCTTTTGAGATCGACGCCGACCAATCTGCCTTTCCACAACATGATCTTCCCGGCGACGAAGACGGTGTCGACGTTGCTCGTGTCCATGAGCGTTACGACTGCGCCCGGCCCGTTGTTCAGGGGAAAGACGTTAATGTCATCCGTGCGCAGCAGAATGATGTCGGCTTCCTTGCCGGGTGTGAGCGACCCGATCTTGTGGTCGAGATGCGCTACTCGGGCGCCGTCGATCGTGGCCATTTCGAGCATTTCGCGGCAGGTGAGCCAGAGGGGCAGGTTCTTTTCCCCGTTAAATCGCCGCTCGTTGATGAACATGCGCTGTAGGGTGAAGGCCGTGCGCATGATCGTAAAGAAATCCGGCGTCATCGATGTTTCGACATCCGTGCTCAGACTCGGCCGAATGCCATGGTCGAGCGCGGCCTGAAAGGGCGGCACGCCGTGTCCTTCCTGCATCTCGACGGCAGGTGCGATTGAAACCTTACCGCCGGTGTCGCGAATCCGTTCCCAAAGCGCCGCGGGAAAGTGCGTGCAATGGATATATTCGTTGTCGGGACGCATCAGCCCAGCACGATCGAGAGCCATCAATTGAGCCGCAACGTCGGGGCTGGTCGCATGGGAAACGATGGGCACGCCCGCCTGGCGGCCAACTTCCCAGACCTGCGCATCAATGGGAGCGTGCAGAGCTAATGTCAGCAACTGGTCATCCGACGAGAAGTATTGCGCGCGCAGCCGGACGATGTCCTGCGGGTACCGGTTGGCAGGCCCCTGTCCGGCGGAGTAGCCGAAGACAGTACGGCGCCCGGCTTCCTTGAGACCGGCAATACACGCGTCGCTGTGCGCGGGCGAGTGCGAGATCTGCGAAAGATCAACAGACGTTGTGACGCCGGCGCGCATCTGGCTAACGGAGGCCAATAGCTCTCCAATGTATGCGTCGTCGGGTTGATAGTAGGCGTTCAGCGCGCCAGGGTTGTTGATGACGCGATTGTAGTCGTCTTGGAGCAAGGCATCGGCGATGAGACTTCGCAGAACGGCCTGATATTGGTGATGGTGCGTGTCAACGAAGCCAGGCGTCACGATCCGGTCCGTGGCGTCGATCACTTCCGCGTTGGCCTTCAGGTTGGGGCCGACTGTAGCAATCTTTTTTCCCTCAATCAGCACGTCAGCTTTCTCAAAATCGCCGACGTTGTGGTCCATAGTAAGGACAATGCCGCCTTTGACCAAGATGCGGCGGCCGTTGCTGCCGCTTCCGGCGGGAACCGCTTCACGCTGTGTCGCCATGGCAATCGCGCCCGCAAAAACTCCGGCGCTAGACTGCAGGAAACGCCGCCGCGGCATGCCGGTGGCCGCGACTTCAGAGTAGGTTAATTGTTTGCTCATGACTCTATTCTGAGATCTTTTTTTTGAAGAACAAATCGTAAAGTTCGTTGCGGGTCATTCCCAATTTTTTCAAGACGTCGTCGCGAGAGAGTGGCGCTTGTTTTTCTTGCCGCTGCTCGCTTTCAGCGAGGACAACCACAAATTCGCCGATCGGTTTAATCTTCTTTCGCACCTCGGAAAGCTTGCCAAATAAATACGCCTCGTGAATTTTTGTGAGTTCGCGCGCCACGCAGACTTCACGGTCTCCGAGAACTTCCTGAATATCCTCCAGCGAAGCTTCAATGCGATGAGGAGCTTCGTAGAGAACCAACGTGCAGGCGATATTCGCCAGGTCCATCAATTTTTGACGGCGGGCATTTTTCTTCGACGGTAGAAAACCAATAAACATGAACTGGTCCGAAGGCAGGCCTGAGGCGGCTAAGGCTGTCAGTGCAGCATTCGGACCGGGAATGGCAACGACTGGGATTTCTCTCTTTCGACACAACCGAACGAGGCGGTATCCAGGATCCGATATCGCCGGCATTCCGGCGTCCGAGACCAGAGCGATTTTGGTATCGCCGGCGAGCCTTTCTGCGAGTTCTTCCGCTTTCTTCTGCTCATTGAACTCATGATAGCTGGTGAGCGCTTTTTGAATCCCCAAATGATTCAGGAGTTTGATGGTCTCGCGCGTGTCTTCGCACGCGATCAGATCGGCTTGATGCAGAGCGTCCAGCGCTCGCTGGCTGATGTCGCGTAAATTCCCGATCGGCGTTGCAACTAGGAAGAGTGTTCCCATCCAATGACTAGATCAGGCAAATTTCATGCCGAGGTCTCACCCGTTTAGACGACAACAACGAATTCAGCGTTGCTGCCATCCTCAAAGAAGAGCTGCAAGTGCTTGCCGTTCAGCCGGAATTGCGAAAGCTCCCTGCAAATCCTGTCTGCAATCGTCTCGCCAGCGGAAGCTTTCGCCCAACGGTTACTGCGGCTGGAATGCTCAAATTGGAGATAGCTGCCGTCTTTAAAGTAAAGCAGGGCCTGGGTGAAGGTCGCGTTTACGGTGTATCGAGTCGTCTCGGTTTTGGCGAAATCGGCAAGCATTCTTGACAACCGCAGAGTAACGAACCCGGCGCGAAGCAGTCACTATATTTAAGAGCAATTCGAAGGAGTATTTTTATGTTTATCGCCTTATTCGTAATTCTTCTGGCGTTGTGGCTTCTCGGATGGGCGCGATGCATGTCGCAAGCGCCGGTATTCACATTTTGTTGATATTGGCCATTATCTCGCTCATCGTCCATTTTGTCCGGCCGCGTAGTTATTCGGTCGTATCGAGCATTTTCATGGCCGCCTCAGGATAGCGCGCGCCGGCAATCCGGAATGATCGGATCTCGCGGTCGAGGTCCGACCAGGCCGCTTCGGATAGTTTGAGATCGAGCGCATTCACGTTCTCGTCGAGGTGTCCGATGTGCCGGGTTCCGGGGATCGGCACGATGTCATTGCCCCGTCGAAGAACCCACGCCAGCGCGACCTGCGCTGCCGTCGCGCGATTTCCGGATGCGATCTTTTCGACAATTTGCGTCAGCTTGAAATTGTGCTGGAAATTCTCCCCTTGAAATCTGGGATTGTTGCGCCGCCAGTCCGATTCGGAAAGGTCGTTTATACTTCGGATTTTTCCCGAGAGAAATCCTCGCCCGATCGGACTATAGGCAACAAGTCCGATGCCCAACTCTCGCAGCGTGGGCAAAACCTTTTCTTCCAGACCACACGTCCAGAGCGAATACTCGGATTGAACCGCGCTCAGAGGATGCACCTTGTGTGCGTGCCGGATGGTGCCGGGCCCGACTTCCGATAGGCCGATGTATCGCACCTTGCCCTCCTTCACCAGATCGGCCATGGCACCGACGGTATCTTCGATCGGCGTATTCGGATCCAGGCGGTGCTGATAATAAAGGTCGATGTAGCTGGTTCCCAGACGCCGTAGCGATCCTTCAATAGATTTTTTGATGTTGGCCGGACTGCTGTCGAGTCCGATCTGTTCGTTGTTCGGTCCAAACTTCCAGGCAAATTTGGTCGCAATGACGACGGTTTCGCGACGCTTTCCTTTCAGCGCGCGGCCGATCAGTTCTTCATTCGTAAAAGGGCCATAGGTTTCGGCCGTATCGAGAAAATCCACGCCAATGTCGAGAGCGTGACGGATCACACGAATGGATTCTGCATCATCAGCGCCGCCGTACGCCCAGGACATTCCCATGCACCCGAGGCCTAAGGCAGAAACCGCCAGACCTTGTCGACCGAGTTTTCGTTTTTCCATACAATGCCTCACGGACATTTCTAAATTTGATCAGCATCCAGTATAAATTTCTCCGGTGAACGGAACCAGATGGTGATGAGAAAACGGCGGGTCCGGGATAGCCGCTGGGCGTTTCTTCTTTTGATCGGCCTCGTTGTTGCGGAGAACAATCCAGGCGCGTCTTCTCGACGAGCTTCGCCGCGCCGGTGCGAAGGTTGTTGCTTTCGACATCGTGTTCACGGGCGACATTCCGAACGAAGATGTCACCCTTGCTCAAGCCATCCGGGACCATGGGAATGTACTGTGCGGCGTGGAACCGCAGAGCAGCACCCAGAACGGCGAAGAAAAGTTGCGGTTCACGCCGCCTGCGTTGTTGCTCCGGCAACAGCAGCAAAAGCAGAACCGCGTACGCGAAAAAGCCAGGAGGAAATAATTAGAACAAGCCGACGATCCGGCCGTCGGGCGTGACGTCGATTTTGTTCGCGGCAGGAATCTTCGGCAACCCGGGCATGGTCATGATGTCCCCACATATGGCCACGATAAATTCGGCGCCGGCCGACAACCGCACTTCACGAATGGGTACCACGTGGTGTTTGGGCGCGCCCTTCCGATCGGGATCGGTTGTAAAACTGTATTGCGTCTTTGCGATGCACACGGGGAAATGGCCATAGCCTTGATCCTGCAGTTCCCTGAAGCGATCACGGATTTTCTGATCGCCGATAATTTCGTCGGCGCCATACATTTCACGGGCAATCGTTTGTGCTTTTTTCCAAAGCGGCATGTCGTCTGGATAAAGCGGTCTGAACTGCGAAGGCTTCGTCTCGATCGTCCTCACCACCGTCTCGGCAAGCTCGATTGCGCCTTCACCACCTTTGGCCCAGTGATCCGCAGTGATGCATTCCACCTCGAGCTTATCGCATAGCGATTTCAGCCGAACGTTCTCGGCTTCAGTATCGGCGGTAAATCGATTGACAGCGACAACGACCGGCACACCGAATTTACGAACGTTTTCGACATGCCGTGCCAGATTGTCGAATCCTTTTTCGAGCGCCGGAAGATTTTCCTGTTTCAGCGTGTCTTTGCTCATGCCGCCGTGCATCTTGAGAGCACGAATCGTAGCCACAACGACGGCGCAGTCGGGTCTCAATCCAGCTTTGCGGCATTTGATGTTCATGAATTTTTCAGCGCCCAGATCCGCACCAAATCCGGCTTCGGTGACAACATAGTCCGCAAGTTTCAGGGCGCTCTTCGTGGCTATGACGGAGTTGCAGCCGTGGGCAATATTTGCAAATGGGCCGCCGTGGATAAGGGCTGGATTGTTTTCGATCGTCTGAACAAGATTCGGCGCGAACGCGTCTTTCAATAGCGCAGTCATTGCGCCGGAGGCTTCGAAGTCTGAAGCGCGGATGTATTTCCGGTCCCGTGTTTGTCCCACGATCATGTTGCCCAACCGCCGTTTCAGATCATCGATGTTTTCGGCAAGGCAGAAGACGGCCATGATTTCCGACGCGGCGATGATGTCCCAACCGTCTTCGCGCGGAAAGCCGTTACCAATACCGCCCAGCGCGATTGTAATTTGCCGCAGCGACCGGTCGTTCATGTCCACCGCACGCCGCCAGGAGATTCGCCTGGCATCCAACCCGAGGGAATTGCCCCAATAGATGTGATTGTCAACCAGCGCGGCGAGGAGATTATTCGCCGCACCGATCGCGTGAAAGTCGCCCGTGAAATGAAGATTGATATCTTCCATCGGTAAGACCTGAGCATAACCGCCGCCCGTCGCGCCGCCTTTGACTCCGAAGCAGGGGCCGAGGCTGGGCTCGCGCAGGCAAACGATTGCAGGCTTGCCGATGCGATTCAGCGCGTCCCCGAGACCGACGGTCGTTGTTGTTTTGCCTTCTCCCGCCGCGGTTGGTGTGATCGCCGTAATCAGGATGAGCTTCGTATTGGGCCGCGTCTTAAGCGTGTTGAGGTAATCCAGCGACACTTTGGCTTTGAAATGGCCGTACAACAACAGATCACTGAGATTGATGCCGAGCTTCCGATGACCGACCTGTGCGATCGGCAACATGTGCGCTTCTTGAGCGATTTCGATGTCGGTTTTCGGATTGTTGTGCAGGTCGTCCACGGAGTTCCGATGCGCTTAGTGAGCCAGGGCTTCGGTTTTGGAGACTATCGATCGCTGAGGCTTGATCACCCACTGAAGAGAGAACACGACAATGACTGAGATTACTGCAGGCACCGTTGCGGCGTAGAAAAGCTCGCGTGCTGCCCAGCCGTTGCCCATGAGTATACCCGCCATTGTCGGACCTACAATTGAACCAACTCGGCCAACTCCGAGGCCTGAACCGATTCCCGTTGAGCGAAGATCAGTTGGGTAGTATGTTCCGGCCAAGGCGTTCACTGCACCTTGGCCGCCGACAACGGTCAATCCGGCTCCGAAGACAATCGCGAACAGTGACGCAATGGACAACATGGGCTGACCGATGAACGCAATGCTCACACTGGCGATGGCAAAAGAAGTCGTCAGCACCGGAATGAACCCTAGGCGCCCGATCAACCATGCGAGCACGAACGTTCCTATCGTGCCGCCGAGTTGCAGCGTGGTTCCGACGTACAAAGCGTTGGAAAGCGAATACCCCGCATCTCGGAAAACGGTTGGCAACCAACTCGCCAGAAAGTAAAGATTGAGCAAATTCATGAAGTTCAACGTCCACAAGAGAAGGGTTCCAACCGCTCGGCCCTCGCCAAACAGCCTCATGAGGGGAACACCTCTAGTCTTTTGCTCCTGAACCACGTATTGGGTTGTGGTGTCCGTCTGCACCGTGCGATCGACCCGCTTCAACCATTTTGCAATCTTGTCGGGACTCTTCGCACGTACCGCGAGGAACTGTAAGGATTCGGGTAAGAAGAAGATCATCAACAGCGCGATTAAAAGCGGAATAGCGCCGCCAACATAGAAGATTGCTCGCCATCCGAAGGCTGGAATCAAGGACACGGAAACGAGGCCGCCAATCACCGCACCCAAGTTGAAGCCGTTCGACACGATGATCATCATTAGCACACGCAGTCTAGAAGGGGTGTATTCACCGACGAGCGTCATGGCATTCGGCATAATGCCGCCTAGAGCGACTCCAGCCAGGAAGCGAAGCGCCACTAATTGTCCAATCGAATTGGCCTGTGCGGTCAGCAGCGTCAGCAGGGAGAAAGCGAGCGTCGTGAACACGAGCACTGGTCTCCGTCCCAGCTTGTCGGCTACCATGCTGCACAGAAGCGATCCGACCAAAATGCCGCTGAGTGCGGCTGTAAAAGCTGGCGTGAGAAAGACATTCGTAATCTTCCAGTCTCGAATGAGCGCTGGCGCGACATAACCCATCGCCTGAACATCGAATCCATCCATGATCAGGCAAAGCCCACACAGTATGAAGATGCCGGTCTGAAATGCCCCGACCTTGCTCTGGTCGATGGCTTTGGAGATGTCGATCGTGCGTTCCATTATGGAATCGGGACTATATCACGACCTTCAAGCGCCGGGCCGCGCTGCAGTTGGTGTTATGAGGATTTTCTTTGCGTCGATGTTTCTCCCGGCGATGACTGCGAAGAACGGCGACATCATTTCTTCCCACGCCTGGTCGCCCCAGTATACGGTTCGATTCGGATCAGGGTTCGCGCGGTTGTTCGGCGAATTGTCGTAGTCCGCAATGACGGTAAGCTTTGTGCCTTTGGGTAGGCGGATCGGTTTGAATTGATAACCGAGCTGCCAATTGTAGTCGTAGTTCTGGATGCTGAGAATGGTCTCGGTCCTTCCGTCCGGGTAGGTCAGTTTGTATGTCATGTCTTTTCCGCGGACATGCATATGCGCCATCGCCCAAACCAAATCGACATCTTCCAGAAATGTCGCTTCCGAAATCGGAGCCTGCCAGTTGGGACTATTCGGCGGAATAGCGAAGACAGCCGGCTCCTGCGCCGAGTTGATGACAAAGTTCACATATTGCCGCTTGGGCGGTTCCTTGACGACAGTAAATCCAAGCCTGGGCCGATCAATGACGTCCTTGCCGTTTG
>QHWY01000117.1 GCA_003223875.1 Acidobacteriota bacterium | reverse complement strand
GGAATGCGGCTTTGCCGAACCTAGTCAGGCTGCCCCGGCGAAGGACCACCCTGGCAAACTCCGTTGACGCATGTCTGGGATGGTGTACAGCAGCTGTTGCCGCAGCATGTCTGGGGATTCGCACAACAGTGAGCCGGCAAAGGCGCGCCGCAGCATGTTTGGCCAGACGGACAGCAGATACTATTGCGGCAGCATGTTTGGCCGGACGAACAGCAGGAGTTGCCGCAGCATGTTTGGCCAGACGAACAGCAGCTGTTGCCGCCGCAGCATGTGCTGTTATTCGGACAACAGTGATTCGGGCCCGGGCAGCATTTTTGGCTAGGCGGACAGCAGTCCCCGGGTGCGCCGCCCGCACATACCCGCTGGGGCGGACACCCCCGTTGCCCGAACGCGAAAGGAGTCAGAACCGCGCCCGCCAGCCCGCCGAGGATGAGCTTCAAGGCGCGGGAACGCGGCATCGGTGTCGCCAGAATACGGCAGAGACGATCAAAGAGTTCCGCCATCATTCCTCCTGGTGTTTTCAATCACGATGAGACAAGCGCACTCCCCTCCTAAGTTAGGAGGGGAGCCGAGCGAAGCGAGGCGGGTGGTTCCTCAAAAGAACCACCCCGTCTGCGCCCGTTAAAGGTGGCTTCGCAGCATTTTATTGAGGGCGCATCCACCCCTCCTAACTTAGGAGGGGAGTTTTGCGGATCGTTACGTTTTCCTCACCCGGCCTTCGGCCACGCTCTTCCAGGGCGAGGGCTGCGCGGGCCAGCGCCATGATTTGATCGGGTCCTTTGGCGACGTTTCTCATGAGGACCCCGTCTTTGCCGATGAGAAACGCGACAGGTGTGGCGAATATTCCGTATTCCCGGGACAGTTTCCAGCGTTCCTGAAGGACGACGGGAAATCGGATGCCGTGCTCGCTCGCCTTCTTTTTGTTCTGCTCCGCATCGCCGCGTCCGACCATGATGACCGCCAGACCGTTGTTGCCGTGCTTGCGATCGAGGCGAACCAGATCCGCAGCCAGCTCGTCGCACGGTCCACACTGCGGGTCCGTAAAGACCAAAAGCACTTTACGGCCGCGGAACTGGTCGAGCGAAACGGTTTGACCATGGATATCCGGCAAACTGAAACCCGGTGCGGAAGCGCCCTTCTTCAGACCTTCACGCTCGATGCGGCTCTCACTCGGCAGAAGCGTTCGCAACACCCGCTTTGCGGTTCCCACGTCAGCCCCGCCGTCCCGAGCAGCGGCTTGCCGCGCAAGAAGAAGCACCTGGTCCATCCCTGCAGCCAGCGGCTGCGCCACGTGTCCCTGCTCGTCCAGCAAATACGCCGAGGGGGTACCACAGTATTGGAATGTTCCGTTCTCGAAAATTTTCTGTGCCGGAGCGTCTTTCAGCAGCAGGATCGTCGAACTCAATCCATGCTCAGCCGCCAGCTTGCGATTGGATTCGGCGCTGCCGTAGCTGACCATTACGACTTCGGTGTTGTTGTTTTGCAGCCGCGACTGGATCGGCGCCAGCTCCGCTGCCGTCAAGTCGCAGAAGCCGCATTCCGCGCTCCAGTAAATCAGAAGGACCCGCCGGCCGCGATAGTCCGATAAGGAGATTGTTTGGCCGTTCAGGTCGGGAAGGCGGCAATCTTCAACGGCTGTTCCGACAGCCAGGCCCTTCGGGCCCGGTCCCGCGGCAGGAGCTGCCCGGCCTTCTTCGAGGCCGTCGAGGCGGAGCAAAATGCGGCCCTGCTGGCGCAGCAATTGAACCAGAAAAAAACACAGTGTGACGAAGGTCAGGAGCTGCAGTATCAGGCCGCCGACCACAATGGTTTCGAACATGGTTTAAATCCTTTGGGTGTCGGGATCGCGACGACCCAGGCGCTGTCGATTTCCACGCCGACCGACCGTTGCAACAGGGTAACGGAGAGAATCAGGCGGTTGCACCGCCGGACATCTTGAATCAGGCCTTCCAATCCGTAGAGTGATCCAGTTTCAATACGAACCCACTGTCCCACTTTCAGAAAGGGGTGGGGCGATAGGCCGGCTCCGGACTGCACCACTCTCTGCAGAGCGGCAATCTCGTGATCGTCGATCGGCATCGGCGTATTGCCGATGCCGGCGATTCGCAGGACGCTGGGAGTCTTCAAGATGGACACGCGAGCGGGCGGAGCAAACCGGCTGAAGACGTATCCCGGAAACAGAGGAATCTCCACCCGCTTGATCCGATCCGACCAGCGGCGCCTCGCCGTGTACAGCGGTAGAAACCATTCGTGCCCTTTGTAATCCAGGAGCGATGTCACGCGCTTTTCATGGGTCGTCTTGACCTGTACGGCAAACCACGCGGGGCCGCCCGCGGCGTTGCTGGTGGATTCGGAGAGTGTCATTTGGACAAGCTCACGCCCAGGAAGTCACAGAATCCATTTTTGGACTTCCGTGTGACGGCTGAAAAAGCCGCTACGTCAGGGCTTTGCACGAGAAATCCTGGGCGGTCATAGACCGCCCCTACAGATTGGGGTCCGCAACTGTAGGGGCGCTCTATGAGCGCCCGCGATCTGTTTTTTGTGCAAAGCCCTACGTCAGATAACGCGGCGTCGCTTGAACTCGACCGCCACGCCGTAGGTCCCATCAGCCTGCGGTTCCACGCGCAACACGGTCCCGCGTGCGGCCAGCCGGAGGACGGGAACTGTTCCGGCCGGCGCGGTGGACAACCGCACCGCCAGCCTTACATCCGTTCCTTCGACGAGTTTCCGCGACAGGCGCAGATACAAACCGCCCGCACTCAAGTTTTCAAGCAACGTTTGCTCCTTGAACGCTCGACCGTCGCTGTCGACACCCCGTAACCTGACGGGATAGGGCGCATCGATTCGCGCGCTCGACCGTTGTTCCCTCATTGCGCATTGGGCTACAGAAACAGGCTGACGGTAGACATCCTACATACGCCGTGCAGCGTCCGCATCGGCGGAGCTGACCGAATTTTTACGGACAGCGCGTCCTTTCTTGAGCCGGGCCGTGATGGTTTTTGTCCGTAAAAAAAATCCGCAGGGCTGGCAATTTCGCGCGCCCGGAAGGGACATTTGTCGGATGCGGCTAAATCTAGTGAATTCCCCTCCTCGCAGAGGAGGGGTGGCGCGAAGCGCCGGGGTGGTCAGTTCGGCGAAATCCAGGACGTGCCGGTCTGACCACTATTACGGCTTCGCGCTATCGCGCTCGCGCTTCGCGCCCGTCTACGCCGCTTTCGGTGGCTTCGCGTCATCTTATTGGTGGCGCATCCTCCCCTCCTCTGCGAGGAGGGGCTTTGCACAAAAAATACATCGCGGGCGCTCATAGAGCGCCCCTACAGTTGCGCACCCCAAGCTGTAGGGGCGGTCTATGACCGCCCAGGATTTTTTGTGCAAAGCCGCGAGGAGGGGAATGCGGCTCTGCCGAACCATAAGTAACCGTAATTATGAAACGCAACACTAGGCGCCCGTATGCGACTGTAGGGAAGTCCTGTTTTCGCGGATTATTCCTTGAATGCCGGCGTAAGGTTGGCTTGCCGGGAGGGAACTTTGGCGAGACCGTGCTGGTAGGCGTAGATAATCAGCTCCAATCGGTCGGTGACCTCGAGCTTGTCGTAAATTGAAGTGAAATAATGCCGGACGGTTTTTTCGGAGATGAACAACCGTTCGCCGATTTCTTTATTCCTTCGGCCATCGCCGAGCGCAGCGATGACTTCGAGCTCCCGCGCCGTAAGGCTGGCGATCTTGGCCGCATTCGGATCTTGTTTGCCGGAGTGGCGCGCCTGCAGACGAGTCATCGCGGTTGCAGTCATCGTGGGATTCAGCCAGGCCTCGCCGGCATGGACTTTTCGAATGGCATTCAGAAGAATATGCGGCGCCTCCGCTTTCAGCACGATGCCCAGCGCTCCGAGGCACACGGCGCGGAGCTGAAGTTCAGGATCGGGCACTCCCGTCAGGACCAGGATGCGGGCTCGTTCGGCGGCCTTCATCAAATCGGGGAGAAAGTCCGGACCGGTCTCGGTTTCCAGAAGCAGATCCAGGAGGATGATGTCGGGCTGCTTGCGTGCGGCCTCGAGAGCTTCGTTGCCATTGTGGGCTTCTCCGACCACGATCAGCCCCGGCTCGCCTCGCAAAAGCGACCGCAGACCGGCGAGGAACAGTTCGTGATCATCGACCAGCAAGAGACGAATGCCCGGCGTATCGCCCATATAAGCATCCTAACGAGTGGAGGAGCACGTCTTCTCGGCCGGCAGACAGATAACAAATTGCGCACCCTGTTTACATGCGCTCGATAGACTTATAAATCCCCCGTGGTTCTTGACGATCCTGGCGACAGAAAATAATCCAAGACCGGTTCCCTTCTTGCGTTCCTTGGTTGTGAAAAACGGTTCGAAAATTTTGCCGGTGAGCTCGACAGGTATGCCTGCTCCGGTATCGGTCACTTTAAGGACGACATATTCGCCCGGCTTCGCCTCCGGCAAGCTCTCAGCGCCGCCGGCATCCAGGACCAGGTTGCCGGCTTCAATGGTCAAGGTTCCGCCCGACGGCATCGAGTCGCGGGCATTTAGGCACAGGTTCAGCAGAACCTGATAGAGCTGTGTTGTATTGCCCACGACGGTCCAAAGGTCTTGAGCGATCACCGTCTCGATTTTGATGGATTTTGGAAAACCGCTTTTCAGAATTTTTTCGGTTTCTGTGATCAGCCGCCCGAGGTCCACCAGCGTGGATTCTTCCCCACTGTCTCCGGTCAGCGATAGAAGCTGAGCGATCACCTGCGCAGCGCGCTCTGCTTGGAACTGCGACGACTCCAGGGCTTGCCGGCCTTCAAAGCCGAGCTCTTGCCGAAGGCCGCGAATCGACATCAGCATTGCCGGTAAAACATTGTTGAGATCATGAGCAATGGCAGTTGCAAGCCTGCCGATGTTTTCCATGCGCTCGACGCGAAGGATTTCGCGCTCCAGCATCTTCTTTTCGGTGATGTCTCGATTGACAATCAGAACGGATTGGGGCCGGCCCGACTCGTCGCGCTGCAACTTCCAACAGCTCTCCACCACGATGTTCCGGCGCGCCCGCGTCACCTGGTGCATCTCGCCGGTCCATTCTCCGGTGTTGGCAAGAACGCGTTCCTGTTCGTGGAAGCCCTGGAGTTGTCCTGGAAACAGAAGATCGTAAACGTTGCGGCCCAGAACCTCCTCTGCACGCCAGCCGTAGAGGCGTGCGGCGCCCTGATTCCAGAAACGAATTTTGTCCTCCAGGTCGCGGACGATGAGCGCATCTTGCACCAGGTCGAGCTGGAACGGAGTCCGGAGCGGATCGTCAGCCAGTTTGAGCCGGGCGATGTCGTAAGTGGATAGAAGGATCTGTTCTGCAGCCGCTGTGTCCACCAGATCTGCGGTGATCCAGACCGGAATCCAATCACCGTCGCTTCGGACCACCTCGCCTTCGACTCCGAGCGGCTTCTTCCCCAGAACAGCACGGCCCAGCCGGTGAATTTGACTGGCCGCTTTCGATGAAAACAGAACGCGAGCATTCCGCCCAACGAGATCCGACGGTGGGTAACCGTATAGCCGGCCCGCTTCCTTGCTGGCGCCCAGAATCGTTAGATTCAAGTCGGTGACAAGATTCGCCGGCATGACGTTTTCCAAAACCGTCCGGTAATACGCGCCACTGTGATGAAGGAACACTTCTTCCGTCATCCAACCGAATTCAACCGTCCGCGAACCTGAATCGAAGCCTGTCTCACTAACATTAATTTGGTGAGCACCCGGCCCGCTTACTGCTGAGCGCGGTTATACAGCACCCACTCCC
Organism: Acidobacteriota bacterium; assembly: GCA_003223875.1. Taxonomy (GTDB): domain Bacteria; phylum Acidobacteriota; class Terriglobia; order 20CM-2-55-15; family 20CM-2-55-15; genus 20CM-2-55-15. Next base: position 592 of record QHWY01000117.1, on the reverse strand, counting down.
TCGTGATTTTGGTTTTTAGTCGTCGTCCGTCGGTCAACTAATGGATTATCGGCGTCTCTAATCATCGTTCGATTACACGATTCTCAGGTGGATTCACTCTCAATTCTGAAACGAATAAACAAATAAGCAAACACCTGTTCCGCTCGGTCGTCAAGAGTTCTTTGAGCCCGCAACAAAAATATTTTAAAAAGTTCACGATCACGGCCTCATCGACATCATTGTTCCGCGGGGCTTTGCACAAAAAATACATCGTGGGCGCTGATAGAGCGCCCCTACAGTTGCGCACCCCAAGCTGTAGGGGCGGTCTATGACCGCCCAGGATTTTTTGTGCAAAGCCGTTCCGCGGTCACACTCGCGGTCAACGCTCTCCCAGTTGCTGGCTTTAATGACGCCGGGCAAGTTCGTCGGATTCCGCCCGCCCCTCTATCAATGATAAACCGCCAAGACCAACTCATCTTTACAGCGGGTCATCGGTGAGCGTGGACTGGCCGTATATTCAGCACCGTAAAGGCAGGATCACTGGATCACTGGACCGTCCCACGGACATTGAGGTAGGCTCGTGAAGCTTATGATCGACATTCATTCGCATATC
>QHWY01000116.1 GCA_003223875.1 Acidobacteriota bacterium | reverse complement strand
CACGCTTCGGCTCAGCCTGATGGTGCAGGACCAACATCATCAAGGCGACATCCAGTTCACCGTTCTCGATCGGAAGCTTATCTAGAGATCCTTGCCGCAATTGGATCTGCTTTTGGCCCGCCAGATTTTCGCGTGCGGCCCCGTGCATCTCCTTTGAAGCATCCACCGCGATGATCCGGTCACAAAATAAGCCGAGCCATCCGCTCACGACTCCGGTGCCGCACCCGAGGTCACCAATCACCAGATCCGGATCCAACAATGCGCCCAGAGCTTGTAAATGACTCGTCGATCCGAAAAGTTCTTCACGTAGGCGATCCCACTGTCCCGCCGCTGATGAGAAAAAAGCTTCCGACTGCGTTCGCCGCTTCGCTAAGACTTGCTTCAGGCGTCTGTCGTCCTGCGCGGCAGCGGTTGAAGAGGATACTTGTTCCCGGACGACCTGCCACAGCCGTTTCGTCGGCGGATCTAGGTCATCAAGCGGCAATGTGTATAACCGGGATGTGCCGTCCCGACGCGAGCTGACCCAGTCGCCATCGGAAAGTGTTTTCAGGTGGCGGCTCACTGTCGATTGCGGCAATTGGACGACGTCGCAGAGTTCGGAAACCGTGAGCTCCCGTCCCTCCAACACCGCTAGTATGCGCACACGGATGGGATCTGAAAGAATCGCAAGCTGATCGACAACTGGAGGGGATCCATTCATCCGTATAGCCGGATGAAAGGATATGTTACGGCCAGCCGCGTGTCAATGGTAATTAATATCAATATGCAGAAAGAACTCGATGTCGCAAAAAGCCTGGCCCTCGACGCCGGCAAGATTTTGATGGCTTACTACCAGAGCGACATATCGATCGATTGGAAGGCTCCGGGAGATCCCGTCACAGCGGCAGATCGCGAGGCGAGCGAACTCATCGTCGGTGGCTTGAGGCTCGAATTTTCGGATCACGCTGTTCTGTGCGAAGAAGAACCCGACGATCTCGGCCGCTTACAACGAACACACGTTTGGATGGTCGATCCAATGGACGGCACACGCGAATTCATTGAGCATCGCGGCGAGTTCGCCGTTCAGATTGGACTCGTTATCGAGCGCACGCCGGTTCTCGGCGTCGTTTATCAACCCATCGCCGACAAGCTCTACTATGCGGCGCGGGGGCTGGGAGCATTTCTAGAATCCGGCGGCTCGCTTACCCGATTGCACGTTTCTTCCGAGCATGTGGCATCGCGGCTAACGATTGTCGAGAGCCGTTCGCATCGCTCCGCGCGTGTGCAGGCGATCCGGCAGGCGCTCCGGATTACCGAATCGATCGTCACCGGCAGTGTCGGACTTAAGGTTGGAATCGTATGCGAGGGCCGCGCCCACCTCTACGTCCACCCAGGCCATCGCACGCACTTATGGGATACCTGCGGACCCGAAGCTATCCTCCGTGAGGCCGGCGGCCGCATGACCGACATTTCCAACGCGCCGTTGCGATATGACGCCGCGGAAGTCCGGAATCTCAACGGCATCATTGCAACCAACGGCGTCATTCACGACCGCGTCGTGCAGGCAACGCAGTCGGTCCTGGCAGGCCTCTGAAAATGTCTTACCTCTTCCTTGTAGCGGCCGCTCTAGGGGCAGGACTAATCAATGCGGTTGCGGGCGGCGGCTCATTCCTGACATTTCCGGCACTCGTATTTACTGGAGTACCCTCCATCGTCGCAAACGCAACGAGCACAGTAGCGCTATTTCCCGGCGTGCTGGCGAGCGCCTGGGCATATCGAAAGGAGATGGAAACTTTAAACATCCCGGTCAAACCGGCGATTGTGGCCAGTATTGCGGGCGGCATTAGCGGGGCCGTGCTTTTGCTGTCGACTTCGCAGAAGGCGTTCGATGCGGTGATTCCCTGGCTTCTCTTGGCAGCGACGATTGTTTTCGCTATCGGCCCGCGTGTCACGACCATCTTCAAGCGCAAATCATGGATCGGCCCAAAAGCCCTCGTCATATTTCATTATTTTGTCGGAATCTACGGCGGCTACTTTGGTGGAGCGGTTGGCATCATCATACTCGCGGTATGGAGTCTTGCAGGCTTGCGCGACATTCACGCGATGAATGCTGGGAGAACCCTGCTGGGAGGACTGATGAATGCGGCGGCGGTTGTTTTGTTTATCATCGCGAGAAAGGTGTGGTGGGCACAGGCGGCGGTAATGCTTATCGCGGCCGTCATCGGCGGTTATGCCGGTGCTCGAATCGCGAGACGTCTGAATCCATCGTTGATCCGCACGGCTATCATTGTGTTCGGTCTGTTCGTGACCGTTGCATTCTTTCGCCGATAACATTCTACAGCCACGTATCGTTTCTCCAGCCGTCGAGGTCGTAGTCGGCGAGACACTCCTCGACAAGCTTGAGGCATTCGTCCATGACGCCCGATCGCTTTGCGAAATTTACCGTGTCTACGCGAATTTGCTCGTGGTTCCCTGCGTAGTTGCGCTCGTAGAGTTCGTGCCGCCCAGCGAATTCGGTGCCGATGGCATCCCAAATGAGTTTGAACAATTTGATGCGTTCTTCGGCGCTTGTATTCGTTCCACGATAATAGCGATCAATGAGCGGCCGAAGATCGGGACTCTGGAGATCTTCGGGTCCCGATGCCGTCACCAGCGGAGCGCCGCCGAGAACGTTCTCCATGATATTCTTCACCACCGGCCACGCCGAAGTCGCAAAAATTCGCATCGCCGCAGCGTATTCCAGGCGCGGCAGGACGGATCCGCCCGGTCCGGGTTGCGGATCGGCTGCGAGAGCTGTTGTCATCGCCCACATAAGCGTGCGCCACGCAATGACGTCGCCCAGCGCGGCTTGCACTCCGCGAAACCCATCGGTGCCATTGATCGCCAATCCGCGCGCGAGTAACCCCGTCATCAGGTCGAGCTTCACGGCGAGCCGCGTACCGCCCTGGAGGTTGTATCGATTGAAAAATCCGGATTCGGGGAAGAACGAGTTGGCGCGCTCGACGTTGCGATAGACCAGAAAGTTCTCCCAGGGAATCAGCGCCTCATCAAAAATCAAAACCGCGTCGTTTTCATCGAAACGGCTCGATAGCGGATGCTCAAATGGGCTGCGGGCGCTCTGTTCATACGAAGGCCGGCATAGGAGCTTGGTACCTGGGGTATCCATCGGTGCGATAAACACCAAAGCAAAATCTTCGGCCTCGCCCTGCTGCAGGGTCGTTGCGCTGTTCTGGGCAACGAAAGTCGCGTTGGTAAGAGCCGAGCCGGTTGCCAGCATCTTTGCTCCGCTGACGATGGCCCCCGCATCCGTCTCGCGCACGACGTGCAGAAACACATCGGCAATCTCGTGAACTGGCTTCATGCGATCGACAGGGGGATTGATAAGCACGTGATTCAAGTAAAGAGCCTTCGACGCAAAAAGGCGATACCATCGGCGCGCATTCTCTTCGAACGGCGAATAAAACTCGGGATTCGCTCCCAGCGTCGCCATGAACGCCGCTTTGTAATCCGGGGTGCGCCCCATGAATCCGTACGTCAGCCGCGCCCATGCTGCAATGGCGTCACGCGCAGCAAGTAGTTCGGCCGCCGAGTAGCTGGGTGCGAAGAATCGATGCGTGCGAATGCCAAACCGGTCGACCGTCGTCATGACATCGCGTGATCTCGGATTGTGCAGCGCGTCGTACAAGCGCGCGATGGATCGGGCTGAATTGCGAAACGCCGGATGAACGGTAACATCCTGGATTCGTTCGCCATACAGATAAACCGCGCGGTCGTCGCGCAGCGTTTCCAAGTATTCGCGACCCGACATCAGGTCATCAAGAACAGCGGTTTTCTGAGGTACGTTCACGCGGAAACTATACTGCAACCGTGACAAAAAGCTCCCCTTCTAAGTTAGGAGGGGCTTTGCACAAAAAATACATCGTGGGCGCTCATAGAGCGCCCCTACAGTTGCGCACCCCAAGCTGTAGGGGCGGTCTATGACCGCCCAGGATTTTTTGTGCAAAGCCGTTAGGAGGGGAGGCTGCGAGGACCACGAAGCGCGAGCCCGGTAGGGCGAAGCCTCAAACGAAGTGAGCAAAGCCGGGGTGGTTCCATGAGGAACCACCCCGCCTCGCCCTTCGGGCTCGGCACCCCTCCTAACTTAGGAGGGGAGTTTCAGCCCCCAATTCCTTTCCCTACTTGCGGTACACTAACAAACTCGGCCTAAATGCAATGACAGCACCAATAATGACTGGAAAATTTCACAAAACAGACGATCTGCGCATCAAAGAGATCAAGGAAGTCTTGTCGCCGGACCAGATCCGGGGCGAGTTTCCGCTGACCGAAAAAGCGGCGCAGACGACATACGAGACTCGCCGTGCCATCCATCGCATCCTGCATGGCGCTGACGACCGGCTACTCGTGATCGTTGGGCCGTGTTCGATTCACGATCCGAAGGCAGCTCTTGAATACGCGCGCAAGTTGAAAGAGGAAAAGGAACGGTACGAGCCGGACCTTCTCGTCGTCATGCGGGTGTATTTCGAAAAGCCGCGCACGACAGTGGGATGGAAGGGTCTGATCAACGATCCTCATCTCGATGGCAGCTTTAAAATCAACGATGGATTAAAGATCGGGCGGAACCTGTTACTCGAATTGAACAATATCGGTATTCCTGCGGGCGTGGAATATCTCGACGTGATCTCTCCTCAATACATTGCAGACACTGTCAGTTGGGGTGCGATCGGCGCGCGTACAACCGAAAGCCAGGTGCATCGTGAACTCGCCTCCGGATTGTCTTGTCCCGTCGGATTCAAAAACGGTACGGATGGCAGTTTGAAAGTTGCGGTGGACGCGATACGGACTTCACAGCATCCTCATCATTTCTTGTCCGTGACAAAGGCCGGCCACTCGGCCATTGTATCGACGCTTGGTAATGAAGACGTACACATTATCCTCCGTGGTGGAAAACAACCCAACTACGACGCGGCGAGCGTCGATGCGGCCTGTAAGGAACTCTCCGCAGCAGGTCTCGCCCAGCGGGTGATGATCGATTTGAGCCATTCCAACAGCCAGAAGAATTACTCGCGTCAGGTCGAAGTCGGCCACGAGGTCGCCAGCCAAATTACACGAGGCGACGACCGGATCATCGGAGCGATGATTGAGAGCCACTTGAAATCCGGACGCCAGGATCTCTTACCCGGCAGGGAACTGGTCTACGGGCAGAGCATCACTGATGCCTGCATCGGATGGGAAGAAACGGTGCCGCTACTGGAGAAACTTGCGGAGGCCGTGCGCGCGCGGCGCTTGGAACACGAAGTCGAGGATTAGCCACCTGTAGCGGCGGTCTGTGACCGCCGGCAATCTCAGGAATTGCTGGATTGTCGGCGGTCATAGACCGCCGCTACAGTACTCGCTGCTTTTTTACGACGTTGCCCGGACGTATTTATTGAACCAATCCATCGTCCGCTGCCATGCCTGCTTCGCGGAAGCTTCGTCGTATCGAGGCGTTGTATCGTTATTGAAACCATGCTGCGCGCCCGCATAGGTGTACTGTTCATAGTGCACCCTGTTCGCCTTCAGCGCGGCCTCAAATGCCGGCCAACCCGCATCGATGCGTTCATCCATTCCGGCATAGTGGATCAGCATGTGCGCCTTGATCTTTGCGACATCGGCTGCCGGAGGTTGCGCCCCATAGAAGGGAACGCCGGCAAGGAGACCATCCCCTAGCCGCACGGCCAAGGTATTCACGACGCCGCCGCCAAAGCAGAAGCCGACAGCGCCGAGTCTGCCGTTGCTCGCAGCATGTCCTTTGATCCAGTTTGCGGCCGCCACGAAGTCTTCGGTTCTCTTGGCGCCATCGAGTTTTCCAAAAGCCTCGACTGCTTTTTCTTCATCGCCGGGATATCCGCCGACCGGAGCCAGCGCGTCGGGCGCAAATGCGACGTAGTTCGCCACAGCCAAACGCCGCGCGATGTCCCGGATGTGCGGGTTCAGACCGCGATTTTCATGGACAACCAGGATCGTAGGCAGTTTCCCTTTCGCATTAGCCGGTGTCACCAGATAGCCGCTGGTTTTGGAGTTGCCCTGCGGGGAAGGATAGCTAAGTTCCTGACCCTTGATTCGAGAATCGGTGGCGGAAATTTGCTCTCCCAAAAGAAAGTTCGGCTTGAGGGCTTCGAACATGGCCGTCGCTGTCATGCCGCCCACGGCATACTTCGAAGCGCGGTCAATAAACTGACGGCGGTCGATGCCACCATGCACGTAACGGTCAAACAAATTCAAAACTTCTTGAGGAAAATCGCTTGCTTTCATTCGTTGCATAACGGTCACTCCTTAAGCTTGTATGCGAATCTGGGCCGGAAGCATACCACGACTCATCGCCCTTTGAAATCGGGCTTTCGCTTTTCCAGGAATGCGCGGACCCCCTCCGCTTTATCTTCACTACTAAAGGTCAGGGCGAAAAGATCCCTCTCCCGCTCCAGGCCTTCGCGAAGATTCATGCGGGCAGCGGACTTGATGGCATCCTTGGCCATTCGCAGAGCAATTGGACTTTTTTCGGCAATGCGGGACGCGAGGTTGAGGACGGTCGAGCGGAGATCGGCCGCCGAAACAACAGTATTCACCAGCCCGATCTCTTTGGCGTGAGCGGCGTCGATCAGATCGCCGGTCAGGATCAGTTCCATGGCCTTACCTTCTCCCACAAGCCGGGTCAGGCGCTGTGTACCACCTCCGCCGGGAATGATGCCCAGATTGATTTCGGGTTGCCCGAGCTTGGCCGTGTCCGATGCGACCCGGATATCGCACGCCAACGCCGTCTCCAATCCGCCGCCAAGACAAAAGCCGTTGATCATCGCGATCACCGGCTTCGGAAACTCTTCGATCGCATCAAAAACGCGGAGCCCCTTCATCGCATCGTGCTGCATCAGCGCAGTTCGTCCCTCGAATTCGTTGATATCGGCTCCGGCAATGAAGGCCTTGTCCCCGGCCCCGGTGATCACCAGGACGCGCGACTCCGGCGATCGCTCCAGCGAATTCAGCGCCTCGCGCATCTCGTCGCGTGTCGCGTGATTCAGCGCATTTCGCTTGTCCGGCCGGTTGATCGTGAGAACGGAAATTCGATCGTTTGTCTCAACAAGAATGTTCTGGTAAGCCATAGTTTGATATACGCCATTATATGGAAAATCGTCCGCAACTCATTCCCATCCGATTTCTTCCGGCGCGGGTCGAGGTTGAGCGCCGGACCGATGGGACGATCGTCTTACGTTCACCCGAGCCGCTCCGTCCTTACGCGCGGTGCCTGGGCGAATACCTAGAACGCTGGGCTGCAGAGAAACCGGATGACGTTTTCCTGGCGGAGCGGGAAGGCGATTCGTGGCGAAAGATCACATGGGCTGAAACGCGGACACTCGTTCATGCAATAGCGACTTCTTTTCTCCAGCGAGGAGTGTCGCTCGATCATCCGGTTGCCATTCTCTCCGACAATTCCATCGAACACGCGCTAATTGCCCTTGCGGCAATGCACATCGGAGTGCCGGTCGCTCCCATTTCGCCCGCGTATTCGTTGATGTCGCGCGATTTTGCCAGGCTGAAAACGATCGTGTCACTCATCCAGCCCCGGGTGATCTTCGTTCAAGACGCGGAGCAGTATGCGCGAGCTCTTGAAGCCATCGCTGTTCAAGGCGCTGAGATCGTTGCCGCACGTAACTTTAGTCATCGGACCACTCCTTTCGAGCGCCTGACCACGACAATCGATTCCGCGGCAGTCTTCAGAACATTCGCGTCGGTCCAGCCCGAGACGATCGCGAAATTCCTCTTTACGTCCGGCTCAACTGGGCAACCGAAAGCAGTCATCAACACTCACCGGATGCTCTGCTCCAACGTTCAATCGCGCGCGCAAGCCTGGCCATTTCTCGAGGACGAGCCTCCGGTGCTCATCGATTGGCTCCCCTGGAATCACACATTTGGAGGCAACAACGATTTCAACCTGGTGCTCGGTCACGGCGGGACGTTGTACATCGATACCGGGAAACCGTTGCCCGGCATGATTGAGATCACAGTTCGTAATTTGCGCGAAGTCTCGCCCACCATTTATTACAACGTACCGCGCGGCTTCGATGCTCTGCTTCCGTTTCTCGAACGCGACGCGGCGTTGCGCCGCAGTTTCTTTGCGCGTTTGAAAGTCATTCTCTATGCTGCCGCGGCGCTTCCGGTTCCCCTGTGGGATCGGCTCAAGCAGTTGTCTATTCAGGAAACCGGCAAGTGCGTGCCTCTTACTGCCGCTTGGGGATCAACCGAAACGGCGCCTCAAGTCACGCTCGTGCATTACGAGCCAGTTCGCACAAGCGTCATCGGCTTGCCGACACCCGGCTGTGAATTGAAGAAGATGGTACCGGTGGACAACACGGGCCGATACGAGTTGCGAGTGCGCGGACCGAACGTCACGCCCGGATATTGGAGGCAACCGGACCTCACGGCCGCCGCTTTCGACCAGGAAGGTTTTTACAAAATGGGCGACGCGGGCCGGTTCGCCGATGAAAACGATCCGACGCTCGGCATCGAATTCGCAGGACGGTTCACGGAAGACTTCAAACTTTCCAGTGCGACCTGGGTTCACGTCGGCGCGCTGCGCGTCCGCGCGCTTGCGGCGCTGGGTTCCGTCGCGCAGGATATCGTTATCACCGGACACGATTGCGACGAAATTGGGTTTTTAATATTTCCCAAGCCGGGCGTGGTTGACGATCCCGTATCGCGAGAGCGGGTGCGCCAAGGCCTGTCTTTGCTGAGAGCCGACGGCTGTGGCCGCTCGACATACGCGACCCGAGCAATCCTTTTAAGCGAGCCGCCCTCGATCGATGCGGGTGAGATTACGGACAAAGGCTACATCAACCAGCGAGCCGTGCTCGACCGACGTGCCGCGATTGTGGAGAGATTGTATCGAAATCCGCCGGATGACGACGTGATCATGCTCGGGCTGTAAGAGAAAAAATATTCCCCTCCTCGCAGAGGAGGGGTGGCGCGACAGCTTAATAGAAGCTGGCGCGCCGGGCGCGAAGCGCGAGCCCGATAGGGCGAAGCCTCAATTAAATGGTCAGTTCGGCCTAACCATTTTCGCCGGGCCTCTATTAAGGCTTCGCCCTATCGGGCTCGCGCTTCGCGTATTAAGGCTTCGCCCTGTCGGGCTCGCGCTTCGCGCCACCCGTCTGCGCCGCCAGCCCGCTGGCTGGGGGCGCATCCTCCCCTCCTCTGCGAGGAGGGGAATGCGTGTATAATCCGGCGCAAGGGGGAGAATTTCATGCGTACAAACGCCGTATTGTTTCCCTTTGCCGCCATAGTTGCAGTATGCATATTATGCGTGACAAGTCGTGACGCCGCAGCGCAGAAAGGTAGTATCGTGCGTGCTCGAGAAGCTTCGGACCAGCCAACTCACCGTCCGCCTGTAGGGGGCCGGAATGGCGGAGCCTCAGCGGGTCATCCACTGACGACGGCAGCGGCCTTTGAAATTCTGTTGAAGGACGGCAATGCTTTCGATGCCGGCGCTGCCGCGATGCTCGTCGGCGGTGTCGTCGAACAGGATTTGTACAGCCTCGGCGGCGAAGGTCTCGTCCTTGTCTACCCACAAAGCGAACGCAAAGTGACGTCCGTTGTCGGGCAGGGCTGGGCGCCCAAAGGCGCGACCATCGACTGGTATACCGCAAGACATAAGAATCTCGATGGCGAAGGTCTCGATCCGGCCGTGATTCCGGGAGCGATTCACGCCGCGCTGACGGTGCTCGAAAAATGGGGGACGATGAGCTTCGAGCAGGTGTCCGCCCGTGCCGTCGAGTATGCGCGCGACGGTTTCCCGCTGAGGCCGCGCACGGCCGCCGCCATCGACGGCAACCTGGAGTTTTTCAAGAAATGGCCGGATAACCAACGCTACTGGCTGAAGCCCGACGGCTCGATGTATAAGCCCGGCGAAACAATCAAGCTACCCAGTCTCGCACGCACGCTCACGCTCATGGTCGAGGCCGAACGCGCCGCGGCATCCAAAGGCCGCGCGGCTGGAGTCGTGGCGGCCCGCGATCGCTTTTACAAAGGCGATATTGCGCGCGAGATGGTGGCGTTCTTGAAGCAGCATCAAGCGCCATTCGAGTTGGATGATTTTGCGGAATTTTTCGCGAAAATCGAGGAGCCGGCGACAACGAATTATCGCGGGTATCAAGTCTATAAACATTCCTTTGGAAGCCAGGGTCCGGTGCTGCTGGAAACGCTGAACATCCTGGAGAACTTCGATCTCAAGTCGATGAAGCGCAATAGCGCGGACTACATCCACACCATCATCGAAGCCCTGAAGTTGGGTTACGCCGACCGAGATACCTACTACGGTGATCCGGCTTTTGTGAAAACGCCAGGTGAAGGTCTGCTGTCCAAAGCATACGCCAAGCAGCGCGCGGCGCTCATCGATCCGAAGCATGCCTCGCACGGCTTCATTGCCGGGAACCCGATGGCCTTCGATTCGAAAGTAAAGGAATGGACATATTGGGCCGCTAACATCGCCGACGGAACAAAGTCAGGCGGTAGGGTGCCTAACGCGGAACCGATTCGAGGTACTCTCAAGGATACGACTCACATTTCTGTGATTGATAAAGAAGGCAACATCTTCGACGCCACGCCCAGCGGGGGCTGGATTGGCGGTGCCGTGATTCTCGGCAATACGGGAATCGGCATGAGTGTGCGCGGCGAACAGTTTTGGCTGGACCCGACGCGAGCCGCCCAACTGCGTCCGCGCTCCCGTCCACGATACACGCTTACTCCGAGCATCGTGCTGCGGGATGGACAGCCGTTTATGGCGATCGGTACACCCGGCGGCGACAATCAGGATCAAACGATCCTGCAGACGTTCCTGAATGTCGTGGAGTTTTGGAACGACTGGTACCCGAACCTGCACGAAGCATTCGAGTGGCCGCGCGTGCAGACGCTGCACTTCTTCGGATCCTTCTGGCCGCACGATGCGGGATTCAATCGACTGAACGTCGAAGCTCCGATCTCCGATGAAGTCTTTAAAGAGCTGCAGGCCCGCGGCCATAACGCCAACCGAGTCCGCACGCAGAGCATATCGAGTTGCGCTACAGCCGTGCTGATCGATCCCGCCAGCGGCAATCGCATCGCCGGCGCCGATCCCCGCCGCGACTGCTACGCGATGGCGTATTAGGGATCCCTGGTTTTCTCCGCAGTCGAGAAAGTTATTTCGCTCGCAAAGAAAGTCTTCTCGGAAAGGCAGAAGATCAGGTCCGCCTCGGAGAAATGACACTTCGGCGTGGAAATGATCTTCTCCATTGTGAAGATGATTGCCTCGATCACACAGAAGATTGGGTTCGTCCCAGAGAAGACCTTCTCCGACCCGAAGAAAATCGAGTCGCGCTTGAAGATGATCTTCTTCTTTTCAGAGAAGACCTTCTTCGTCGTGGAGGAGATCATTTTCGTTTCTGAGAAGATCTTCTCGAAGACGAAGAAGATCTTCTCAGAGCGCTAAGTCCGCAACTCATTGATTCCTTGGACCTGGCAGGTTGTCTGAGAAGATTTTCTCCATCACTGAGAAGATCTTCTCCGCGGCGCAAATGATCTTCTCGGAACCGAAGACCATTTTCATGGAGCCCGACATGATCCTGGGCGTTCCGGAGACAATCTTCGTCCTATCGAAAATAATGTTCTTCGGCACGAAGAAGATCATCACGGTCGCATCGAAGATCATTGGCGCTGTGAAGAAGATCGTCTCGCCGGCGGAATTGATCTTCAAAACGGCGCAAATGATTGAGTCGAAGTCATCGACGATTGCCGATAAAACGGAAATGATGTTCAACCGGCAGTAGTCGATCCTCAAATCATTTTCTCAAAATCGATGAACATACTCTTCGGAAAACTTGCTACCGAACACGTCGACAGACAAGTCGTAATTAGAGTTTGTCCCCAGAATTTCATAGGGATCGCTGACGTTCCGAATGAGACGCTGATCCTGATCGGGCTGTACGACAGTTAGAAACTGGAGACTGTACGATGCGACTGGTCAGCCGTTGAGTCTCGTCCTGCGGTAAGAAAGTAAAAAGGCGCTGTCCGGCCTTTTGCACGTGCGCAATGACGTTTGCTCGCAGGCTGTAACAGCTCGTCCCCGTCCCTGACGTTTGTTTCGTATTCACTGGCGTCCGCTCACGCGCACCTGACGTTTGCTTGCGGTGGGTGGCGTTCGCAGTCCCGCCGACAGTATGTAGCGGCCTAATCCCGAGCTTGATTAGCCCGCGACTCTCACGGCCTAATTATTCTTGTTTTCGCGTCCGACCGCCGTATCATACGTAGAATCGCCACTTAGCCGAATCAGCAGTCCGGAATCGGGAACTAGACAGCCGCGCCTAATTCCGGCGTGAAAATACGGCTAATGTCGACTATTTGTTGGCCGCCCTTATTGAACTCGCTTGTCCCAACACACTTGCCTCAAGCGAGTTGGAAGGTTTCTTTACGGACATCGAATTGGGAATCGCACAATCGAGATCTATTTATGCCAACTGAAAAGGCGAGTCACGCGAAGCCACCTAACAAATTAAGGATTCTTGCCGCGCGAAGCCGCGGCAAGAATCCTTAATTTGTTGTAAGGTGACTCGCGCGCCGCTCGCGGTTGAGCGCCAGAGCCGTTAGTGCGCCAAGCGAAGCTTGGCGCTTTCTTGCAGGGTGCGAGTCCCTGCGGAGTAAGGATTAACCATCCACTCCTACCGAGTGTTGCAACTGCGACTGAGGAGGTGGAAACACCGAACAAGTCAGTTGAAGCGTACACAGGGAAGCATGCAGGCCGCAGGAGAGACCGCG
>QHWY01000080.1 GCA_003223875.1 Acidobacteriota bacterium | reverse complement strand
GAGGAACGAAAGTCGTGCTGCTCCGGGACGGGTTCAACGGAACTGAAGGTGTGATCTCGATGCCCGACGGTTCCGCGCTCTTTACCGAGCAGGACGCGAACAAGCTCATCAAGGTCGATAAGAATGACAACATCTCGACGTATCTGGAAAACACGAACCGCACGGTCGGTCTTGCCTATGACCACAAGGGCCGTTTGATCGGTACGCAGTCGCGAAATCCCATGGTTGGGGTTTTGGCTCCGACGCGTCAAGTCTTGGCTGACAAGTTCGAGGCACAGCCGCTGGTGCGTCCGAACGATCTGGTCATCGACAGAAACAACGGCATCTATTTCAGCGATCCGATTCCAAATCCGCAGGCTGCATTTCGTGAACCTCCACCCGGCCGCAAGCCGCTGCTGTTCTACATCAAGCCCAGCGGCCAGTTGATGAAGCTAACTGAAGAGGTAACGGCTCCAAACGGCGTCCAGCTCAGTCCGGATGAGAAGACGCTTTACGCCACGAACGGAACGCGGATCATGGCCTTTGATGTTCAACCTGACGGCAGCGTCAAGAACGGCCGGACGTTCGCGATGAGTGGAGGCGACGGGCTTGCGATCGACACCACCGGCCGGCTGTACGCGGCCGTGGCGGCGGTGCGGGGCATTCGGGTATTCAGTCCGCAGGGCCAGGATCTCGGCACGATTCCCTCCGGCACGCCGCCACAGAGCGTCGGTTTTGCGGGTCCTCAAAAGAAGACGCTATATATCGTCGGCCGCGGAGCACTTTATAAGACGCAGATGATCGCCGAGGGGATCAAGAGCCGAGCAAAGTAAGTCTAAACATCAGTTGGCCCGCGAAAGTACTCGGTACGTTTTAGTAAAGCCATTGCGACTGTTCGTGACCGTAACCGTTCCATCCGGCTGCGCCGACACCTTGAACCAGTAAGCAACGCCATTGTGCTGAGGTGGTGGTGGCGGAGCCGGCACCCCTTGCCGCAGCGCCATTGGCGCGACGGGCATCGCGGCCCCCTGCTGGTCAAACGAATTCGCAATGAACATCCCGGGCACGGTGTACTCCTGTCCGCCCAGTTGCGAGAAGTGGATCTGCCAAAGGTCCTGGAGCCCGGGCGAGCTTAGAAGGACTTTCATCGCCTCGGGTTGTCCACCCTTGCGCGTCCCGTTGTTTGTGATCGTGACCTTTGGCTGAATCGCATGTACGAGCGCCTCCGAATTCGAGCTGGGCTGCCCATGACGCGAAGCAACAAACAGATCGACGGTTCCGATGCGGTTGACCGGACAATTCAGCTCGAACTCCTGGTTCCAGGTGAGATCACCTAAATACAACACGCGGAATTTGCCGAACGTGATATGGCTGCCAACAGACTGTTCGTCCTCGGTGTTGCCAACGGGCTGGCCTGAGACGGGATTCACTTCATGTCGTTTGAAGGCAGCGCAGTAAGGATTCGCCGCGCCTGCACCTGGGAGCGAACTTGAAATGACGCGCCCGCCCGCCGTTACGATGCGCCAATCCAGACCATTGACATCAATCTTGTCGCCCGGTTTCACAACTCTGTGCTTCGCTTTGGCGTTCAGCACAGCGTATTGCTGCATGATCGGATCGATGGCAGGTGCCGGCTGGACATTTGGTCCGTGATCGATGAACTCCTGAATCGGAATGCGTTTCGCGAGCTCGAGAAGACCGCCAATGTGATCGCCGTGGTAGTGAGTCGTAATCAGATGATCGATCTGCTTAAGGCCGGCATCTCGGACCGCCGCCATGATGCGATCGGCGTCGCGCACTGCGGCAGCGCCCGCATTGCCGGTATCGATGAGAACGGACTCGCCGGATGGCGTGACATAAAGCTGGGAGTCACCTCCCTCGGCATCGATGACATAGATGTCGAGCGTCTTCGCTGTTCGAATCTGTGCTGCGACAACGAGGGTCGAGAGCGTGAGGACCATCATGAACAGTATGGTTGCGCGCATTGGATGTCTCCTTGACCGTGCTGCCGGAGAATCAGGGGTAGTACCCGAAGGGCCTTTTCTGCCCGGGTTTCCAGCCCGGCTCGGCGGGAAGGAAATTGTCGCGATTCGGCATTCTTACTTGCGGAAGAGTCTTGGCGTCGAGGACATCGGTTTCTTTGATGATGTCATTCCGATACAGCACATACGCCGTCGCGGCATACACTTCGTTGACGGTGAGCGATCCCGGCTTCGATTGGGGCATGGCTCGGCTGATGAAGTCCCACACGGTCGTGGCGTACGGAACGAGGCTGAAACCGATTTTCACGGGCTTGGCATTCCCGAGCGGGACAATCCCCCGAGTCAATCCGCCGCCATTCCCGTTTGGGCCATGACAGGCTGCGCACTTCTGAGCAAAGATCGTTGCGCCCTCTTTGGCGGTTCCACTTCCAGGCGGCAATTCTTTTCCGTCGGGGCTGATAGCGATATCCCTCGCCTTTATTTCTTCTTCGCTTGGAGTGCTGCCCAGCCGGTAAGTGCGTCCTTGTGCCCGCCCCGGGACACATATCGCTAAAGTGATCACGACCGCGAAAAGACTAAAGGAAAAGCGCATTGGAGATGCTCCCATCCCGGTTGACCTTCCACGGCTGAACGCCATTGAAGTGATCGGCCTGATAGAAATAATCCGGCGAAACGCCGAGGTTCTTCGCAGCCTCGGCTACTGTCGGTTGAACCTCGCCGCGTTCATCCGTACAGCGGGACTGCAGCACAACCTCTTCGCCATTCCACGTCCAGGGGAAGCGGAAGCGGACGTGTGCGAACCGATGGACCGGCTGTTGAAGCTCCGCCGGCTTATAAGAACGGCCGCCATCGACGGATACTTCGACTTTGGTAACCGCCCCTGCGCCAGTCCATGCCAGTCCGGTGATCTCGTAAAATCCCCGGCCAGCCAGCCGTTGTCCACCCGAGGGCCGCGTAATGACGGAGTTCGGCCCAACTTCGAACCGATACCACAGCCCCTTACCATTGGGTATCGTGTCGGCGTTGTTCCCGCTTTCGTGCCACGCCATGTAGGGTTGATCAACAACCTTGATCCGGCTTAACCACTTCACCGAACGGATGGCTTCCCAGCCCGGAACCACCAACCGCAAAGGGTAGCCCTGTTGCGGACGCACCGGTTCGCCATTCTGGGCGTAGGCGACCAGAATATCGTCCATCGCTTTCGCCATCGGAATACTCATGGTGTACTTGTTGGCGTCCGACCCTTCCGCCACGATCCAGCTGGCTTCTTTTTGGACGCCGCACTCGTTGAGCAAGACCGAGAGCAATACGCCCGTCCACTCACTGGTGCTCATTCGTCCATGCACGTTTTGGACGGACTCGCCATTTGGACCGCGAATCGGCCGGTTGTTTGCATTGCATTCGAGAAAATAGATCCGCGACATGGACGGCAGACGCTTGATTTCGTCCATCGTATAAACCAGAGGATGGTCCACCATTCCATGGATCAGCAGACGATGTTGCTTCGGATCGATATCCGGAACTCCCTTCACGTGGTCCATCAGGAAGTGAAGGCCGGAAGGCGTAATGATCCCGTCCAGATCCTGAAGCGGAGTCGTTAACGCGGTATCGCTGATGGCAGTGGCCTGGCCAAGAGTCCTCCGTATCGTGTTATCGAACTTTGACGGCTGGCCGTAAGCGAGATTGTCTTTGGCAATCCCTTCAGGTGCGGGAGTCTGGCCGCGGACTGATCGGACAGCTCCCATGACAAAGCTGACCAAGGCACCGCCACGCGTTAGGAATCGCCTGCGATCGGAATGGGAGTGGGAACCCATAAATCCTTCTCCTTATAGTTTCGATGCTTTTCGACGAATGGCTCCTTATAGCACCGGCTTGTTAGGGAAGCAATCCATTTGGGCCGAGTGGGCCGAGTGACGCATTCCCCTCCTCGCAGAGCAGGGGTGGCGCGACAGTCGACAGACTGGTGCGCCGGGCGCGAAGCGCGAGCCCGATAGGGCGAAGCCTCAATTAATGGTCAGTTCGGCTGAAACGTTTCGCCGATTTTCAATTGAGGCTTCGCACTGCCGGGCTCGCGCTTCGCGCCACCCGTCTGCGCCTTCGCCGCACTATCGGGCTGAGGCTGAGGACTCTTTTGCCACGTCGAATACGACGCGTCCGCCGACAATCGTCATTAACGGTTTGATGTCTTTGATCTGATCGGCGGGGATGGTGAGGTAGTCCCGATCGATCACCACCATATCCGCGAAGCGACCTGGCTGAATCGATCCGAGATCACTCTCGCGGAAGAACAGATACGCGTTGTTGCGCGTGTGAGCGATCAGCGCGGCTTCGCGGCTCACCGTGTGTTTATTGACGACTCTGCCGCCAACCATCTTTCCGGTAACAGCCCAATACAAGGTCTGGAACGGGCGGTATTGATTGACCTCAAAGGCGTCGGTCCCGAGCCCCCACAGGATGCCGCTGTCCTGAATCTCCTTGAGCGGCGGCATAGAAAACGCACGATCGTCCCAGACGCGGTGGAGCAATCCGCCCGAGACGATTTCCCGCGGGTTCACCGCGATGAACATGTTGAGCTTCTTCTATCTCTCCAGGCAGTCGAGACCCGTTTGCCGGCCACGGGAATTATATGTCCGTCCGGTTCACGCGCACAGATCCACACGACGTCCGCGCCGCGTGTTACTCTGGGTCGATGTCGATTCTAAAGTTTCTTGGAATGAACGTGGATACCCCTGAGCGGGCCACGCCCACTGCCGAAACGGAAACCGTACGGAAAATTGTGCAGAAACTCGACCAACTTCCAGAGCAACAGGCGCGTTACATAGCGGCCTTTGCCTTTCTGCTCAGCCGCGCCGCGCGCGCTGACCTCCAGATCAGTGCCGACGAGACAGCACTGATGGAGCGCATTGTCATGCAGCAAAGCGGTCTGCCCGAGGAATTGGCGCTCTTGGTCGTTCAGATGGCCAAGACTCAGAACCAACTCTTCGGCAGCACGGAGAATTACCTCGTCACACGGGAATTCGAACGTATCGCCACTCATGAGCAAAAGCTGGCACTTCTCGACTGCTTGTTCGCCGTCACCGCAGCCGACGAAAATATCACGAGTGAGGAAGACAACGTCGTCAAACAGATTGCCAGCGAGTTGAAACTTTCACACAGCGATTACATCGCGTCGCGATCGCGCTTCCGGGAATATTTAGCGGTCTTGAAGCAAGGCCGGCGTGATCAATGATCCAATATACACACGTGACACCGCCGGTTTTGGGTCCTCAGATGTCAACTGTGAAATAGCTGTTGTCGGATTCCGCAAGGTTTGAAATTGGGTCAATGGGTCGTTTAAACAAGTTCATTAAACATCCGACAACAGCCATTTCACAGTTGACATCTGGGACCAACGCTAGGGGGAGCGGACTTTACCTTCCCTACAGTTGGGATGGACGAACCAGCGCGGCCAACTTCTTGGCGACGTCAGGTCCATGGGACTTTGGATGAACATCTCTGTCCACGTCGAGAATGCGACCGTCGTTGCCGATGAAAAAGGTCCAGCGGGCGGGAAATCCTGTGGCGCGCAGCACCCCGTAAGACCGCGCGACCGTCTTATCCGAATCACTAAGAATTGGATAGTCGAGGCCGAGAGACTGCGCGAATTGGCGGTTGGTCTCAGGCGCATCTACACTCACGCCGAAGTATTTTGCTTTGAAGCCCCGAAGCACGCCGCGGCTCGAATCTAGCGATTCGCACTCGCGCGTTCACCCCGGCGTGAACGCTTTGGGGAACCAGGCGAGCACAACGGTGTCTGTGCCGTGGAAATCGCTAAGACGGTACCAGCGGCCATCGGATCCAAGCAAGCTGAAGTCCGGCGCGATATCTCCCGGTTTCAGTTTGATGGAATGGCCGGAGTCGCGGGTTGATAACAGATTGATCAGACCGGTAAGGATGCCACCCACAGTTGCCGTAGTCATGCGCAACGGGTTCAGAAGTATAACGCCAGGAAATTTAAGCGGCATTATGCCTGCGGAGAATGTCACGCCCTGCGCGCTGATGTCAACTTCGCGTCCTCGAACAGTCTTTCAGTGTGTCGTATACGTCGCCGATCAAAATAAAGATCTTCGGACCGTACGTCGAATATTCTGGCCGTAGCTTATAGGGCCATTCACTGGGACCACTAGCGAGTGATGAGCGCCCCGTTTTACGCGCGCGGAGCTATGGCCAGGGCCGTAGGAAGCGGAATGCTTTCAAGTGGCGCTTGATTGCTTGGTAGTCCCTGTCGTTCGTGACGAGCATCAAACCTTGTTCCCGGCA
>QHWY01000173.1 GCA_003223875.1 Acidobacteriota bacterium | reverse complement strand
GCTCGCGAACGCCTACACTGTCGGACTTATTCATGTAGCACAGTGTAGCACAATTCGGCGGGAAGCCGGACGACCGGAAAGAAATCTCACTGATCTCAACCTTGCGGTTTGAAAACCGCGGCACAGACGTAATAGATCTGCTGATGCGCTCTTGAGACTGGGATTGCTGGGGAAGAACGTGTTCGCGATGATTACTCGCGAGAAACGCCGAAGGGTCGATTAATCGGCTGGCATTGAATGGCTAAATCCTATTGGCGACTTATCAGGAGTTATTTCCACTTTAGGCCCCAAAAACGCGGAGCCGCTTATATCGACGAAAAGCAGGATCGTCCGTCACTGTCGTAAGGCGTTCCACGATTGCCTGCGCGATGAGCATGCGGTCGAACGGATCGCGATGGACGAGAGGCAGCGCCGCCGCGGTGGCGGCATGCTCCAACGTAATTTCGAGCACTGCAATCCCGGATTCCTTGCAAGCCTCGAGGAATGACGCCGCGCCGCCGTTCAAAATTGGTGCCACAGCTACGATCGGCTTCTTCGCATGCTTGAGCCAGAGTTCCCAAGCGCTAGCAACACTGATGTACACATCATTTGCGGGATCGATAATGGCTGCTCGCGCCTCATCACTCAGGTTTTCAGGCGCGCTCTTGACCCAAACGAAGACATGCGAATCGAGGAGAATTCGCATCAATGCCGGCGCTTCCGCCGCGGTCCTTGACGAGCAGCCACAAACGGTTTAGCCATGGCTCTTTCGAACTCAGCCTGGATCTGTTTGTCGGCTGACTTCCACTCGCGCCACCACTGGACCCAGTTGATTCCCTTCGCATGTTCGGACAACTGCCCAAGTTCACGCGGCCGCGTTTCTGCGCCGCCAACAGGACCAAGTTTCGCCATCGGTTTCCCATCCTTGGCGATGATGATGGTGTCGCCGCGCGCCGCGTCCTCGACAAGCCGCGAGAGTTGCGTCTTGGCTTCGTACAGATTGATCTGCCGGCCCATAAACCAATACTAAACTGCGAAAGGTACCTGGTCAATAAGTTGGTCAACCGATTAGGCTCGACCCCGCAGCGTCAATTAACCGGCTTGCAATTGAATGGCTAAACACAAGTCGACTTTCGGCGAGAATCCGCCGCGTTCGTCTTGTGCTCGTCACTTCTAAGAACAGCTGACAAAGGAGGGAGCTCAGTTCCCCGTGCAATTGAGACAACCCGATTGCCTTAGACGCTCCAGGGAATGTCATCCCGTTTGAGGTGCATGACGGCAAACACACTGATTTTAGTGCTTCGAATTCTGTAGAAGACACCGTAAGGAAACCGGCGCAAAACGGCATGCCGGATTTCGCGATGCACGACCTCATACTGCTCGGGGTTGGCTTCAAATCAACCCTAACGCGGCATCAACTTCGGCAACAAAGTCTCTCCCGAGCCCCTTCCGCTGACGTTCATACCACTTCGCGGCCCGCCGGATATCGGCTTTTGCCCGGCCTCTGAGCAGGAGTTCGTACTTCACAGATCGCGAAAAATATCGTCTTTCGCCTTCGTCCAGGGCTCAATATCGTCAGGGTTATTTTCTTCGTCAGCCAGTCGTTCATCCAACAGCCGACGTTGCGATTCCGTCAGCGGCATGCGTGCGATGTCTTCGGCAATCTGATCCCACAATTCTTGTACCAAGCGGATCTTCTCGTCAGACGACAGCTCACGAAATCTCGATACAATTGAGTCGATGCTCATCTGGCTCCTTCACGTACTTCCCTTAGTCTAACGCAGTTCATCCCTTGGTGTGGCGCGCGGTCATCGCTGGATTGTAATCAGCGAACAGCCAGGTCTTTAGCGAAGCACTGCGAAATTTCTATAAATAGAGAGTTTGAAATATTCTTCTTGGAAATCTCATCGCGACAGAAAGGGCCACGGAACAGCCGAGGTCATAACGAACACGGATTCTGACGACCCTCACTCGCCACTTCGCGACAAGGCAGGAGTCTTACTTGACACGGTCCGTTTCGGAGACGTCAGTTAGCAGCAATTTGCTCAACACCTTCGCCGCCGAGCAAACGTCGGTTGAGCGCCCCACCCGTAAACAGCATTTCTTCGAGTGCCGCGTCCACGGCCGGCTGCGCGAGGACACCCTCCCGCGAGAATTCGATCTGAAACTGGGCACATCGGCGCATCAACTCTTTGATGAATGCGGCACTGACACCCTTCGTGCGGCTGACAATCAGTCCCATGAGCTCTGCGGGAATATTCAGCCTGCGGGCATACAGCTTCACCAGCTTCGCGCGACCCTCCTCGTCGGGCAACGGAAACTCAATCGCCTGATCGATCCGGCCAGGCCGCGAAGCCAGCGCTGGCTCGATCTGGTCCGGACGATTCGTGGTCAGGATGAACAATACTTCGGCGTCCTCGCGCAGGCCGTCCATCTCGTTCAGCAGTTGATTCAGAAGAACCTCCTCTCCCGGACCGTGCATGTGCGTGCGTTCACGCCCAATGAGATCCACGTCCTCGATGACCATCATCGACGGCTGCAGAAAACGCGCCAGGCGGAAGTATTCGCCGAGCAACGCGACTTGCTCTGCCGTCACCAGCAAGGTTGTATGGTCTGGCAACTGCGAGGCCAGATAGTGAATCGTATGGGTCTTTCCCGTACCCGGCAGTCCATAAAATAAAAGGCCCTTCCGAGCCTGGAACTGCAGCTTCTTGAGCTGTTCCCGCGCCATCATGAATCCAGCCACATTGCGATCGAGCATCGCAATAGTTTGGCGCGGCAGGATGACGTCTTCGCGGTTGACTTTGGCGAGCCGATGCACCTTCACCATGCTGCCGCCGCCCATGGGATCGATATGCCCCTCAAGGGAGATGATTCGGCCGCGGTATGTCCGGCCCTTGCTGACCAGAAGCTCGAGATCGCGGAACAAGTCCTGCGAGAACTGTGCCCCGCGTTCGCCGGCCGGGACGGCGACTTCAACTTGCACGCCGCTCCGAAGCCCAAATCGGCCGCCCGGAACCATGATGATGGCGAACGGTAGATCCTTCTCACACGACAGCCACAACCCGTTTTTCAGGCAACGCACGGGAACCGATTCGCCTATATCGATCTCGTCATATTGAAGGGGCCCGGCATCGATCGGGAAATGTCCTCCCAGTGTTTGCGCAAGCGTCGGAGGCTCGTGAGGATTTGGCGAGAGAATTCCAAGAAGTGTTGTGCCGGGGCGGTTTCGCAACAGATCCTCAAGGGCGGATTGGATGTCAACCCGGGCCGTGATTGGAAACTGGCGTCCTGCCGTTGCGATCTCGCCTGCCGGCACGCCGAAGTGTTTGAGCAGCGTCTTGCGTAGCCGCGACTCTCCAAAACCATGGTTGCCGAAGGAAAAAACAAATCCCATTTAGCTTTCATCTTAGACTCTTCTGCAACTACGGCCAAACCTCGCCCACGGGGACGAGGCTGCGGATGGTTCTTGTGGTACATCCAAAGCAAAATCGACCGACTATCGGCTCTCAACTTCAGCCATCCTGAAGCTCTTACGCAGCAATAAAGTTGTGTTTGACGCCTCGCCCTTCGGGCTCGGCACCCCTCCTAACTCCTGAGGAATCAGCGAATGAAGTACTGCCACTTATCCACGGTCCGAGGAACGGCGATGTCGAAGAAGCCGACCATCATTTCGTCGTCTGTTTGGTCGCCCCATGTGACAGTCGTGTGCGGGTCGGGATTGTGAGCATTCTTACTAGAATTGTCGTACCAGGCAACCGCCTGAATTTTCGTCCCTGCTTTCACCCGCAGTGGTTCCGCAAGACGATAGCTGAGCTGCCAGAAAAAATCGTAGTTCACTCGAAGCAATGTTTCGATGTTCGCGCGGTCGTGAACGATGTTGTACTCGAATCGTTTGCCGCGCAGATGCATATGAGGAAGGAAGCTGAGCAGCGTCGCATCATTAGGTAACGTCCCCCACGCCTCGACGCGGTAGTTGTCGGTCTCCGGCGGAATCGCGAAGTGATCATTCGTCAACTGCAGCGTGATTACACGCTGCTCGGGCAATCGCTTCGCAAAAACCAGACCAATCGATGTCTGATCGAGGTCCGGACGGCCGTTCGTCGTGTAATGCATTTGAAAGACAAGATCCGATCCAGCAGGAATGAATTTGGCCATTCCATCAGGCCATCGATCCGGCGAACTCCCAGGGGCATATACCAGAAGCATGTCACTGTCGGTCCAGTGCGCGTCGTGTTGAAGATGCGGATCGCCGAGATTGGAAGCCGTAAACGGTACACCGGCTGGTGCATTTCGCAACCATTTGGAATCTGGTGGTCGAATGTAAACCACAGCGTGATGCACATGCCGTCGGCTTGACGGACGAATCTCCGACATCTGCACCCAGCGATCCTCAGTGAATCCTGTCGGCACGATTTCATATGTGTATTCAACATCACCGTGCGCCGGAATGCGGACGGGCTTCGGCATTTGAATCACACGGTCGGGCGTGGGTATGTTCCAGCCTTTAGGCCATTCTCTTACCGCCGGTGCTTCGCGTGGATCCCCAGCGGGAGCGCCGTTTTCGACCCAAGCGGTGATCGTTTGAATGTCGCCCGGGCTCAATGAAGGATCGTTCGAAAAATGCCCGTAGTTCGGATCAGCAAACCACGGCGGCATTTTCCTGGACTGCACCATCTGGTCAATTGCTTTTGCGTTGGATCGCGCCTGAGCGTATGTCATCAGCGGCATTGGACCAATCTGAGCAGGCCGATGACAGGACTGGCAACGCTGCTGAAGGATGGGAAGAACGTCCTTGTAAAAAGTCGGAGTTTGTACAAGCAGCAGGATCGCCAGGAATGTCACGCACCGAATGTTAGCAGAAACATTCCCCTCCTCGCAGAGGAGGGGTGGAGCGCGAGCCCGGCAGGGCGAAGCCTCAAGAGAAGCGGCGCCGAGCGAAGCGACGGCGCAGACGGGGTGGCGCGGAAGCGCGAGCCCGATAGGGCGAAGCCTCAACTGAAGCTCGGCTTAAACGTCTCGCCGAACCGACCACCCCGGCCTTCGGCCACCCCTCCTCTGCGAGGAGGGGAATATACTCTTTGCATTCAGGAGGAGGGCTAATTATGAAATTTGGCAAGAGAACTCTGATAACTTTGGCGGGAGTCGGACTGCTTGGGGGACTCTTTGTCCGTAACGCTAGCACGCAAAGCCACGCGCGCCCAACGATTGCAACCGATGCGGACTTCCGGCAGGCGATGAAGGAGCTTTCCAACTGGGGACGCTGGGGTGAGAAAGACGAACTCGGCGCCGCGAACCTCATCACGCCGGCCAAACGAAAGCAAGCGCTGGCACTCGCAAAGGATGGCACAACAATATCGCTCGCCCACGACGTGATTCAGGAAAGCGCAGTCGATGCTCCAACTATCTTGGAGCGCACGGTGATCAACGTCAGCCCGAGTGTTGCTCTCGATCGCTACCAATATACCGGTAGTTACCACGGAGTCATTCACAGCCATCTCGATGCGGTGGACTGTCACATCATGTCCGACGGTAAGGGCTATAACGGCGTATCGATGGATGAGATCAAGGCGGCAGGCGGCTGTCCAAGAGGCAACATCAACGCGTTGAAGGACGGCATCGTGACGCGGGGCATTTTGTTCGACGCCACGCGCCTTCCGGGAAAGGCGACTTCCCAGGGGTGGTTGGAACCGGGCACAGCCATCCACCGGGAGGACCTTGAGGCCCTGGAAAAGATCGAGCACGTGAGAGTTTCGGCCGGCGATGTCATTCTCCTTTATACAGGCCGGTGGAAACGACGGGCCGCGCTCGGACCCTGGCCAAACACGACGGGCTTTGCCGGATATCATGCCGACGTTGCCTACTTCCTCAAGGAGCGTGGCGTTTCCTTCATCGGCGGCGATGGCCCGAATGATGTCTCGCCGTCGGGCTTGCCGCAGTCGGTCGGCTTGGGACTGCATCAATTAGCTCTTGTGGCGATGGGCGTAAGCATTTTCGACAACCTGGATTTCGAGAGAGTGGCCGAACAAGCAAGGCGCATGAATCGCTACGAATTTCTCTTTATGGCCGCTCCGCTGCGCATTGAGAAAGGAATGGGATCGCCGCTGAATCCGCTCGCGATCTTCTGAATCGAATGGGTGTTCTGCTGACGCCGATAGCTATCAAGCAGGATCTGGCACTCGAGGATCTGCGCGGGAAACGATTTGCCGTGGATGCCAACGGCGAGTTGTATCAATTCCTGGCGCTGATCCGCTTGCGCGACGGTACGCCTCTGAAGGATTCGCACGGCCGGATAACGTCGCATCTTTCGGGGCTCTTCTATCGCACCACGAGGCTCATTGCGGATTATGGAATGGAACTCGTCTTCGTGTTCGATGGAAAGCCGCCGGCCCTGAAATTCGCAGAGATCCACCGCCGTCGCACTATCAAAGAAAGATATGACGCTGAACATGCCGCAGCCATCGAAACCGGCGACCTTGCGAAGGCCTATTCGAAAGCCACGATGACTTCACGCCTGACGCGTGAAATGGCCGCTGAAGCGCGCGAGTTGCTGCGGCTCATGGGTCTGCCGGTCGTGGACGCGCCGTCGGAAGGCGAGGCGCAAGCATCGCACATAGCGACGCGGGAAGACGTTTGGGCCGCCGCCAGCAAAGATTACGATTGTCTACTGTTCGGAACACCACGGCTCGTGCGCTTTCTAACCATTTCCGGTAAAGAGTTTCTTCCAAGCAAAGGAGCCTTTCGCGCGATCACTCCGGAATTGATCAACACCCGGAAAATGCTTGCGCACTACAACATCACGCGAGAACAGTTGATCGATCTGGCGATCCTCATCGGCACGGATTTCAATGAGGGCATTAAAGGAATCGGTCCGAAGAAAGCATTGAAACTTGTTTCCGAATTCGGTTCGATCGAGAATATGCCGGCCGAAATCCAGGAACCGCTGACGGCGCTAGCGCCCGCGATTCGCGACATATTCCTGCATCCGGATGTGGTTAATGATTATCGGATCGAATTCCGCGGTGCCGATACGGAAGGAATCATGCGATTCCTCTGCGATGAGCGGGAATTCTCCCGTGAGCGGGTTATGAATGGGCTTAAACGCGCGTTTGAGAAACTCCCTTCCTAAGTTAGGAGGGGAGACTTCGCGAACCGCGAAGCGCGATAGCGCGCAGCCTCAAGAAATAGGGCGAAGCCTCAAAAAGAAGTGAGCGAAGGCGGGGTGGTTCCCTTTTGGAACCACCCGCCTCGCTTCGCTCGGCTCCCCTCCTAACTTAGGAGGGGAGTTCTTTTTCGTATCACCCCTTGAGCCTGCCCAGAACGTGATCTTTAATCCACTTCTGATCCCACCATTCGGTTGGGTTCACCGGCACACCATGAAGGAACAGTCCGAAGTGCAAGTGGTCTCCCACGGCGAGTCCCGTCGCGCCACTTTTGCCGAGGACGTCTTTTTTCTTCACCATGTGTCCCGGTTTGACATCGATCTGGCTCATGTGGCCGTAGAGCGATATTAATCCTGCACCGTGATCAATGAGGACGGCGTTGCCGTAGATGCCGAAGTACTCGGCCAAGACAACCTTCCCATCGTTGGCCGCCTCAATGGGATTGTGGTGCACGACCGAAAGATCGAAACCGACGTGGTCCTGTCGATCGACACGTTTACCTTCGTGCACGTACGTCCGCCGGTCTGCGAAAAACGATTCCACTTTAGAGTTGCTCAATTGAAGAAATGGGCCATCCCACAAAAACCGTGCGGGTGATTGTTGGGACAGTTTCGCAATCCTCTCATGATTCAGCCGCCGCAACTTGCTGTTGATCTCTACGAACGTTTTTACCGGATCCGACTGGTCTTGGATTTCGTGCGTGTGAGCCATGATTTCCGGAACAACTTTCTGAACCAAGCTGTCCTCGAGCGGAAGCTCCCGGCTGCGAAATTTTTTTGGAAAGACTTTGTGCCAGAACTCCGCGGTGGCTTCATTTCCAGCGGCATCGCGAGCGATCACCTTCATTGGCGTGTCCACCGGCCAATCGTATTCGAGGGCGAATAGCGCGAAGCGAAGGTTCTTGTCACCCGCGGCCGGATATCCTGGAAAGAAGTTCGCCCCGACCTGAACTCCGGAAATTTCTGCATCATCGGAAACGCGATATACAACGCACTCCGAGCCGCCTTGATTGATATAGTGTTGTCCCGAAATCACCTCCAGCCGCGGCGGTTCGACGTGGAACACAAAATCTTTGGTGACGTTAGTTCGATTTCCTTCGAGGAAATGGCGTAAAGCGTAGTCGTCTGCCACAACGCTCAAAGTCGCCGGGCCGGCTTGGATCTTGTATTTTTCGGCGATTAATTTGCCCACGTCGTAGGCTCTCGATTTTTCCTTGCCCTCGCGATCGAACGATTCGTCAGCGAGGACGACGTCCTGATCTTTTTGTTTGAGCCGAATGCTCACGTGCCTCAATCCCGTCTCCGGGTCTTGTACTGCTAGACTGAGGTTGGGCGAGCGTCCCAGCGCGTTGAATTCCCGGTCGAATGAGATTCGAGGCGGTTGTCCTTCCCACCTTTTGAAGGTGAGAGCAAATGTTGCCAAAAGTACAAGCACAGTGAAGCCGCCGAGAGCGGCCACACCCGCCCCTCCCCGCGGCGAACTTCGCGTTTTGCCGTAGATTATCTGCATTCCGAAATTGTAACGTCTTGCCCCGATTGTGCTCGCTAATTTAGTCCTAGTGGTCCGCGGTTATTGAAGTTAGGTATGCGGCCGGAGCGGATGATGCTCTCCCACCGAGTGATGAACTGCGCGCCTTGAGGCCACAGATGGCGTGTCTGATTGAAGTATTCCAAAACCACATCCTTCTCCCCGCGCTGGAGGAAAACGCGGACGACCGACGTATCGAGACCGTTTTGCTCGATGCTGCGCGAGCCGGGCGTCGCCGCCGCCAGTAATAGGTAGCGCTTGGCCGTCGCGACATCGTTTTTATCCAAAGCGGTCTGCGAGAGAATCAGATTGCCGGTGTAAACGGCATCTCCATAATCCCGATCTTCGGGCTGACCATGCTCGCGCAGCAGCTTCTCCGCGTAAATTGTATTGAATTGCGTTTTCCACGGATCGGCCTCGACACGATAGGACGCGACAAGAAGCATAAACGCCACAAGAATGCCCGCCGTGGCACACACGCGTCCTAATTTCTTCATCAACGCAATCGTTCCGATGACGGCTGCCAGAACGCTCCAACCAAATAGCCAATCCGAAGCAGAGGATGCCGGAGATAAAGAATTAAACAGGCCCAGCGGCAGGCGCTGTCGGGTGAAATAGAGCGCGCTCGTGACCAACCCGATCGTCGCACAAATGACTGAAGCTAGCGCCCAAGAGTGTGGATTCCGGATCTGTCGTGCCGGTTCCGGCTGACGCACTTCATCCAGATCGGTTCCCAACCGCCATCCGATCCCAGTTCCCGCGATCAGCCATAACACCAGATGCGGCCAAGGAAAGTCTCCCCACCAGCGGCGCGAGCCGAGATCGAATAGAAAGTGCGCCGGTCCATAGAGAAATTGAAAGACGATTCCCGCAATCGCGCCTGGAACGGCGAACGCCATCGCGCCTCGGAACCTCACGCCGGCGGGAAGCACCAACGTCGCGAAAGCGCCGATCGACCAAAACATAAAGCCCGAAACTAGACCAACCCAAACAACGTCGATGAACAGAGCGGAGCGCGTGTCCTGCAGCGCGAACAGAATTCCAGTCACCCCAAAACACGTTCCCAGGATGATGGGCAGCCCCCACCTGCGGCCATATGCCAAGCCGCCCACAATTCCGCACAGTGGACCAGCCGCGAGAAAGTAGTAATTGGCATGGAGCGTCATGCCAAAGACGATCAGCACAGGAATGGCGAAGGCAAGGGCACCTCGAACCGCTTGTGTTGGTATTCGCATTTACCGCGTAATTTCTCACTTCGCCAACCGCGCGGGCAAGGCAATTCGAAGTCTGTCCCATTCAAAACGATGCTGATTGGGGTATTCGTGCCCGCGCCGGTCATACATCAAGCGGGTTGACATGTCGATCGATTCCACGCGACTCCCTTGCGGCAATGAAGGCCAAGCGCTAAGGTAGGAGTATGTCTGTCGTCAACCGGCCCTCCACCGATCGAGTCATTGTTCGGAACGTCAGTTGGGAAACGTACGAACGCCTGCTCAAGGACCTGGAAAACAGCAGCTTGCCCCGGCTCGCTTACGATCACGGAGTGCTGGAAATCATGAGCCCGCATCTTGAGCACGAGAGTGCGAATCGAGCCTTAGCCACAATCATCGAGATTACGCTTGAGGAGTTGGACCTCGATTTTATAAACGCAGGCTCAACGACTTTTAAGCGTGAAGATTTGGAGCGTGGGTTCGAACCCGATTCTTGTTTTTACATTCAGAACGTCGACCGAATTCGAGGGAAGAAAAAGATTGATATGCACATGGATCCGGCTCCCGATCTTCTAATCGAAATCGATCTGACGCACGATTCACTGAGCAAATTCGCCCTCTATGCCGCCCTCAAGGTCCCTGAGGTGTGGAGATATGAAGAAGACCCACTAGAGATCTGGCATCTCGACAGCGGCGGCTACGTTCGCCATCCATCGAGCAGGGCGATCCCCATCCTTCACGATAAGATCGTGTCCGAATTGGTAGCGGCGGAAAATGGCCTGAGGCGCCCGGAATGGCTTCGCCTAACCCGCAGCAAAATCCGGGAACTACTTTCGTAAACCTCACGGCAGCGCTGGCGTCGTTTTCGGCGGCATCCGATGATGCGCCGCTTGTTCGTAGGCGTAGGCGAGCTTGAGCAGCGTGGGTTCGCTGTAGGCTGGTCCAAAGAACGTGATGCCGACGGGCAGATTGTCGCTGGTAAAGCCCGACGGGATGGTCATCGACGCGGCATACACCAGAAACGTGTTCAGCGCGGGAATGCCCTTGTTGTTCACGTAGGGCGGATTGATCCCATCCTTTATATATGTGGGCTGGTGCTCGACGGTTTTGTGGACGATCGCGTCTAGCCGGTTATCAGCCATGACTTTGGCAATCGCGATCGTGAGTTCCTGCCGCGCGTCAAGATGCGTCCCCCATGCAGCCATATCCGTTTTGGTAAGCGGATTTCTCCACTGGTCTGCCTTGCTGGGAGGAATGCTCTTGGAAAGATCGGGTGATTTGGCAATGTCTTCACGAGTCTTGAGTGTTGAGCTCGGATTGCGCGCCAGATACGACCGCAGCGATTCGTCGGCCATTGTGGGATGCGTCGCGCGTTTCGCCAGCAGCGCCTTGAGATTAGGAATGACAATCGGGTCGACCACGACGGCGCCCGCGGCCTTCAACTCCTCGATGTTTTTCTGAAAGACGGCGTCGACTTTCTTGAAGTCCTCCGACGCGGGTTCTGAAAACAACCCGATGGATTCACGCAGCACGCCGATGCGCGCGCCTTTCAGCGCGTTCTTGTCGAGCAGCCGCGTGTAGTTTGCGGGCGCCTTCCCGATTCCGAGTGCCGTCACGGGGTCTTCGGGATCGTACCCAACCATCGCGTCGAGTAACTGCGCGAGGTCCTTAACTGTTCGTGCCATCGGTCCCATTTGCGCTGTCGGAGAGGGATATCCGTCCCACATCCCGCTACGGCTCACGAGGCCTGGCGTTGGCCGCAGTGCGGCGACGCCGTTCCAGCCGCCGGGCCGTCGAATCGAAGCCAGCGTTTCTTCCCCGATCGCAACAGTCGAGAAGTTCGCGGAGAGCGCACATCCCGAGCCCCCCGACGAGCCGCCAACCGTTCGCTCGAGGTCATAGGGATTCCGCGAGGCACCGAACATCGAGCCATACGTGTCGCCCGCGGCGTATTCGCTGAGCGTTGTCTTGCCGAGAATGATCGCGCCGGCTTTCTTGAGACGATCGATCGCAAATGCATCACGTACCGGACGGTAGTCTTTGAATACCAGTGTGCCCAACGTCGTGGGCATGCCTGCTGTATCGATTTCGTCCTTCACGAGAACCGGGATACCGTGGAGCGGCCCGGTCAATCCCGATCGCTTGAATGCGGCATCAAGCCGATCGGCATCTTCGAGCGCCTTCGGATTCAGATTAATGATGCAGTTGAGCGCCGGCCCCTGCTTGTCGAAAGCAACGATCCTCTCGAAATACGCCTGAACCAACTCGCGCGCCGTCAGCCTTCCGGCGCGCATCGCCGAATGAATGTCATCGATCGTCGTTTCCACGACCTGGAACTTCGCGGCGGGCTTGTTGCGCTGACCGTGCGCCAGCAGCGCCCAGCAAAGCGCCGCAGCGATGACGACGATTCGTGTGTAATGGCGCATCACTTCCTCACGACGGCGGTCCAATTGACGAGCACTGTAATGAGGGACCGCCTATTTGACCCACCAGAAGCGGAATCAAGAAATGCGGAGCATCCGGCGTGATTGCCGGCCGCCCGCACAGCAATGCCCCCGCTTTGTGATCGATCGCGGAGGCATTCTACATCATTCAGTTCCAGAACGAGGAACCTTACATTGCCCGTCAGGCGCTCGCATGGAACGCGGCATCAGAAGACTACGCGTGCCACAACCTGGCCGGTCCGGGGTTGCGAGCCCGCGCCATTGACCCAATTCACAAATCCATAACCGGCCGTCAGTCGGCCGTCTCCATCCCTGGTTGTGGACATGGCCGGGTTGGCGCCTGCCAGTATTCCAGCGGTGCCGCTCAGTTTGAGGGGCTCCGGACTGGTCAAGAACAGCCGATTAAATACGTTATAGAATTCCGCGCGGACTTCGAACTTGAGATTGCGTTCGCGATTCACGAAAAATGCACGACCCAAGCTCATCGATTCGGAAGGTTGGCGTTGCCAACGGTAATCATTGAGGTATGGCGCAGAAGTCCCGAACTGTCCCGGAGGCGCGTCGACCCAAGCGTTCGGATTTAACACCAGATCCTTGGTCGGATCGATGCAGTGGCAGTTCGGGTCCTTTAACATCAGAGGCCGTCCCGGAACTCGATTAAATAACGTCGTCCCTCCGCCCCACAATGCCGGATTGTTTTCCGGTCCACGTCCCAACTGCCGCAGCAAGTTGTTATTTGAGGCGGGCGCGCGTAGTACTTCCCCGCTCTGATATCGCAACACGGAACCAACCGTCCAATCACGCGCGACGGAGGACAACACCTTCAACGCAGCATTATTTCCGAAAGCGAATCCAGGGGTCGTGTAGTTGAAAGCGACCACCAGCATCAACGGCCTGCTAAAAGGCGAAATCTGCTTGTTCTGCTTGTAATCAAAGACGTCGTTGATGATCACGTTGCCCGGCACCTGGTAGGACGTGTCCGTGCCGGTGCCCAGCACGAGTTCCTTCTGCCAGGTGAAGGCCACTTGTCCCGTCAGTCCGCGCGACAACCGCTTCGTGGCTTTGGCTTGCAGTGAATCGTACCAAGTGTCGCCAAGCTCTGGTCCCAGGAACGGCGGTATTCCTATCCATTGCGGATGCGGACGCAACGCCTGGATGAGCGATTGATCCGACGGAAACCCTGGATACACACTGTTCGGATTTGCCAAGTGCGGAAATCGGGCGATGACCAGTGGTGAACGTATCGGCAATGTCAGGAGGGCGCGGTCTGCCGCATTCGTGATGTCGAGTCCCCAAGTTGCCTTAAGGCTCTCGGGTGTAAATGAATTGTAGTTTTCTTTTGCCAGCAACGGAGCGGACCACCATACTCCGCGATTTCCGACATATGCAGCCTCAACCATCAGGTTGGGCATAACCTCACGTTGCAGGCCGATACTCCAGTGGATTTGGCGCGGAGGACGTCCCGCATTCCGATCAATCGAGATGAACGGCGATTGAGGAGGTCGTAAGCCGGGAGCGATTTCGTAAGGATACTTCTGCCTGAAATCGGGAAAGAAGATCGGCGGATTACCAAACTGGTTGCCTTCCGCAAAGGGATTCCCGTCAGCCAACCCGTATTTAGTCAGTCCATATCCCGGAACACCCAGCGTGTAAAAATCGGCAACGCTTCGCGTGAGGTTCCCGAGATTCGGCGCCGTGCCGTAAATCACTCCAGAACCTAAGCGGAGTACCGTCTTCGCGTCAGAACCAATCTGATATGCAAGGGCGAATCGTGGTCCGAATGCGTAAGGATAGTTGCGGTTGAAGCTGCAATTGCACGTCGCTTCATAGATCACCGATCCGGGCAAATTGTTTACGGTTGGGTTCGGCCTCTTGAAGTCCGCGCTCTGCATGCGGCCGTACTGCTCTTTGAGCAGTGTGACGAAGTCATAACGCAGACCGTACTCGAGCGTTAGTTTGCGTGTGAGTTTCCAACTGTCTTGAATGTATCCCGCCAAGGAATGGTTACCTAACCGCACATTGGTGACCAACGCAGCGTTTATGGTATCTGGATAGCCAAGCAAGAAGCTGGCATAGCCGAAACCCGTGGTGCCATTCAACGGCTGGCCGTCCTCCCAGGGGAGACCGCTCTGCTTGGCGTTGAAGTTGTAAACACCAGTCGCGCGTGAATAACTGACCGTTGGGAATCCCTCGATGATCAGTTCGCCCCCCATTTTGTAGCTATGGTTACCCCTGACCCACGTGAGATTAGTGTTGGCGGTAGGCTTGATATCGATAAGGTATTTATCAAGCAGGTTAAAGCCCATATTGGGTGAGAATCCACCTCTGCCGGGGTTGAAGATGCCAGAACCGACAGCACCACCACTGGGCGGAATATTCGGGAACATACTGACGTAATAATTCTTTGCCCAACCGAGCTTGCTCTGATCGAAGTCCTGAAGAACCTGGGGCCAGTTGTATTGGAAATAGCCAAGGCCTACGTGCAGAACCGTGGTCGGCGAGATGGTGCGGTCATAGTTCACACGCGTCGTGTAATTCATCTCGTTCTGTGAAATGGCCTCGCTGAACGGCTGCGTAAAGCCATTCGCATTGGGCGATACGGTGTGGGTTTGGTGGAAATACCAGGACAGGTGGTTTTTCTCGTTGAAATTGTGATCGATCTTGAATGACGGGATAGTCGTGTGCCTGAAGTTCGTATACCCGGGTATCACATAGTTGTTCACCAGATTATTGTTGGTCGGCAACGGTATCATCGACTGAATTTTCAACGCCACGGGATCCATGAGCTCCAGTGGGATGGTAGAGTTCGGGAAGGGATCCCGGATAATGGACCCATTCGCCAGTCTTGTGGTTCTTGGATCATAGATCGCATTTCCAACAACCGGTCTTCCCAGAGGATCCACAGCCGGTTGTCCATTCATGATGAGCTGCGGTAGGAGCGCCTGGCTGAAGTCTCCGCGGCGGTAAGCCAGAGTCGGAACGGTTGCAATTCCTGTTTTGATGAATTGCGTTTCGCGGAACTGCTCGAAATTGAAAAAGAAGAAGGTCTTGCCATGTCCGTCGTACAGCTTTCCTAACCAGATAGGTCCGCCAATGTTGAACCCATAGTCATTTTTGCGTTGCGTGTTGCGGATGTGTTGTCCCGCGCGTCCGGCATCGCCGGTAGTAATTCTGTCGGTGAACGGCGTGCCCGCATTCAAAGCCTCATTCACGAAGTAGTCGTAGACTCCTCCGTGAAACAGATTGGTGCCTGATCTCATCGTGTAATTAAAGTAGCCCCCGCCGGCCTGGCCGAACTCTGCGGAATAGTTGCTGGTCTGAACGGCCACCTCCTGGATCGCCTCGACACTTGCTTGGACGCCCTGGTTGTACTGGCGGTGACGCCCATTCGTCGCATCCTGACCTTCGATGCGGATGGCTTGGGTGGCGGAAGGCATTCCATTAACGCGCAGTTGGTTGTCGTTCGCGAAACTGGCTCCCGGCAAGAGATTCAGCACTTGCAGCGGATTTCGCACGTTGCCCAACGTCGACGCTTGCCCGACCGAGGACGAGAGTGTCAATACGGGAAGACTATTGACTTGATCGGTAGTGAGATTGTGGCTGACCTCCCCGCTTTCGGTTTTCAATAGTGGACTGCCCGCCTCCACCGTGACGGATTCTCCCGCGGCTCCGACTTCGAGAGTCACATCGATGCGCAACACCGTCGCGACGGAGACAATGATGCCCTCGCGGACGAACTTCTTAAACCCCGGAAGCGTCGCCGACAGTTCATACGTGCCCGCGGGCAACTGCGCCAGCGTGTAATTGCCGGTCTCGGAAGAGCCGGCCTGGTAAGTCGCGCCGGTCTGGATATTCTTGGCCTCGATGGCCACGCCTGGAATCACGGCCCCGCTCGGATCGGAAACCGTCCCAGTGAGCGTGCCGCGATCTGTCTGCGCCAATCCAGCAGGAACAAACGCGATTAGACAAACGACGACGGAAAACGCGCGAACTTTCATTTGGTGGCCTCCGGGATTTACAGCGGGACTGTATCGCCGCAATTAATGAGTTGGCAATGGAAAAACGAAAAACAAATCCCCCTCCTCGCGAGGAGGGTGTTGCAAAACTACGGAATAGCGGGTTCAGTTCTTACTGTAGCGGCGCTCTATGAGCGCCGGTTTTTCGCAGAATCAACGAAGTACCGGCGGTCATAGACCGCCGCTACAGCAGACGAAAACCGCTTTGCGGCAGTTTTGCAACACCCTCCGCAAAGGACCGCAAAGGAGTGGAATGTCTCAGAACGTGAATCGAGCAACGATCTGGCCGGATCGCGGCTGTGCACCACTGTTGAGCGGAGCGCCTGGCGTATTGCCGCCGTTGACCCAATTGATATAGCCGTATCCGGATGTGAGGCGTCCGTTTTGGAAGGTCGGCGGCGCAGCCGGATTCGTCCCGGTGAGCGGTACACTGAACGTGCCGCTACTGATCGGAATCGGGCTGGCCAGGAACAGCCGGTTAAAGATGTTCTGGAAGTCGGCGCGAACCTGCAGTTTGATGTTTCGCTCCCGTTCCACAACAAAGTCACGACCCAGGCTGAAAGATTCCGCCGGTCTGCGCTGCCATCGATAGTCGGTGTAGTAGGGCGCAGAAGTCCCGAATTGTCCCGGAGGCGCATCGGTCCAGGCCGCGGGATTTAATACCAGATCTTTGGTCGGATCGATGCAATGGCAATTCGGATCTTTCAACAACAGAGGCTTTCCGGGCACTTGGTTCTGGAACGTCGTTCCTCCTCCCCACAGCGCGGGATTGTTTGCCGGACCGCGTCCCAGCTGAGTGAGCAAGTTGTTGTTCGAGGCAGGAACACGAATCAACTCTCCGCTTTGATAGCGCAGGAAGCTGCCGATCGTCCAATCGCGCACGAACCACGACAAGGCTTTGAACTTGCTCCATGCCGGTGTCGTGTAGCTAAACGCAATACTCAACATCTGAGGCCGGCTGAAACCGGAAAGCTGTTTGTTCTGGTTCCGGTTAAACACGTCGTTGATCAGAAACGGCGATGGTGTGACGTACGACGTGTCCGAGTTCAAACCCAATGCGACTTCCTTCTGCCACGTGTAGGTCCCTTGCACGGTTAATCCGTGGCTGAGGCGCTGGACAACCTTTGCTTGCAGCGAATCGTACCAGGTATTACCCAACGGGGGTCCCAAGAATGGAGGCACTCCATTCCATTGCGGATGGGGCCGCAGCGCCTGGATCAAGGGCTGATTCGCTGGGAATCCCGGATACACGCTATCGGGATTCCTTAAACCGGGGAACCGCGCGAGCACCGGAGGCGAATTGATCGGCAGCGTCAGAAGATTTCGGTCGGCGGCGTTCGTGATATCCAGTCCCCAGGTCGCCTTTAGGGCTTCCGGCGTCAGCGAGTTGTAGTTCTGAGCCGCCAACAGTGGCGCAGTCCACCAAACCCCGCGGTTCCCGACGTAAGCAGCTTCCACCATCAAGTTCGGCGTGATTTCACGCTGCAAGCCCAAGCTCCAGTGAATTTGCCGCGGCGGCCGGCCGGCATTTCGGTCGATGGAAATAAACGGCGATTGCGGCGGCCGTATGCCCGGAGCAACTTCCGACGGATAGTGCGGGTTGAAGTCGGGCCAAAATATCGGAGGATTTCCAAACCGGTTACCCGGCCCATAGGGGTTTCCGTCAGACAGCAAACTGGCGGGCAATCCATAGCCGGGAGCGCCAAAGGTGTAGAAATCGGGAACGCTATAGGAGAGGAACGCGTTGTTGGGCGCGGAACCGTAAATGACACCCGAGCCTGCGCGGAGCACGGTTTTGGAATTGATCTGATAAGCAAGACCCACTCGTGGTCCTAATGCCCATGGATAATTCCGGTTGAATTGGCACTTGCATGTCGCTTCGTAGATCACCGTCCCCAATCGCCCGCCGGCGGCGGGGTTCGGCAGGTTGAATGCCGCACTTTGCATCCGGCCATACTGCTCGCGAAGCAAAGTGACGAAGTCGTAGCGAAGACCATAGTCGAGCGTTAACCTGCGCGTCACTTTCCAACTATCTTGGACATAGGCCGCCAACGAATGATTTCCCAAGCGCGAATTCGTAACGGCGGAAATCGAAAGACTGTTGGTATACCCCATCAGGAAGCTCGCGTAAGGAAATCCGGTTGTCCCGTTTAGACCGCGCCCGTCCTCCCACGGAAGACTACTCTGCTGGGCGCTGAAACCAAAAATACCATTGGCGCGGGAGTAATTGAGCTGCGGAAATCCTTCGAAGATCAAGTCGCCGCCTGCCTTGATCGTATGGTTTCCCTTCACCACAGTGACGGAAGCATTTCCGGTGGGCTTGATATCCTTCAGGTACTCGACGCTGAAATTCGTACCAAGTGAACCCGTCGCGCCGACAAGCGAGACGCCACCGACAGCGACGTTCTGCAAGCCACTCAAATACGGGAATTGGTTCACATAGAAATTCTTGGCCCAGCCCAGCGTGCTTTGATCAAAAGTCTTCGGGAGGGCAGGATGAGTGGTGTCCAAAAGCCCGGCGCCTGCATGGAAGAGCATCGTCCGCGATAGAGTCTGGTCATAGTTGAGGCGCATCGTATAGGAAACGTCATCCTGCGGCATCACCGCCGTAAAGTCTTGTGTGAAGCCGTTCGTTGCAGGCGACACCGTGTGCGTCTGTGAGAAGTACCACGCGAGACGTTTCTTTGCGCTGAAGTTGTGGTCGATCTTGAAAGAGGGAATGGTGGTGTGTCTGAAATTCACGTAGCCCGGAATGCTGTAGTTATTGATCAAGTCGTTGTTGGTCGGAACCGGAAGCATGGCCTGAACCCTTAACGCGACCGGATCCATCATTTCGGGCGGAATAACGTTATTCGGAAAGGGATCGCGGATGCGGGAGCCGTCCGGCGCCAACCTTGTGGTTCTGGGATCATAAATTGCATTTTGCGGAACGAAACGTCCCAGCGGATCACGCGCCAGCACGCCACCGATGGTCAGGCCTCGAACTCCATTGGATAAGCATGCCGGATCACTTGGTAGACAGGGGATGAGGGCTCCGCTGAAGTCTCCACGCCGGTACGCCAGCGTGGGAACTGTCGCGATACCGTTCGTGATGAACTGAGATTCGCGATATTGCTCGAAGCTGAAAAAGAAAAACGTCTTGTCGTGTCCGTTGTAAAATTTCCCGAGAACGATGGGTCCCCCAACCGTAAACCCATAGTCGTTCTTCCGCTGCGTGTTCCGGATATGTTGCCCTGCCTTCGCCGGGTCGTTTGTGATGGTGGCTCTGTCGGTGAACGGTATTCCCGCATTCAGAAATTCATTTACCAAATAGTCATATGCGCTGCCGTGAAATTGGTTCGTACCGGATTTCATCGTGTAGTTGAAATAACCGCCGCCCGCCTGTCCGTACTCGGCGGCATAATTGCTCGTTTGAACGGCGACCTCCTGGATCGCATCAATCCCCGCTTGAGTCACCTGGTTCTGCTGACGCCACATACCATTGGTCGCGTCCTGACCCTCGACTCGAATAGCCTGCGAACTGGAAGGCATGCCGTTAATGCGAAGCGTGTTGTCGTTGTAAAACGATGCTCCCGGCAAAAGCGTAACCGCCTGCAGTGGATTTCGAATATTGCCGAGGCCTCCGAGGCCCGGGAGGGTGACCACGGGCAGGTTGTTCAATTGGTCTGTGGCGATGTTTTGGCTGATTTCGCCGCTTTCGGTCTTCAGCAGCGGGCTCTCGGCTTCTACCGTAACGGCCTCCGTCGCAGTGCCGACCTGCAGGGTCGCATCAATCCGAAGGATTCGCGCGACTTCCACGATGATGCCGGCACGAACAAATTTTCTGAATCCCGGCAGATTCACAGAAACCTCGTAAGTCCCGGCAGGCAGTTGCGCAAGCGTGTAATTGCCCGTTTCTGAACTGCCCGCTTGATAGACCGCGCCGGTGGCGACGTTCTTCGCTTCAATGGCCGCGCCGGGAATCACGGCGCCAGTCGCGTCGGAAACGGTACCAGTTATCGTGCCGCGATCTGTTTGCCCAAACGCGGTGAGAGAAAACACAAATACGCAAATAACGCTCAGTGTCTTCATGGACTACCTCTCCTAGAGTCGTTACAGGGGGATGCGGTAATAAAATCACTTCCTCTGTCGCGGTGTCAATTAACTCTTAGAAGTCCCAGGAGTGCGTGACCTTGGCTATCCAGAAGGATCGAGATGCTATCGTCATTGGTAAAGTCGTTGTCACGCCGCAGTTCCGTTGCGAGAATGCGGCCGGGCTCAGCGTCCAGACATCGGATTCCGAAAAAAATACTTCTCTTCGTGTAGAGGATTCGGACCTCGGTTTGCTCCGTCGCCGGCTCGCCTTCACGAGGATCCTTCTGAATCAACGGCCCATTTCGCGCCGATTCAATTAACGGCCAAGCTGAGAGCGCTTGTTTGAGGACGGGCCTACACCCTAGAATGGGTTCAACGGACCATGATGGTCCCAAGGAGAGGAAATGACACCCGAAGAACGATTGAATCGCATCGAAAATGCGCTTGACCGGCACATCGAATTTGTCGGCCGGAGCTTGCAGGAGCAGAATCAGTTGATCGACAAGAATA
The DNA here is from genome assembly GCA_003223875.1 of Acidobacteriota bacterium. Taxonomy (GTDB): domain Bacteria; phylum Acidobacteriota; class Terriglobia; order 20CM-2-55-15; family 20CM-2-55-15; genus 20CM-2-55-15. Next base: position 1,762 of record QHWY01000173.1, on the reverse strand, counting down.
CCGCTGGGATTCGCGACCTGATTGTGGTGGGACGCACCTGTTTGGACTCGATTAAAGCGATGCGTGAAACGCACCAGAAGGATTATGAACAGTGGTCGGCTAAAATGAACGAACTGCGTGAAGCGCAAGCCGCTACCGAAGAGAAGCTCAATATTCTGATCAATACCGTCGATCGCATCATTCGCCACCGCAACGGAAATAAAGAGCCGTCTTAATAGCTCTGCTTACTTCGTACAGATCCGCGCTTTGGGTTCTTCCATCCAATTCAAAATGACAATCATGTTGGCGGAAGCCGCGCGTGATATGAGATCGGGGGAGTATTATTGAGCCATGCGATCATCGACTTACTGGAAGGCGGTGCTTGTGGATCGAGAGAACTTCCTCGAACGGGTACTGGAGTTCTTGCGAGCTTCCGGTGTTCGGTACTGTGTTGTTGGAGGAACAGGGGTGAACGCCTACACGTATCCAGTCGTAACTGAAGATCTAGATATTGCCGTAGCTGCCGGAGAAATTGACAAGCTGGAAGCGGCGTTACGGCGAGAGTTTAAGGTGCGGCGCTTCGCCCACAGCATTAATGTGTCAGCCCCACAATCCAAGCTTCAAGTCCAGATCCAAACCGACCCCCGTTACTTCGATTTCGTCAAACGCGCAGAGATCCGCGAGGTCATGGACTTTCAACTCCCCGTAGCCCAGATCGAGGACATTCTGAAAGGAAAGATTTGGGCTGCTACCGACATGGCTCTCCGTAAAAGCAAACGGCAGAAGGATCTCGCCGACATCGCCCGGATCCTCGAAGTCTCTCCCGAACTCCGAGCGCAGGTACCCGCCGAGCTTCTTTCGAAACTTTTTTAGACAGTTATTTCGCCGAGCAAGGAGCCGGATTCCACAGCGAGCCGTCCGGAAGTTTTTTGAATTGGTAGTTCACGATGTAGGGCTGAGCCAGATATTCCGGGTCGTCCACCAACTGTGTAAGGCGGATCCACGTGCTGCCGTCAGGCAATTTCATCGTGCGAAAGTATTCGGTCAGCACGGCATTCGCTGTATAGGGCATGCCGTTTTTCCAGTAGTATCCGGGCTTCAAACGAGTTGTCACGACTTTCAAGCTGCCACCGCGCTCGAAGCCGCGCCCGCCTATGATCGTCCACGATGCGGCCGAAGAGCCTTGCAGCGTCGGCTCTCCTGCAGAAGGCGCCGGACCGAAGTGAAGCAGGCGGGTCTGTGTTCCGTAATCGGCTTCGATCTTCAGGGTGTTGTCGTCCTGCCAGGTAACGTGCAAGTGCGTCGGCTGCCGCATGACGCCGGGTGCGCCATAGGCCTTGCATGAATTGCCCTCCGCCTCATCCTTTGCCGGATCCCACTTCAGAGCCGCCTGTGCGCCCTTGACGTTATACGGAATATTGCCTTGCGATGACGGATTGTCTCCAGCGCCGATGGGACCGCTGTTGGGATTGATGATCGCACCGGGAGGGCCGGATCCGAAGTCGCCTCGAGGCGCCGTGAGCATGCGCGTGTGCCAGTCTTCGGTAATGACCGCGGTCCAGTATCCGGTGAGGTCGATCGGCGCGCGCGCCTTTGCGGTCGCAGGCTGGTCACCGCCGCGGGCCCCGCGGCCGCCCCGTTCCTGAGCCGGTGCGAAGGGAGACAGCAAGAGGCATAAAAGAATCGCCATTGCTAATCTTTGGTGATTCATTGTTCCCACGCACTCCCCTCCTCGCAGAGGAGGGGAGGCTGCGCCGCAGGCGCAGACGGGGTGGTCAGATCG
>QHWY01000485.1:3203-3690 GCA_003223875.1 Acidobacteriota bacterium | reverse complement strand
TCTCGATTCTGCTGATCGCAGCATTGGGAAGTCCCTGACTCACGCCGAACAACACCGAGCGGAGTGCCTGTGCAGGCCCCAATGGATCCAGCCAGACCGCTGGCCGCCGCGATAACAACCGCCGTATCATTTGCCGCAGGATCAGCCGGTGCACGTCGTTTCGCGTCGCGCCCAGGGCTATGCGAATTCCGAACTCTCGCACGCGCTCGTTCAACAGCGTTTTTCTGCAGCCGCTTCCGGTGGAGAAGCTGTCGGAACTGAACGTCTATGGCACCGACAGCAGCAACGCTCAGAATGCTGTTCTCGGCGCATACATGCCGGTCTCCTACCCGAACTACGTCGACTACAAGACGCAGAACGACGTCTTTGCGGAGCCAGGCGTATACAGCTTTCCGAATGCGGTGAGCATGGCCGGAGGCGAAAACCCCCACCCGTCAACGTGCAGGTCGTTTCTGCGCCGTCTATGTTGTCGATCTATTTGTTCAAT
>QHWY01000485.1:1596-3141 GCA_003223875.1 Acidobacteriota bacterium | reverse complement strand
CCTTCGCCGCCGTTGTCGCACACTTTTTTGCGATGAACATATTCAGCACTAACTGAATCGAATAAGAGCAGTCATTCGACGAAGGTCGACCCACCTGTCTGTATAACCGGCTTTGCTAGAAGTGAAAATCTTCGTCATTCATTATTCCGCCTTGATGCGGATATTCCGCCAATGCACCGGCCCGCTCTCCACTTGAAATCCGATGTAGCCGGCTTCTGTAAAAGGGTGCTTGGTGACATGGGTAATGGGCGTCCCGTTTAGGTAGGTCCAGATCTGCCCATCCTTGGAGACGATCTCTACCGAGTTCCATTGCCCCGCTGGTTTACGCGCCCGTACGCGTGCGGCGTCATCAAACGTATAGGTCGACTCGTTCCCGCCCATGGCGAGCGACATTTCAAAATCGTTCTTCCCTTGAACCTCCAACGTCCTCGGCCAAACATCATGTTTGGTAATGAACAGCAAATATCCAGTGTTGGTGAACAGGTCGTCGTCGCTCTCCATACCTGGATACGGTTCGAAGCGGTATTGCAGCCGCAGCGTGAAATTCCAGAATTTCTTTAGCGGATACATATACCCGTGGGGGCTTCCCGTGTTGAGGATCATTCCATCGTCGACCTTGAAGGTTGAACCGGGCGATGTGTCGCCGCATCCTTCCGGCCGCGGCTTGCAATTGGGGCCGACGACGAAACCCCAGCCGGTAAAGTCCTTGCCGTTGAAGAGCCGCTCGAAACCCTTATCGAGCGTCATGTTTCTCATTTGACTCAGATCGTTTTTGAGTTCTTCTTTGCCGGCAGGGAGACCATTTTGTTTCAAGAGGTAAGCAACGATGTCCAGATATTCCGGCGTACTGAGGCCGGCGACATCATAGGCAGGCTGGGTCGTTCTAATTTTATTGTACAAATCGGCGACCGTATCCCAGCGCTGCGGGCGTCCGGGAACGCCGGAGGCGGACGCCAACCATGCGTCACCGACGAACAAACCGTACGAGTTTACAGGGCCGCGATGCCATCCCAACCCGGTAGAGGGATCCATCGTGCCGTACGGACTCTTTGGATCAGCGGTATGGCACACGCCACATGCCGCATAAAAGTAGGCCTTTCCCCGCTCGGCCTGGTTTTCGGTGTAGTAGGCCTGAGAAATGCCCAGGCTATTCAGGCGTTCGGGCGCGCTGCTGCCACGGTTTGCTGGAGCATCTTTGGCTAACACCATGCTCTTCATTGCGGTTCCAGCCTTGAGATCTTCTGGTCCGGCCGGTAAACCATTCGTCTGAAGCAGGTAGGAAACAAGACTCAGATTATCTTCCACACTCAGGCTGCCGGCCTTATCCGCGGGCATGGTCCATTTCACTCTGGAATACAAATCCCCGGCGCTGTGAAACCGGTGCATGAATGAAGCGCCCGTCAGCGGCGGTGCGCTCCCTGTAGCCGCACAGATATATGAGGTGGATGAGAGCTCTTCCGACGGGCAGCTACCTTTCAGGTTCTCCAGGTGACACTTGCTGCAATATCGTGAATAGAGGGCCTTGCCCCGGTCGGCCTGCTCCTT
>QHWY01000485.1:0-1554 GCA_003223875.1 Acidobacteriota bacterium | reverse complement strand
CCGCCCACGGCAATGGCCAGGACGAGCATCGTAGCAATTGTCAGCCTGTACATTACGGTTCCTCCCCGTGACGTTGGGTTACATGTGCGTGACCGGATCCCGACTTCTCCCTATTCCGGCTTAATGCGGATGTTGCGGTATTGCATTGGGCCACTCTCCGCCTGAACGCCGATATAGCCGGACGATGGAAAGTCGTGCTGCGAAACATGAGAAAGCAGCGTTCCGTTGAGATAGTTCCAGACCTCGTTTCCTTTGGAAACAATTTCGACGGCGTTCCACTGCCCCGCCGGATTGCGTACTTTCTTGCGCAATTCATCATCAAACGTGAACGTCGCGTGGCCGTCCATGGCGTTGATATTCATTTCCTGGTTGCTTCTGCCTTGGATTTCCAGCGTCCTGGGCCACACATCGTGCTTGTCGATGAAGAGCAAGTATCCGCTGTTACCGTAAAAGTCCGGGTCATCTTCCATACCGGGATAGGGCATGTAACGGTACTCGGCACGCAGAGTAAAGTTCGGCCCGAATTTCTTCATCGGATACATATAGCCATGCGGCGTTCCGCTGTCATAAAGGATTCCGTTCTTCACGGTGAAGGTTGATCCCGGCGTGGTCTGCGCACATCCCCGCTCCGTTTTCGGCGGGCAATTCGCGCCGAGTACAAATCCCCAGCCGGTAAGATCCTTCCCGTTGAAGAGCCGTTCAAAACCTTTTTCCATGGTCATGTTTCGCATCACATTGAGATTGTCCGTCAACTCCTCTTTCCCAGCGGGAAAGCCGTTCTGCTTAAGCAGGTACGCAACAATACTCAGGTACTCCTCCGTACTGAGACCACCCACCGCGTAGGCGGGCTGGGTTGTCCTGATCTTGTTATATAAATCCGCAACCGTGTCCCACATCTGCGGCTTGCCGGCAATGCGGGAATTGGTTTCTAACCACTGCTTTCCCCCCTGCACGGTATACCGCCATTGATTGCCCCAATGCCATCCCAACCCCGACTCGTGGGGCATATTGGCGCCGTTGGGACCGTTGGGTTCGGCCGTGTGGCACATTCCGCAAGCAGCATAGTAGTAGTTCTTTCCTCGTGCGGCCTGTTCCTCCGTGTAATACGCTTCGGAGATACCGAGGTCATTCACGGGTTCCTTCACGGCGCTACCCGGGTTCTTCGTCTTCTCCTGCAGAACCATCGCTTTCATTGCGGTTACGTCATCCCGGAGCTCCCTTCCTGCAGGAAGGCCATTGGACTGGAGCACGTAGGCTAGAATCGCCAGATTGTCATCTGCGCTGAGACCGCCCACATTGTCCGCGGGCATACTCCATCGGATCCGGGAGTACAAGTCACCCGCGCTATACCAGCGCTGCAGAAATGCATCGCCGACCAGTGGCGGCGAGCTGCCACGGGGCGCGCACACGTACGCCGTGGATGCGCGGATGTTCTCTCCAGGGCAATTTCCCTGCAGGTTGTCCATGTGGCAGTTACTGCAATTCTGGCTATAGAGAGCCTTGCCCCGCCTGGCTTGTTCGGCGCCGTAAACGGCGCGGCTTGTCGTATTCTTA
>QHWY01000079.1 GCA_003223875.1 Acidobacteriota bacterium | reverse complement strand
GTGTGGAAAAATCGCGCGCAGGGATTGAATCAGAGGAATGGAGGAAGTCGGCGTTGTGAGCATGATCCCCTTATCGGACGCATCTCGTCGGCCCAAACGTTTTCCGGTCGCGACGTTAGTAATCATCCTGCTCAACGCCTTCGTCTTCATGTTGGAACTGAACGGCGGTGAGGCTTTCGTGAAGCAGTGGTCGGTGATCCCGGCTGACGTTGTTGCCGGGAAAAACTGGGTCACGATTTTAACGGCGATGTTCATGCACGGGGGCTGGATGCACATCATTGGCAATCTGGTTTTTCTAAAAGCGTTTGGACCAGAAATGGAAGATGCGATGGGCCGTATAGGATATTCCGCGTTCTACGTCCTCAGCGGAGTGGCGGCTTCGGTGGCGCAAATCTTAGCTATGCCTGAGTCCAACGTTCCTAATCTGGAGTCCAACGTTCCTAATCTGGGTGCCAGTGGTGCGATTGCGGGCGTTATGGGCGCTTTTCTGATTACCTACCCTCATGATCGAATACGTACCTTGTTTTTCTTCGGCATATTCACCCGCATAACGCTCATTCCCGCTGCACTGCTGATAGGAATCTGGTTTCTCATTCAGCTTTTCAGTGAGATCGGCGCCGCGGCCGACGTACAGGCTGGCGGAGTCGCTTATATGGCTCATCTTGGCGGCTTCATCTTCGGCGCGGTTTGCGCCCGTCTGTTTGAGAGTTCCCCCCGCACCCCGGAATTGGAAATATAGTGGTGAGACAGCCTGCGAGATGCCGGAAATTATCGAGTAGCGGCAATTTTGCGAGCTCTAAAAAAGGACCAGGTCGGACAAATCAATCTCTTTCTGTACCTTGCCTCGACAGCTTGTTTTATATGGTGTGACAAAATTCCGGCCGTCCTGCCGACTTGCCACGATTGAGAATTCGTGCGCCCACCTCTCCAGGGCCACACCTGGGGAGACCGCCCGTGAACCTGCTCGGCGGATTACATAATGCGCGTTGCACGACACTCCCAAGACCGCTCGTTCGGTTCCACGATGCGGCGATACTCACGGCCACCCGCTTGTTTCGGTTATGCTTCTTGAGACGCGCCGCGTGATGGTGCATCAAGCTTTGGCCGTTGCGATACGTGCAGATGACGTCCGCTATATCCAACAGCGCTTCGTGCCGGGCCCTTAACGACAGGTTTCATGTTTTTTCTCGGTCTGAGGACAGCTTCGGCGCAACTGAAATACTGTAAAGCTGCTCTAGTGTCAACCTAACGTTGAATACATTTGAATACATTACGGAAACTTCCTGTATGAAAGCGAATGGTCGGCGGAACGAAATTCTGTCAATCGCGATCATCACTCTTGTCACGATTTTTGCCTCGAGCAATGGGTTCCATTTCAAAAAGCTCTTCTTCCCCGCCGACGTTCTTTCTGATTTTGCGCCGTGGCATGACCTCAACCGCGGTAGCGCCGGAGCGAAGAACTCGCTACTCGCCGATCCGGTGTTTACGTTTGAACCATGGGAGGAACTGATTCGCCGGGCGTTCTCCGAACACCGCTGGCCACTTTGGAATCCCTACTCGTTCATGGGCAGTCCTCTGCTGGGGAATGGTCAGATTTCGGCGTTTACGATTTTTTCGCTGCCGCAACATTTCCTGTCAGCGGTGCCGAACCACTTCGGCGAAGTCTTCCTGAAGCTATGGTTGGCCGGAGTCGGTATGTTCTTTCTTGCGAGAACGCTTGGCCTTGGTATGACTGCATCGCTGGTGAGCGGCCTGGCGTTCATGTTGTCCGGTCACATGATGGGGTGGCTTCACTTGCCGCTCTCCGCAGGCGTCGCTCTCGCGCCGGCGCTGCTGCTGGCTGCCGACCATCTGTTAACGGAACCGATAGCTTTGTGGTTCGTCGTTCTCGCAATCAGCGTAGCGATGCTTGCAACATGCGGTCAGCCACAGACTACTTTCTGTGTCGGGCTGCTGTTGATCGCGTTTTCCACGCACCGCTGGTTCGATCATCACCGCAGAACTCCGAGTGACACTTCGTTAACGCGCCGGGCCATTTGGCTTTTATTGGGGATGTCGCTGGGAGCTAGTCTTTCGGCATTCCAGTCATTGCCATTTCTGGAATACCTGCAGCGCAGTGAGGCCGCGCGTGCGCGTGATGCTTACAACGTTTTCTACGTGCCTCTTTATCACCTGATCACTCTCGTATTGCCGGATTTTTTCGGCAACATCGTGCACGGAAACTATTGGGGATATTCCAACAACATCGGTCCCGCGATGTACGTCGGGGTTCTGCCTTTATTGCTGGCGATAACGGCAGCCGTGCTGAACCGGCGCGATTCTGTCACGATTTTCTTTGGCTCTGTAGCCTTGATCTGTCTCGTGATTATGACGAAGCGCTTCGGCGGAGAACAGTTGATGGCCATACCTGTTTTGAGGAGCGTCACGATCAACAAGTTCATCGCTCCCTTTACAGTGAGCCTCGCGTTTCTTGCAGGAAGAGGTGTGGATCTGTTCTGGATTCGTCCTCGAGCCGTTATTAATTTTTGCGTAGGGTTATGGATCGCCGGCAGCATTGGCGTTGTGGCTGCCGTAATTTATTTCTGGCGCTGGCTGGCGTCCATGAACCTTCAACACTATGAGATCGCCCGCGCGATTCCTTTGTTGCTGATCACACCGTTGGCGCTTGTGGGTTTGAAGTTATGGCATCGTCGACACAACGAATGGACGTGGATTGCTGCGGCGATCATGGTAATCACTGTTGCTGTCGATCCGCTCTTTTACTGGCTCAACTTCAACCCTTCTATCGACAAGCGATTCTTCTATCCAACTTCAGAAGGCATAGACCTCTTAAAAAAAGACCCGGAGACCTGGCGTTTGATGGGAGTCGCTGCAGCACTGCCGGCCAATACGGCGAGCTACTACCAGTTACAGGATGCCCTTGGTTATGACGCGATGACCTACACGCGCTACTACGATTTCATGGTCATGATCGATCCGGGCTTCAAAGATCTGGTCGCAGCCTTGCAGATCGACAAACTTGCCTCGAAGCCGTGGAATCCGCGCACCCGATTGTTCGATGAGTGGGTCCTCGGATTATTAGCGTCGAAGAACGAGGGATTCTTACCGTTTCTGCGGCAGGCGAACTACTGGAACTCTGTGGTCAGGACCATTCACAATCGCCGATTGCTCGACCTCATGAATGTTAAGTATCTGGTCTCTCCGCCCGGCTGGTTTCCCGACGCAACTTTGCAGGACCTCGAACTCGTTTACGACAAGGAGATGCGCATTTATTTAAATAAAACGGTATTGCCGCGAGCGATTGCCGTGAATCGCTGGGTTGTGGCGAACAGCGATCAGGAGGCAATACGGCTGCTGTCGGATCCTGAGTTTGATCTTGCGAGAACCGCGGTTGTGCAAAACCCCGAGCCACCCACCAAAACAGTTGAACAACTAGCGTCAATCCCGATGTGGCCGGATGACTCGGCGGCATTGGTCACACTAGTTTCCTACCGGAGCGAGAAAATCGTTATCCAGGCCAATGCAGCTAATGATGCGGTTTTGTTGTTATCGGATACTTACTATCCCGGTTGGCGATGCGCCATCGACGGAATAAATGTGCCAATATTCATCGCCGATTTTCTTTTTCGAGGGATACATCTTCCGCCTGGTAACCACGAGATTGTCTTCTCCTATCAACCGGAAAGTTTCATTTGGGGACTCCGTATCAGTTGGCTGGCGGCGTTTGCAATAATCGCAAGCGCAATAGCGATGCGTAAGTTAAACTCCCGGACGAATAATGTTCCAGCAGGAAGGATAAGTGTAATGACGTCGCCAATTGCTCGACTTCATATCCAAAGGAAGCGACAAAAAATTGCGGACATTACATAGGACACTTACCCTGGCCCTGGTTTGGACTCTGACCGCCGTTGCGATTCTGCCGGTTGTATTCAAGTGGCCAGCTCCACCCGCACCCGCTCACAGGTTCCTCGACCTGCACATCGGTTTCTGGTACCTGGTTGCAGCCGCGATCTGCTGGTCGATTTACCATAAGGAGCGAGTAAGCCTCTCGCGTGCCCAAACGCTATCTCTCGTATTCCTAATTTTTCTGCTCACCAGCATCGTAAACCAGGTTCACTTGTTCACTGTAGACCAGAGCTCTGACTACTTTCGTTCGATGTCAAACGCTGCGTGGCAGGAGGCTTTGAACGACATTGTCATTCAACGATCACCGCTGGCTGCGCCTCACTCTTACCGATTTTTGCCCAACGCGATCGTCCGATGGATGCAGTTGACCGGCCTGGACTATGGCACTGCACGCGATCTGTATCGACTGATCTTTGGGCTCTTGCTGTTTTACGCCATCTACAAGTACGCCCGTCTTTACACCAATCAGGTGGGTGGAATACTAGCGATGCTCTTTGTCGCCGCCGTTTACCCGGTCAGCTTTGAACGGTATGCGGGGCAACTGACAGATCCGATATCGCACTTGTCATTCGCTCTCGCTTTCATTTTTTTGGGAACCGGAGATTTCGCTTATCTACTCAGCACGCTCGTCATAGGCTCTTTGGCGAAAGAAACTGTGCTTGCGATGACAGCATTCTTCGTCCTGTTCTCCCGTCGAGAGAAAGGCTATCGCTTGAAAGCCGGCCTACTCTCGCTCGCAACACTGGCGGCCTTCTTCGGAGTGCGTCTCGCAGTCCTCCACGGGGGAATGAGCTATCTTCAAGTCAGCGGTGTGCCACCGGATTTCATCCGAACCAATTGGGCGGATAGTACATGGCCTCCGCTGTTTCTTCTGACTGCGTGCGCGTTCTTGCCTTTACTAGCGCTCGGCTGGAAGGAAACACCTCTTTTGCTGAAGCGGCAGATATTTTTTCTGCTGCCTGTACTGTTCTTATCCGGCCTGGCTTTTAGCTGGCTTCATGAGACACGGAATTTCATGCCTCTGGTATTCGTCTCTTCGGTCATTGGAGCCCGTTACCTAGTGCACAACAATCGTTAGGTACGCAGCGGAATCGCGGCGGGAACAATTTCCAGAAAATTCCGAAGTTGAGTATTGCGCCCTCGGTCCATGAACGCAACCGAACAGTCTGTAGGAATTTCAAGAGGGAGTGCGTCCAGCAGAACGTCACAGTTTGAGTGTTGTAAACCTGCGAGGGGACATCGGAACACGATTGCTCCACTGTTATTACAAAAGGTTCCATGTGTTTTCGAAGTCGGTCAGGCCCAGCGTGAGGAGGCGGCCGTTCGCACTTGTCAACGTATGCATGAATGATGCATATTCAGACATATGCGTACTACTCTGAATATCGATGAAGATCTTTTGAAGAAGGCTGCTCGACTTTCGGGAATACATGAAAAGACTTCGCTGGTGAAACTCGGTCTAGAAGCGCTCATTGCGCGAGAAAGCGCACGGCGGCTGGCTGATTTGGGCGGAAGCGAAAAGAAATTGAAGAATATTCGCAGACGTCGGCCAGGAATTGACCGTGACGCTCGTTGACACTTCAGTGTGGGTGAATCATCTTCGTCGTGGCGATGATGAACTTCGTGCTCTCCTCGACGCGGGAGAGGTTCTTTGTCATCCATTTATCATTGGGGAATTGGCTTGCGGCTCGATAGCCAAGCGCAGTGAAGTTCTGGATCTGCTAAAAGCTCTTCCGCAGTCGATGATTGCCGAACATGATGAGGTCATGCATTTCCTCAACCAGAGGCTGCTTTATGGTCGTGGATTGGGTTGGATTGACCTCCATCTTCTTGCTTCCGCGTCGCTGAGTAAGGCGAGGTTGTGGACGACAGATCGTCCGCTGAAACGTGCGGCTGAAGACCTCTGAAATCGTGAGAAATAGCCAACGCAATGTAGACGATTTTAAGCAGAAGCATTTTCAATCGCTGCCACGCTTACGGCTTGATTGCCAAAATCCCGCATTCCCGGCGAGGCAGGATGGATTCGCTACTCTGCTTTCCTGTAGGAACTTTTGACAAACACTCGCTAAAACCCGCAAGCTGCGCCGCGGATTCACCCATCTTTGCTCTGAACGTTGATCCGCCTCAGAAAAAATCTGGCTGGCCCGGCCGTCGCCAAGGTTTTCCCTCCCCACTGTCTGAATCGCAGAAAGGGAACATCGCAGGTTGCAAATCTCTTCAAAACCATTAAATGTGCTTTCAATACCGTTTCAGAAACGGAGTGTCTTTATGGGAAGGAATAGGATCAAACGCCTGGAGCGGGAAGAAGAAACGCCACAGTTTGAAGAAATCTATAGAACCGCCCGTTCTTGCTTAAGACGGGCGAGAGACGATACTGTGCCGGTATTGAATCGTCAATGAGATACCTCAGCGCACTGCGCAGCTTCTTTCTCTTCTGAAAAATGCGGTCGCGGTAGATTGGGATTAGGTGTCCGAGCCTAAAGTTGCGGTAGAACTCGTTCCAGTCCCGCTTCGTAAAATTGAATCGAGGATAATCCAGCGATGCTCGGAGTCGGTCAACATCGCCGGTTGCTTTGCGCCAGGATTTTTCAAATCGAGCAGATGCGAAATACTGGCGCGCTCTTTTTAGGGGCTGCGCTCCGCGTCGCGATCGTAGTCGACGCTATCTGCGCAAGCACCTCCTCAACCGACCAATGCGAAACTGCTTCTCGGCGAGGAGTTCGTGACCAGAAGAACTTTCGGATCGAAGACTTGTTTTCCAGAGACACAGATTTCAGGCTCTCCAGTGTCGCGACAATGACGCTCGATCATCGAGATAAGTCGGCATATTGGCACGCAAAAAGGGAGGTTCTTTCTGAAAGAATAAATTGCAATTGGTGTATGTATTGCAGGTATGTATTGCAGGAATGAAGCTTTCGAAATTCTTCAGGAAGAAGGCAGACCAATGAGGTCATTATCGGAATTGGCGGAGAATTATGAACGCTGGGCAGCGCAAGACGAGTCACGCCAGCCTACTCAGCGCGGAAGCGCAATCCTTTCGACACGGCAATCGCCAGACAGAAGGAGAAAAATGAAACGTGTTCTTTGGGTTCTTTTTTGCATTTTTGCCATTACGACTATCTGCACAGCTCAATCGGTTCTGTACTTTCCTCAAATTGTTGAGGGCCAGGCCGGTGGCTTTGTTTGGGGTTCGGGAATTATTCTCACAAATACGGCTGCACCAGGTACTGCTGTTGCCAGTGGCACTCTCACCCTGACAAAGGATGATGGTACGCCGTGGTCACTACCGCTCACGGACCTTCAGGGTAATTCGCTTGGATCTGGCAGTGTTTCGTTCCAACTCGCAGGTGGACAGGCCACGCTTTTCCTTACACCTGCTCTCGCAGACCACCAGACTGACACGCTGCCGTTGACGTCGGGTTTTGCGACAGTCACGTCAAACGTTCCCCTCGCCGGTTCGGCGCTTTTTGATGAGCACGGTGTAATTGCGGGATGCCCGCCAGGTATCCCTCAATGCCAGCCGATGACAGGGCGCATAGCGGAGGCAGGAGTTCCACCGGCTACGCCCTTGACAGGGCAAACGACCATCGCGTTCGCTTCCACCGGCGATAATCCAAACTCAGGCGTCGCGATCGCCAATCCC
>QHWY01000172.1 GCA_003223875.1 Acidobacteriota bacterium | reverse complement strand
CGTCAACCTGAGCGCCGGGATTCCGTAAAGTAGTCTGAAGGCCCTGGGACTCCGTCACCGTCGTGTTGAATTCGTACCGCAGGCCAAGATTGAGCGTCAGCCGCGAAGTCGCGCGCCAGTCGTCCTGCCCATAGAATCCGAAGGTTTCGTACCGGAAATGGCGGCGCTCCACTCCGCCAGGTATCGCCGCGAACACTTGCGAGGGTTGATTCTGTAGAAAGGCAGGAAGTCCTCCGGCGAAATTCACCCTGCCCCGGTTCCACACTGTCTCACCGGTAATCAACTGAATGCGGTTGCCCAGGAAGCCGAATTTCAACGCGTGTTTTCCCCTCGTGTAGAAGAGGTCGTCGCTCACGCTCCAGTAATTCTGCAAATGGTAGTTGGGAGCGGCGAAGTCCGGCCCCATCGTGGTGAAGTTCGGGTTCCCGGTGCCGTTGGACCCGATGACGATCAAACCGATGGGCTGCCCATTGGCGAAGGAGACATCCGGGCCAACGACTTGCTGCCCCGTCTGAGATGGATTGACAACGGGAGCGCTTGCAGGGTTTGTCCGGCTGAAGGAAATCCGCGCCGTATTCAGAAGCGTGGGCGAAAAGATGTGGTTCTCGGAAAGGGTGATGAACTGGCTGCGGCTGGTCAAGGCGTTCTGAAACTCCTTGAAACCGTACACGCTGGCGCCGAAACCCGGCCCCGGCTGAACGATGTTGGAGTCCTCAATCGTGTAGCGCGCGAAAAGGCTGTCCCCCTTGCCAAAATTGTGGTCCACGCGCATCTGCCCATAGTTCACCGATTGATGCGAGAGTTGAGTGTAGTTCGTGTCGGCGGGATCATAGAGCGCCAGCAGGGGCCGTATGGCTGCGTTCACCGTTATGGGACTGCTGATCAGTCCACCGCAATCGGCGGGGGTCACGGTGTAGCTTGAGCCATTCGGATTGCCTTGGGCGACAGTGCGCGTCCCGTTGGCCACGCACGCAGCGGGAATCCCCTTGGCGATCACAGGGTTCCCCTTCACCTGCCTCAAACCTTCGTATACACCCCAGAAAAACGTCTTGTCTTTCTGGATCGGACCTCCGAAAGCGCCGCCAAAATTATTCCGCTGATACGGTGGGCTTCGCCTGCAGGAGGATGCATTGGAGGGGTTGCTCGCCAGGCACTGCCCGTAGGAGTAATCGAAGAAGTTCCTGGCATCAAGGACACGGTTCCGCAGATATTCGAACACATCGCCGTGAAACTGATTGCTTCCGCCCTTGCTGACAATCGTCATTTGGCTGCCCATGTTCATGCCGTATTCGGCGCTGAAAGCGTTCGTGATGACCTTGTATTCGCGGATGCCATCCAGCCCCAGCGTTGTGCCCACGGCCGAAGCGCCGTTGTAGCCGAGAACGTTCTGCGTGGGCGTTCCGTCCAGCAGGAAATTGTTTGAGATGATGGGCGCGCCGTTGCTGCTATAGATAGTCCCCCCTGCGCCGCCGCCAAGCTGGATCACCACGGTGTTTTGGGAGATGCCCGGCTGGAGCAGGGTCAAATCCAGGTAGTTCCGGCCGTTCAGCGGCAGCTCCGTGAGTTTCTGTTCATTCACCAGGCCGCCGAGCGAGGCTGTGGTTGTGTTCACGATCGGAGCTTCGCCGCTGACCACCACCTCTTGCGAAGTGGTCCCTACCTCGAGCGAAAAGTTCAAGACCGCTTCATCGCCAACGCTGAGAACCAGTCCCCTCTGCGTGGTTGCCTTGAACCCGGACAGCTCAACTCTGAGGTCATAGTGACCCACAGGCAGCGCGGGCAAACGATACGCGCCGGTCTCATTGGTCAATGTCGAGCGCGATGTGCCCGTCTCCACGTTCTGGGCCGTGACCATCGCACCGGGGACCAACGCGCCCGAAGCGTCCTTCACAGTTCCCAGAATTGTCCCGGTCGGCAATTGCGCGAAAACCGGAACCGCCGCTACGAACAGGACCAGCCCCAAGACAAACACCGCAACGCGACGGCCCCTCCGAAGATTTCCCAACACTCCGCCCATGAGTTTCTCCTCTCTGTTTCGCAGTCTGATCTTGCCCTAGATAATTCTCTTACGCATCCTCTCAATGTTCTAATGTGCTTCCTCTCGAACCCAACACGCTGACCTTAACGCCGTTGGCTTTATAAAGTTCGACTGTGATTGTGTCAACAAAAAGTTAAGTCCCTCCATTATCGCCTTGCACAAAAATTGCACAACGTCAGAGCGGCCTCACCAATCGCACGGAGAGCCCCAAGGCGCTGCATTGCGGAAACCGAGTCGGGACTCGAACGAAGATCATGAACAACCTGTATCGCTAACGGAAGTAGTCGGTTCTCTTGTAACGATGATTTTCTCTGTCAGCAAGTGGATTGTTTTCGGCCCCGAGTTAATCGCTTCCAGTCCGGAGGTAATCATTTCCGGTCCGGAGACGGTTATTTGCGGAGCGGAAGTAATCATGTCGCTTTCAAACATCATTGCTTCGCTTCCGGACTTAATCATCTGTGAAGCGGAAATGATCATCTTCGGTCCGGAAATTATCATGGCGAAGCCGGAAATAATCATCTTGAAGATAAACAAGATCGCTTGAGTCCCAGACTTGACCGCTACGCGCGCAAACAAGACCGCTTCCTTGCCGGAAAAGACCGCTACGATGGCAACAAATACCGCTACGATCGCGCAAAAGACCGCTACAAATGGAAGGCTCTGTACTCAGTTGATATTGCTGGGCTTGTATGGTCTTCGAAAAGACCGCTACAGTGACGCAAATAATTATTTCCGTCCTTCAAAAGACTGCTACGCGAAGGCACATGATCATTTCAAGCGTAACAATAACCATCTGGATGCCGGAAATGATCATGTCGAATTCAAATTTGATCATGTCCGACGCAAAGTTGTTCGTTTCGACGTCGAACTTAATCGCTTGCGAAGCGAAGTTAATCGTTTACAAGGCCAACACGGTTATTTCCGAGCTAAACTTAACTATGTGCGCGACGAAAATAATTGTCTCGAGGCCGCAAATAATTAAGATCCAGCTGCAAAAGTTCGTGATTGCGATATGCCGCATCGTGACTTCGAATCGTCGAAACCCAGTTTGGCACGGGTGGGCCCGCTTCTGAAATCGGCGATCGAGCTGATGATTTACTGCCCGCTATCGCCCTGCGCTCGCTCTGAGGTTCCATGTACTGTCAACCCGCGCGACAGCGCGGCGGTGTCCTGACGATCGTCGTGAGTCCAGAATTCGAGTAGTTCGCCTTCCGCTTCCGCAGCCAGGATTTCCGCGGTCGCGACATGGATTGCGTCAAGCGCACGGACGTTCAATGCAAACGAACTCTTTGCCCTGTCAATCACGTTGCGATCGATCGGCGCGAGAACGAGCATCGTGAGAATTTCTGATCCGCTTTATGCCGTACGGTGCTACGAAATAATCCTTTTTCTTACCGCATACAAAATAATGTCCGCGGTGCTGTGCAGGTCAAGTTTTTGCATGAGATTGGCACGATGGGTTTCAACGGTCTGAGGGCTGAGGTTCAGCAGGCGGGCAACATCCTTGTTCGTCTTGCCTTCAGCGATCAACTGCAACACCTCTTTTTCCCGGTCAGTAAGCAGTTCATAAGAGTCCTCGACATGCTTATGCTTAAGCTGCCGGATGTAGTCTTGTAACAGCACTTCGCTAATCGCCAAACTAAAAAAATGGCGTTGCTTGCCGACCGCCTCCAAGGCAAGGGGCAAATCGCGTTCAACAGATTCCTTGAGGATGTACGCTTTCACTCCGGCATTGAGCCCTCTGATCACATAGTCTTCATCAGCGTGCATGCTCAGCAGGATGACAGAAGTTTCCGGATGCCGTTTCAAAATCTGCGCCGCAGCATCGATCCCGTTGAGGAAAGGCATACCGACGTCCATGATGACAACGGTTGGGGCCAGCTGTGCTGCAAGTTCAACAGCTTGATGGCCGTCCGTCGCTTCTCCAACGACCTCCGTTTGCTTGATTCGTCCGAGCAAGAACGTCAGGCCTTTTCGCACAACGTCGTGATCGTCGGCGAGGAGGATTCGGGTCTTGCTCATTTAGCTGTTCCTGTTAGCAAGCGGGATTTCCACCCGAAGTAGCGTTCCGCGGTTGGGCCAGGATTGTACGGCCAGCGATCCACCAAGCTCTTTCACGCGCTCTTCAATTCCGATAAGGCCCAAACCGGTCCTCGCACGGCTGGTATCGAATCCGACACCGTCATCGCGTATGGACAGGCATACAGTGTCTTTTTGGGCCTGCATCGTAATTTGAATCGTCTTCGCTTCCGCGTGGCGCGCACAATTGGTCAGCGCTTCCTGGACGACGCGGTAAAGGCAGGTTCGCCCTTCATCTCCCAAGCCGCCAAGATCACCCTCAATTTGTAGCTCCACCGGAATGCCCGTTCGGCGCGACAGCTCGAGTGCTTGCCACCGCACGGCAGGCGCAATCCCGGAGTCATCCAGCATCGAAGGACGAAGGCCCATGGCGATGTTTCGGACTGTTCGAAGCGTTTCTTCCGTTAGACGCTTCGCGTCAGCCACATGGGACACAAATTCGGCTGCAGCACCGTCACGGAGGTGCTCGAGATTGCTGAGTTCGATTCCCAGACCGGTTAAGGTCTGTCCAACTTCATCGTGCAATTCCCTGGAGATCGTCCGCCGCTCGTGTTCCTGAGCGTGAACCAACTGGGAAGAAAGACTTCGCAGTTCCCGTTCCGCACGTTCCGTCTTAAGCCGCTGCTGATCCGCTTGCTTCTGAAGCAGATGATTGCCGTAACCCGCTGCCGCAGCCACGATCAGTCCCAGCAAGGATGAAAGCAGAGTCATGCGCCGCGTGTACTGGATCAGGTCGTTTTGCGCTGTTTCAACCACCCGCCTCCTCTGCTGCACGGCGTCTTCGTTAATCGATCCGATAGCCGTCGCAATAGCCAGGACGGAGTCGCGTCTTGAGGCCAACGCCCGCCGGACGGCTCGCACGCTGCGAGTTTCAGCGTCCGGATCGAAAACCGGTTCCACAAATTTCCAGTATTCTTCGATTTCTGTTCTCAGTTGGTCGAACTCCGCACGTTGCTCCGGAGACACGTTCTCTGAAATCTCATTGAGCCTGGCTTCCACGGTCGAGCGCGAGTTTAGGAATTGGTTTTGCCTGTCCTCGACCGGACTGGATTCGGAATCGAACAACTGATCGCGGACGTAGGTTCCTGCCAGAAACATGTCGGAGCGAAGCCGTTCCAGATCCAGACTGAGCCGCCGAAACTTGGTATTAATGGTAGAAACCTCGTTGAACAGCAGAGTCGCACGACTCACAACTCCCAGGCCAGTGATGAAAATCAGCAACACGAGGATTCCAAAACCGCCGGCGAGCAATACCGGACCGCTCTGATTCACCGTTAATTTCAGTCTTTGCCGGGGGAAGGCGATCTGCAAATCGGGTTCAGGAGTCTCAGATGAAACTCTTCGAGGCTGCGTCGACATTTTGCACTCCGCTCAAATGCATGCCGTTGAGCCGTCTTTGAACTCCGCTCTGAAATGAGACGGCTACCGGCGACGTGAAATGCTGGGATTACTTAAATCGGTGTTATCTGTTTTCCCAGCGTGCTTGCGGGCTTCGAGCACGAAAAACATAACCACAAGAACGAAACCGACTGCTAGTGCGAGGATAAGCACCGTGGCACCGTCCATATAATACTCCTTCGCAAAACTTACAAACTAGAATCGCCGGGTTCCATCCCGTCCACAGGGTAGGCGTGAAAATTTCGCGCTAGCTGATGCCGATGTTGACAGTAGCGAGAAGATGGAAATACGCTCAAGGACCTCGGAACCCTCAAAATTGGAGGCCTTATGAGCAATGCCGATATTTCGCGACGAGAGTTTCTGGCGTCGGTGGCTGCGGTGGGAGCGCGAGCAATCATGCCCGCCATGCCCGCGCGTTATCCAGTGCAAAGTGCCGCAACGGTCCGCATTGATGTCCATCATCATATTGTCCCGCCGGCCTTGATGCAGGCATGGGGCGCGCAGCGGATGGGAGCCGCTTCCGCAAACTGGAGTCCGGCGCGGGCGATGGAGGAACTCGAGCAGGGCGGTATGTCCACCGGTATGACGTCGATCGCACCAGCGGGAGATCCGTTTAGCGATCCCGCGACTGCGGTCCGGCTCTGCCGTGAGTGCAATGACTATGCCACGCGGCTGGCCGCGGACCATCCCCGCCGATTCGGTGTATTCGCGTCGCTGCCTCTGCCGAATATCGACGCGAGCCTGAAGGAAATCGACTATGCCTTCGGTACGCTCAAGGCGGATGGCGTGGGTTTGTTTACCAGCTACGGTAATAAATGGCTCGGAGACGCTGCATTCAATCCCGTTTTCGAGGAACTCAACAGACGCAATGCCGTGGTCTACACTCACCCCAATACAGCGAACTGCTGCCGAAACCTGATTCCCAACATCGGCGATGGCGCTATTGAGTGGGGTACCGATACCACGCGCGCAATCGCGCAGATGATTTTTGGCGGCGCTGCAGCGCGGTATCCGAATATCCGCATGATCTTCTCGCATGGCGGCGGCACCATGCCGTTCTTGGTCGAACGGTTTGTCGGCATGGCGAGATCGCAACAATATGCGTCGAAATTCCCTGATGGGTTCCCCGGTGCCGCGTCGAAGTTTTATTACGATACGGCGCAGGTCGCCAACCCTGCGGCAATGTCGGCGCTCAACAAGGTTATTCCGGTTTCCCAGATCGTGTTCGGTACCGACTATCCGTTTCGGACAGCAGCGGAACACGTCAAGGGCCTCAAGGAATGCGGTGTGTTCAACACAAAGGATCTTCAGCTCATCGATCAGAATGCTCTAAAGTTCTTGCCAAAATTCAGAGCGTAGGAGAAATGGCCACGAAAAAGCACACGACACACAACAAAGAATGAAAAAGAAAACATTTTGTGATTTTTGTTGCCTTTTTGTGGCTATTATTCGCCAGTAGTGGAAACGATTTCACTGACCGCGTTCTTTCCGGCATATAACGATCAACACACTATCGAAGGCATCGTGCGCACTGTCGCCAAGGAAATGCGCAAGGTGACGGATGACTTCGAAGTGCTTGTGGTCGACGATGGCAGCAAGGACGAGACGGGCCGCATCCTGGATCGCCTTACGGGCGAATTGCCCTTTCTGCGCGTGATTCATCACGAGCGAAACCTGGGCTACGGCGCAGCGCTGATTTCGGGTTTCAAGAACGCGAAGAAGGATCTGATCTTTTATACAGACGGCGACGGCCAATACGATGTGCGTGAGATGCACAATTTGCTGGCCGAGCTCCGGCCCAACATCGATCTCGTCAATGGCTATAAGGTCAAGCGCGCCGACGTGTGGTACCGGATTTGGATCGGCACGGTCTACCGGCGCGCGATGCGTTGCGTCTTCCGCCTCTCGATTCGCGATGTCGATTGCGACTTCCGCCTGTTCCGCCGTTATGTCTTCGATACGATTTCACTAGAGTCCAGAAGCGGTGTCATCTGCGTTGAAATGGCCAAGAAATTCGAGCTGGCAGGATTTCGAATGGTCGAAATTCCGGTCAGCCATTATCCTCGGATGCACGGCCGGAGTGAGTTTTTCCGATTGCGACATCTCGTATACACCTTCCGCGGCCTGTTGAAGGTTTGGTGGATGCTGGTTATTTCGCGCAGATTGCACTTATGGATGAGTTTCGCGGCGAAAAAATCCTAATCACCGGCGGCTTGGGTTTCATCGGCAGTAATCTGGCCATACGGCTTGTCGAAGCCGGAGCCTCCGTTACCATCGTTGATTCGCTCTATCCGACCTGCGGGGCTAACTACTTCAACGTTGAACCCATCCGCAACGACATCGAAATTGTCGAAGGCGATGTGGCCGATCTCACGTTGATGCGGCGGCTCGTTCGGGGCAAGAAATACGTCTTCAATCTCGCCGGCCACGTCAGCCACATCGAGTCGATGGACGATCCATTTTCCGATCTGCACATGAACGCGCTCGCGCCGCTTTCCCTTCTCGAAGCGTGCAGACACGAAAACCGCGGGGCGCGTGTCGTTTATGCGGGAACCCGACAATCCTACGGGCGGCCGGAAAGCCTGCCGCTGGTGGAGACGCAGCCTCTTAAACCGATCGACGTGAATGGCGTCACCAAAATGGCCGGCGAATGGTTCCACATGGTGTACGACTGCGCTCACGGGATTTCGGCGATCTCGCTTCGATTGGTCAACACTTATGGACCACGGCAGCTCGTGAAGCATTCGCGCCAGGGCTTCGTCGGCTGGTTTATCAAACAGGCGATCGACGGCGAACAAATCCAGATATTTGGCGACGGCCAGCAATTGCGCGGCTTCAACTACATTGACGACGTCGCCGACGCTCTTCTGATTGCAGCTACGGACTCGCGGCTTCGCGGAGACTATTTTAATCTTGGCGGAGAGCGGCCCGTCACTCTCGAATCGTTTGTTCAACTGCTGTTGCGTATAACCGGACGCGGTTCTTACCGCCTCGTTCCCTTTCCTTCAGAAAAGAAGGCCATCGATATCGGCAGCGTCTACACATCCGCGGCGAAATTCAATCGAGCGACCGGCTGGACACCGCGCATAACACTGGAAGAAGGATTGACGCGAACCGTGGACTACTACCGCCGCTCCCACGCGCATTACTGGTAATCTCCTACGCATGCGCGCGGAAGATTTCGAGTCGCTGTACCAGCTCGAAGAAAAGTTTTGGTGGTTTCCAGCCATGCGCCGGATCACCGATACGATTGCGGCGCGCGAGCTCGCGCAGCCAAATCTAAAGATTCTCGATGCGGGTTGCGGTACCGGCTTCAACCTAAGCTACTACACCGAACTGAACTCACATGATGTCTACGGGCTCGATATTGCCGATGCGGCGCTCGAGCATGTGCGGAAGCGAGGCTTTGGGAAAGTGACTCGAGCTTCGATAACGGATATTCCGTTTAAGTCTGAAACGTTCGATCTCGTTTTCTCATTCGAGGTTGTCACCCAGACGCCACTTGAGGCGCACGACGACGCGTTCCGCGAAATGATTCGTGTGCTGAAACGGGGCGGTCACTGTTTCATACGTGTACCGGCGTTTATGTGGCTGTGGTCGTCGCATGATGACGAGTTGCAGGTGCGCTATCGCTATACACGAGACGAGCTTCAGAAAAAACTGGAGCAATGCGGATTCGCGGTCGAGTGGACCAGCTATGCGAATGGGTTCTTGTTTCCTGTGATTCTTGCCCGGAGATTACTGAAGCGCGCAGGCATCGGCGGTGGAAGCGATGTGAAACGGTTGCCGAAGGGATTGGGCTGGCTGGACGGTGTATTTAGAGGGGTTCTATCTGGCGAGGCTCGCTGGTTTAAATCCGGCCATCGATTGCCGTTCGGCCTGTCACTGATCTGCTACGTGCGGAAGAATTAAAACACCGAAGCGGCAACAGAAGCTAGCCCAGGGCGTTAGGCCTGGGATCGATCTGTTTTGTAACCGACGAATCTCAAAGTCCCGGTATAACGGAATTCACACGGTCTTTCTTGATTCTTGCGCTCGGTGCCAGTCCCCACTAATCTGTAGAGCCGATCAACTAACGGAGGTACACATTGAACATCCTCCTGCTTTCGATGCCGGATTCCTTCGAGCACATGCCGGAAGTTGTCGTCCGCATGCCCAACGGTGCCCTGAGTTCGCTTGCAGGGAATGTGGATGCGCATCACGAGGTGGCGATCGCCGATTTAATTCTTGTGCAGCGGCAAGTACGAGAAACAGTCGAACGTCTCGTCAATCAACTGAAACCCGACGTCGTGGGTTTATCGGTGATGACGTTCCAACGCCAGACCGCGAAGAAGATCATCGCGCTGATCAGAACATTGCATCCGGCTGCGCAGATCGTTGCCGGCGGCTACGATCCCAGCCTTGCGCCTGAAGCATTTATGAACGCCTTCGACAGATCCGTGGACTTCATTGTGCGTGGCGAAGGCGAAATAACCTTCCGTCAACTCTTGCGCTCTATCGAAAATCACGGTGAGTTCGACGGCATCGCGGGGTTGTCGTATCGCCGCGACGGAAGAGTTTTTCATAATCCGGAACGGCAGGTAAGCAGTCTTGAAGGTGGAGATATCCGATTGCCGAATCGGAAGGCGCGCGTGCTGTGTGGTTACACACTGCTTGGAAAGCAGGTGGACGTCGTTGAAACTTCGCGAGGCTGCACATTTGACTGTAGCTTCTGCTCGATTATCGAAATGCGTGGGCGAAATTTTCATACGTACTCGTTCGACCGCGTATTGGCGGACATCCGCGACGCCCGCGAGCAGGGCGCTCGCGCGATTTTTATTGTCGATGACAACGTCACTCTGAACGTCTCGCGATTCGAGGCTCTATGCCAGGCAATCATCGATGCGGGGCTGAATTCGATAGATTACATCGTGCAAGCAATGACGTCGGCGATTGCGAATCACGGCGAAACCCTCGCTCCGATAATGCGCAGGGCCGGATTTCGCTACATCTTCCTGGGTATTGAAAATATTCTCGAAAACGATTTGGCGTTTCTGCGCGCTACTTCGAAGAACACAAAGCGTGAGGATGGACGTAAAAGTAACGCCACGATAAAGGCCATCGATTACCTCCACAAGAACAAAATGTATGTCGTTGGCGGCTTGATCGTAGGGAACCCGGACGACACGCGGGAGTCGATCGAGGCTAATCTGGAATTTGCGCGGCACTATATCGATTGGCCCTATATTCAGCATCCGACCCCATACCCACGCACCCCCATGACAAAGGACTTTCGCGAACGGGGCCTGATCATCAACGAGACACTTCAGGAATATGACGGCACGACCGCCGTTGTGCGGACAGAACACATGTCGGCCGAGGAAGTCGAGTTCATGAGATGGAAGGCCGAGCGCTGGATGAAAGCACGCCACTTTCCTTTCGCGCTGCTGCACGATCGACTGTTCATGCTGCGCAATATCCGCCGCATTTTTGCACATACCTTCCGCGGTAGCTCGATCAGGTCGATGCTGGGTCTGGAAGACGAGCGCCGCGCATTCGAGCGGTATCGGGCGATCCGCCAAGTGGAGCGCGCTTATCTTTAAACGGGATTATTCAATTTGCATCAGAAATTCCGGCAGAAGCCTGATGTCTTCGAGCCGAAAATACTGCTTTTCTTCCAATTCGCTCGGCGTAACACGTTCGTGAATCCATGTGGTTTGATACGGGATGTGGACGGCGTGGGCGCCTAAGGCGACTACAGGCAGAATGTCGGATTTGAGCGAATCGCCGACCATTAAAAACCGCCGGGGATCCAGCTCATATCGCTTTAGGATCCTCTCGTAGGTGTTTTTATTCTTATCCGAAACCACCTCGATGCGCCAAAACCGTTCGCCCAGGCCTGACTTCGCGAATTTTGCTTCCTGATCGAATAGATCGCCTTTGGTAATAACCATCAACCGGTAGGATTTCAGCAATTGATCGATGCATGCTTCGACGCCATCCAAAAGCGCGACCGGAGCCTTCAGCATCTCCTTGCCCAGTTCCATAACGGTCCGAATTTCCGCTCCGCTAATACGGCCTTCGGATAATTCGATGGCCGTCTCGATCATTGAAAGCGTGAATCCCTTCACGCCGTATCCAAAATGTTGGAGATTGTGCGCTTCGGTCTCGTAGAGCTTACGATCGATCCATTCTTCGGTGTGATATTTGGCGA
Source organism: Acidobacteriota bacterium (assembly GCA_003223875.1). Taxonomy (GTDB): domain Bacteria; phylum Acidobacteriota; class Terriglobia; order 20CM-2-55-15; family 20CM-2-55-15; genus 20CM-2-55-15. The sequence goes on along the minus strand of QHWY01000172.1, from coordinate 27,537 downwards.
GCAGTTTCTTGAATTTCTGTTGGGCTGTCACAAATATCGTTTCGTTGTGCCATAGTGTGTCGTCTGCATCGAACGCGATCAGATCAATTGCCATTAGCATGAGTATAGCTGCGAAACATTCTCCATGAGCCGCCTGCTTAGGGGCGCGTCTGAGACCTGCTCCTTTCAAACCACGCAAAACAAAGGTCAAGGAACCACTATGGTCATGTTAGGATTTACGGTCCGGAATTTGTGAAACGAAGAGGTCGAATGTCCCGAATGGGAGTTGCAGGAAAGACGGTTTTTTTGCCCAAGCCGCGCGGATTCTGCGCCGGTGTTATTCGCGCTATCGACATCGTAGCACTCGCGCTCGAAAAATTGGGGCGCCCTGTGTACGTGCGTAAAGAGATCGTTCATAACCGGTTTGTCGTAGATGAATTGGCGGCTCAAGGAGCCGTGTTCGTTGAGAATCTGAGCGAGGTTCCCGATGGCGCGATCACGATCTTCAGCGCCCATGGAGTAGCGCCTGAGGTTTGGGATGAAGCGAAATCGCGGAAGTTGCGCGTGATCGACGCGACGTGTCCCCTCGTCACGAAGGTTCACATTGAGGTCATCCGGTATGCACGGGAAAACTATTCGATCATCTTAATCGGGCATCGCAACCACGACGAAGTCATTGGAACATACGGAGAGGCTCCCAATGCCATCCATCTGGTATCCAGCGTGAACGACGTCGATGCCCTCGAGGGTGTTCAGGCCGATCGCGTGATCTACGCGACTCAAACGACCTTGAGTCTGGATGACACGCAGGCGATCGTGGATCGGCTGAAACAGCGGTTTCCAAAAATCATTTCTCCATCCAGTTCCGACATCTGCTACGCCACGCAGAACCGCCAGACAGCAGTCAAGATACTAGCCTACAAGGCGGACCTTATTCTCGTCGTTGGTTCCCCAAATAGCTCGAATTCGAATCGTTTGGTGGAAGTGGCTCACAGCGCTGGAGCGGCCGCGTATCTTATATCAACGGCGGATGACATTCGCCAAGAGTGGTTGGATGGATCTTTGTCGGTAGGCGTAACAGCGGGGGCATCCACGCCCGAAATCCTGGTGCAGGAGGTTGTCAACAGATTAGGCCGATTCGGCTTCAGCCGGGTCGAGGAATTAGAAATCATTGAAGAAGATGTCCATTTTCCTCTTCCGGCTCCATTAGAAAAATTCGATAGAGTGGTCTCGTAATTTTCAATGGGGAATAGCCTAGCACTGGGAACAGCACCTGCAAATTTGCCTCAGCCGGCCAGTTTGTCCGCAAGAGACCGGCTCGATGCCGCCATTGACCGCGCGGTCTCCTCTTTGAAATCAATTCAGCATCAGGACGGGTACTGGCTCGGTGAACTCGAGGCGGACACGACGCTCGAGTCCGATTACATCTTTTATCTTCACGTCCTGGGCCGTTTCGACCGGAAACGCGTCGTGAAACTTGCGGAGTACATCCGGCGACGGCAGCTCGAAGACGGCGGCTGGAATATTTACATCGGCGGTCCGTCGGAGATCAATGCAACCGTAAAAGCCTATCTGGCGCTCAAATTGGCAGGCGACCCGCCGGACTCGCAACATATGCTTCGCGCGCGTCAGCGTGTACGGCAACTCGGTGGTCTGGAGCGAACGAATTCTTTTACGCGGTTCTACCTTGCCTTGGCCGGTCTGATCGGGTGGGAAATGGTTCCGGCAATACCGCCGGAGTTGATGTTCTTGCCTCGATGGGTTCCCGTCAATATCTATGAGATGTCATCGTGGACCCGAGCCATCGTTATTCCCCTGACCATTCTTTACGGTCTGAAACCCCGCTGGCCCGTCCCACCGCAGGCGCGCATCGACGAACTCTTCTCACCCTCTCCCCCTGGGACGTGGAGCGCAAGCCCGACAGGGCGCAGCCTCAATAGAAGTCGGGGTGAGGGGCTCAATTGGCGAACCGCTTTTCTGCTCCTCGATCGCGCGTTGAAGATCTATGACCGCCTGCCCCCGAAACCCGGCCGCGAACGTGCCATAACCCGGGCCACCCGCTGGATGTTGGATCACTTCGAGCGCTCCGAAGGTCTCGCCGCCATTTATCCCGCGATGATGAACTCGATTTTTGCTTTAATCGCGTTGGGATATTCGCCAAACCACCCGATGACGGCGCGCCAAATTGACGAATTCTCTCGCTTTGAGATCGAGGACGCCGAGACAATCAGGCTCCAGCCTTGCTTGTCACCCGTGTGGGACACCGCGATTGCGCTGTTTGCGCTTAAGGAAGCGAATGCGGATCACGCCGATCCCACGTTGCAAAAAACCGTCCGTTGGCTTCTCGAAAATCAAATTCTCGGTGGCGGCGACTGGCAGATCAAAAACCGTGACGCCTCGCGCGGAGGCTGGGCTTTTGAGTTTCGGAATGATTTTTATCCGGATGTGGACGACACCGCCTTCGTATTGATGGCGCTTCAGGACATTTCCTACCCGGATCAGGCCAGGCTTGCCGAAGCCATCAATGTCGGTATGGATTGGATGGTGAGCATGCAGAACAGGGACGGCGGATGGGGAGCATTCGATCGCGACAACAATCGCGCATTCCTGAATCACATCCCATTCGCCGATCACAACGCCATGCTGGATCCTTCATCACCCGACGTGACGGCTCGTGTTGTCGAGTGCCTTGGCCGATTTGGCTGGACGGCTTCCGAGGCGCGCATTCGACGGGCCGTCGAGTATCTCCTGAAGGAACAGCACCCAGCAGGTTCGTGGTATGGACGCTGGGGAGTGAACTACATCTATGGCACCTGCGGCGTCCTGCGCGCGTTGGCTGCCGTTGGTGCCAATCGCGATACGCAGGCTGATAGTGCGATGAAACGCGCCGTCAACTGGCTACGGTCGGTCCAGAAGCACGACGGCGGTTTCGGAGAGTCCATTGCCTCGTATGACGATCCAAATTTGATGGGGCAAGGTCAAACGACCGCGTCGCAAACTGCTTGGGGTTTGCTCGGACTGCTAGCGATGTTGCCCCCGGATGACCCCGCTGTCGAGCGCTCGGTTCAATATCTTCTCGAACATCAGAACCTCGAGGGTTCCTGGGACGAGGAGCCCTTCACGGGAACGGGCTTTCCCAAAGTGTTTTATTTGAAATATCACCTATACCGGCACTACTTTCCATTATTCGCACTGGCTCGATATCGGAGGCTGAAGTGAGATTCCCGCTGAGTCTGACCGCCAGCATGTCGAAATACATCGCCGGCAAGCGCATTCGCCGCGCTGAGAAATTTCCACTTGTGATGATGCTTGAACCTCTGCACGCCTGTAACTTGACGTGCACCGGTTGCGGACGCATTCGCGAGTACGCCGACACGATCCGCGAAAAACTTACTGTTGAACAATGTCTCCACGCCCTCCACGAATGCGGCGCACCCGTCGTCTCTATTTGCGGCGGAGAACCGTTTATTTACCCGGAACTGGGGCGCCTGGTCCGCGAGATTATCGCCAGGAAGAAACACATTTACTTGTGCACAAACGGAATGTTCATTCGGAAACGGCTGCACGAATTCCAGCCGACATCGCGGTTGTTCTTCAATGTGCATTTGGACGGATTGGAAAAGACTCACGACCTTTGTGTCGAGCGTGACGGCGTCTTCAAAGAAGCCATCGACGGGATCAAGGCCGCGAAAAAAGCCGGATTTCTCGTTTGCACCAATACAACGATTTTCCGGGAAACCGACCTCCGGGAAATTCGAGAGCTGTTCGAATTCCTGACAACGCTTGGCGTGGACGGTTTCATGATTTCGCCCGCTTATTCCTATGTCGCGGTACAGACGAAAGAAATCTTCATGCCACGAAGTGAGATACGGCAAAAGTTTCAGCAAGCTCGAACCTTGTTGAGTGAGTTCAAACTGATGACATCGCCTATCTATCTGGAATTCCTTTCAGGCGAGCGCGACATGATGTGCACTGCCTGGGGAAATCCGACCTTCAATCCTCGAGGGTGGAAAGGTCCCTGCTATCTCATGACCGACGCGCATCACGCGACCTTCAAGGATTTGATCGAAAAAACTCCTTGGGAAAAATACGGCTATGGCCGCGATCCGCGCTGCCAGGATTGCATGGTGCATGCGGGCTATGAGCCGTCCGCTGTTTTGGGAGCCAATCGAAAATTTGGAGATAGCTGGAAATTGCTCAAATGGCAGCTCTCGAATCCATAACAACGCTCATTACTGGAGCGACCGGCTTTGTCGGCCGGCACGTCACGCGGCTACTTGCTGAACGAGTCGACCGCGTTCGCGTGTTGGTGCGTCCGGCAAGTCAGCTGCGAGCGATCGAGGGTCTGAATGTCGACCGCGTTTTCGGTGATCTGCGGGACAAGTCGTCACTGGCGAAAGCTCTTGCTGGTGTGCGCCAGGTTTTCCACGTTGCCGCGGATTACCGCCTGTGGGCGAAAAATCCGGATGAGATCTATGAAAACAATGTCGTGGGAACGCGTAACCTGATTGATGCCTGCCGGGAAGCTGGAGTCGAGCGATTCGTGTACACGTCGAGCGTCGCAACCATTGTTGTTCCCGCCGGCGAGCGGTTGCCGGACGAGAGAACCGCCGCCCGCTTGGATCAAATGATCGGTCACTACAAGCGTTCCAAATTCATGGCGGAAGAGGAAGTGATGGGGGCGGTCGCAAAGGGTTTTCCGGCGGTCGTCGTAAATCCGACGACGCCGGTGGGAGCCGGTGACTGGAAACCGACCCCAACCGGCCGCATCATTGTCGATTTTCTGAACGGCCGGATGCCCGCGTACGTCGACACCGGATTCAACCTTGTCGCCGTCGATGATGTTGCTGGAGGCCATTGGCTCGCGGCAAAACACGGGCGGATCGGCGAACGCTACATTCTTGGCGAGCGCAACATGACTCTCAAAGACTTCCTCGTCCTGGTGGCTCGAAAGGCCGGCCGCGCAGCTCCGCGGATGCGGCTGCCTTATGCTGTAGCTCTCGCAGCAGGGTACACGGAACATTTCTTCTGCTCGATCACGGGCCGTGAACCGCGGATTCCTCTGGAAGGTGTCCGGATGGCAAAGCACAAAATGTTCGTGGATGCGTCACGAGCGGTGCGCGAGTTGGGTTTCAGACCTACCGGCGTGGAGGCGGCCATCGAACGCGCGGTTCATTGGTATATCAGTAACGGGTACGTAACGAATTATTCCCCTCCTCGCAGAGGAGGGGAGGATGCGCCTGACAGCCGAGAGGCTGGCGGCGAAGACAGGGTGGCGCGAAGCGCGAGCCCGACAGGGCGAAGCATCAAAGACAGACCGGCGCAATGTTTCGGCCGAACTGACCTTCGCGGCACTCCTCCTCAGAGAGGAGGGGAATGACGATAATCGTGTCTTTTGCCGTTCGGGCGGAGTTCGCACCGTGGCGGCGCTTAGAGAGTTTCGAGCGCGTTGGCGAAAGCAGTCGTCCGATTTATGTGACGAAAATCGGCGGAGCTGAGGTTTACGTTCTGATCGGTGGGATTGGAACGCGCGGCACTGCGAGCCTCCGTAAATTGCTCGAACAACGGCCTGACATGTGTGTGGTATCGGGTTTGGCGGGAAGTTTGAAAAGAAATCACGCTGTCGGAACCGTGGTGGTGGCGACGACGATTAAACGCGACAATCCAGATGGAGTGATGACGAGCGACGATTCTCTCCTGGAACTTGCCTTGCAGTGCGGAGCCACAAGGGTCGACTCCTTTCTAACGGCTGACGCTGTTGTCACTTCGGCTTCGGACAAATTGCGACTCGGCGCCATCGCGGATGCCGTCGAAATGGAGAGCTTTCATCTGATAGCTGAAGCCCGACGGTATGGCGTGCGGGCAGTTGCCGTTCGCGCCATTTGCGATGGTGTAGACCAGGATTTGCCGCTCGACTTCAATCAAGCCATCAAGGAAGACGGACGATTTGACTGGCTTCCCGCTCTTTCCCAAGTCGTGTCGGCGCCGATTCATCTTCCCCGACTCGTGCGGTTCGGATTTCAAACTTCGAAAGCGGCGCGGAGCCTGGCGCAGTTTCTAGACAGGTACCTGAAATGTCTCATCGCTCAAGCAGACTTGCGGTTGAATGCCGAGCGCGTGGAGGTCCGATGAGTTATACCGAAATTGATCGCAACTCTGTGGTCGACGGTTCTCTCCATCAAACCATGCGCGCCGGTGTTTATCGCGGTTTGGGGCGGGTACAGCCGGAAAACGTTCCGGTACCAAAAATTTCCGAAGGCGAAGTGCTCATGCGTGTGGCGGCTTGCGGCATTTGCGGAACGGATGTGAAAAAAGTCCAGCACGCGCTCGTTCGTCCGCCGCAAATCCTCGGTCATGAAATCGCTGGAACGATTGTAAGTGTTGGGTCCGGCGTTCGCCGGTGGAAGGTGGGAGATCGCGTCAGCAGTTTTCATCATATACCGTGCGGGAGCTGTTTCTATTGTGATCGTCAGCTCTATTCACAATGCGCCCAGTATAAAAAGGTTGGCCTCACCGCAGGATTCGATCCGAACGGCGGCGGCTTCGCGCAGTACGTACGTGTCATGCCCTGGATTGCAGAGCGCGGCATAGTCCAGATTCCGGAGGAAGTCTCGTTTGAGGAAGCAACCTTTATTGAGCCCGTGAACACGTGCTTGAAAGCGATCGACAAAGCTCGCATCGTCGGTGATGAACTCGTATTCGTGATCGGGCAGGGTCCCATAGGATTGTTGTTGACGTTCCTCGCCCGCCAGACCGGCGCGACCGTGTTGGCCAGCGATCCGATTCCGTTCCGCCAACAAATGAGCGTGCGTTTTGGATCGGTAATGTGTTTTGATCCTAAATCTGCTGACGTTGCCGCCGAGACGCGGGGCTATCGCGGTGGGATTGGTGCGGATGCTGTATTGATTGCTGCGGCGGATCCGAAAACCGTGCCACTTGCGCTCAACGTTGCGCGGCCGGGAGGCCGGGTACTGTTGTTCGCTCAAAACGATCCGCTCATGCAAATTGAGTTTCCGGCAGCGGCTGTCGGCATCGAAGAAAAGGAAATTTTAGGCAGCTATAGTGCGTCCATCGATTGGCAGGAGCGATCGGCTGAATTGGTATTTAGAAATCGGGGTTTATTCCGGGAATTGATTTCCCATCGTTTTTCACTCGAAGCTATCGGCGATGCTTTCCGGCTGGCTTCTCATCCTGCGGAGGATTCGCTCAAGTTGGTGATCTTGCCGTGAATCGAGAGCGCAACGGACACATGATGGCGGCCGTATTGTACGGCCGCGAAGATCTAAAAATCGAAAAAGTAGCTATTCCCGCCGTTGGTGCCGAGGATATTCTGGTCCGCGTCAAAGTAGCGCTCACCTGCGGTACGGATTTCAAGGTATGGAAGCAAGGCTACCACGCCCGGATGATTACGCCGCCGGCCTTATTCGGGCATGAGCTTGCCGGTGTTGTCGAAGAAGCGGGTGAGGCCGTCCGTCACCGTTTTCAGCCGGGTATGCGTGTTGTGGCCGCGAATTCCGCTCCGTGTAACGAATGCTTTTTCTGCCTAAAGGACCGGGCAAATCTGTGCGAGGACCTTGTCTTCAACAATGGTGCTTACGCCGAGTACAACCTTATTCCGGGGCGCATCCTGCGTGAGAATGTCATGGAGATCCCGCGGCATCTCTCTTTCGTAGACGCTGCCCTGGTCGAGCCGCTCGCCTGCGTTTTGCGAGGTATTGAAGAAACAGGCGTGCAGGCCGGCGACACTGTAGTGGTCATCGGCTGCGGACCGATTGGACTAAAATTCATGCGGATTCTGTCCGGCCGCGGGATTCGTGTCATCGCTGTTGGTAAGCGCAGCAGCCAAATGAAAGCTGCCGAGCAGGTTGGCGCTGCTGCAGCAATCGACTGCTCGAAGACGGAAAACGCTATTGCTGCCGTCCGACAACTGACGCATCGGCGACTCGGCGCCGACGCGGTTATTGAAGCCGTAGGCACTCCGACCACCTGGCAATGGGCCATCCAAATGGTGCGTTGCGGAGGGACTGTCAATCTTTTCGGTGGATGCCCGCGGGGAACGAAAGTGGAATTCGAGTCATCGGCACTTCATTATTCGGAAATCACTATCAAGTCGAGCTTCCATCACACACCCCGGTTTATCCGCGAAGCTCTGGACGCCATCTCGCGCGGCGAAGTTTGCGCCCGCGATTTCGTAACCGGCGAGATCCGTCTAACCGAGCTGCCCGATTTGTTCCAGCACATGAAAAACCGGAACGGTCAGCTCAAAGTAGCCGTGATGCCTTAGCATGCAGTTGCCGTTAGACCTGGAAATTGCTCGAGAATTGCCGCCTTCCGGCAGTTCCGTCAAGCAAGCGGAGCAGTACACGCGCTGGCTTGCAACCCACCATTACGAAAACTTCATCGTAGGGTCGGTGTTTCTACCGCGTCACTTACGGCAGCACTTTTACAACATCTACGCCTACTGCCGGTGGGCCGACGATTTGGCCGATGAAATTCCAGATCGGTCTGCCGCCATGGAGTTGTTGAACTGGTGGGGTACCGAACTCGACAGATGTTATTCCGGCGCGGCTGCGCATCCCGTGTTCATCGCGCTTCACGGAACGATCGAGCAGTTTGAAATTCCGATCGAGCCGTTTTCAGATCTCCTGACTGCGTTTCGGCAAGACCAGAACGTCCGGCGCTATGCAAACTGGGATACCATTATGGACTATTGCCGGTATTCCGCAAACCCAGTGGGCCGTCTGGTTCTTTATCTCTGTAGGTATAGAGATCGTGAGCGACAGAATCTATCGGATTTCACATGTACGGCCCTTCAACTCGCGAATTTTTGGCAAGACGTTTCGCGCGACCTCGGTAAGGATCGCATCTATATTCCCGCGGATTTGATCACGGCGCAGGGCATGACGGAACCGGACCTCTTCGGGCGGCGCTTCGATGGGCGGTTTGCCGGTCTAATGCGGATCCTCGTTCAGCGAACGCGCGAATTGTTTGAAAGAGGTCTCCCCCTCGCTCGATCGGTCGCGCCGAATCTGCGGGTCGACATCGAATTGTTCAGCCGGGGCGGATTGGCCGTGCTTGACGCGATCGAATCCATCGGTTACAACACTCTCGAACATAGACCTACGCTCACCGGCGCGACAAAACTTAAATTGATCGGCCGTGCGCTTGGAGAACACGCGCTTACTTATGCTCGACGTTAAAGACCTGGCGGCGTCGTACGAACATTGCCGCCGCCTGGCTCGCGCGGCCGCCCGCAATTTTTATTATGGGTTCGCCCTGCTGCCTGCTGCGAAACGTGATGCGCTCTGCGCCCTCTATGCTTTCATGCGTCACGCCGACGACATTTCCGATTCCGACAAGGCAACCGAGGACAAGAGTGAAGGGTTGAAAGCGTGGCGTGTAGCGCTGGATCGGGCTCTCGAGGGCGAGTATGACGGCAGCCGCATCTTGCCTGCGTTTCATCACGCGGTCAAGCAGTTCAAAATTCCCGCTGCCTATTTTCATGATTTGATGGATGGCGCGGAGATGGACCTTACCGTCAAAGTCTACCCCACGTTCAAACTTCTCGAGCGCTACTGTTATTGCGTCGCGGGCACAGTTGGTCTTTGTTGTGTGCACGTTTTCGGCTTTGAAGATTCAACCGCCCTGGAGTTCGCACCAAAGTTGGGCATCGCATTTCAACTCACAAACATCCTTCGGGATGTTCCGGAAGATTATTCGATGGGACGCGTCTATCTTCCGGAAGAGGATCTCGCGCGGTTCAGTTGCACGGCAGAGGATTTTGGGAGTGACGCCGCGAGTCCTGCATTTACTGAACTCATGCGGTTCGAAACGAGCCGAGCCTGGCAATATTATGCGGAGGGTGCGCCCCTGCTGAATCTTGTCAACACCGACAGCCAGGCTGCGTTGTGGACTTTGATGCGGATTTACAGCGGTATCCTGGAAAAGATCGAGGCGATCCGGTACGACGTTCTCGCCAAGCGGCATCCCGGTCTCTCCCCCGTGGAAAAAGCCTGGATCATGCTGCGCGCGGGCACTGGTCTTTGGAAACCGGAACTATGCCTCCGCCACACGTAGTTGTCGTCGGCGGCGGTCTTGCGGGACTCGCCGCCTCGCTCGCGCTCGCCGAACACGGGATGCGCGTATCTCTGCTGGAGAAGAATCCACGGCTTGGCGGGCGCGCGACGTCCTACCGCCTTCCATCCGGAGAATCCATCGACAATTGCCAGCACGTGACACTACGGTGCTGCACCAATTTAGAAGATTTCTTTCGACGAGCCGGCGTCGCCGACAAGATTCACTATTACAACGAACTGATCTTTTCGGATTCAAAGGGGCGGCGCGGCCGGATCCGACCCTCGAAGCTGCCGGCGCCCCTGCATCTGGCTCCATCGTTCGCGGCTTTACCGCTTCTGACAGTCCGGGACAAATTTTCGATCGCGCGCGCCATGTTTCGCATACTCGCGAGTGGCGGAAGCCCCACAATCAGAGACGGTACGACGATGCTCGAATGGCTGCGTGAGGCAAGGCAAACTCCTCGAGCGATCGATCATTTCTGGCGCGTTGTTCTCGTCAGCGCGCTGAATGAGGAACTCGACCGCACCGATGCGCGTTACGGCATTCTGGTGTTTTGGAAAGCGTTCCTTTCCAATTCGGCCGGCTTCGGAATGGGTGTTCCCGCCGTTCCACTGGCCGATTTGTATGCCTCCTGCTGCGAGCCCATTCAGAAACACGGCGGAGAAGTGCGCACGCGCTGTTTGGTAAGCGAGATTTGTCTGTCGAATGGCAAAGCGGACGCCGTTCGCTTGGACGGAGGCGGTGAAGTTCGTGGGAACTACTACGTTCTGGCTGTGCCGTTTGATCGTTTAGCGAAGCTTGTCCCAGACGAGATCCGACGGACTGAGATGTTCGCAAACCTCGCGAATTTTTCGGTGTCGCCAATTACGGGTGTCCACATGTGGTTTGACCGCCCGGTGATGGCAGAGCCGTTTTTGACGTCGATCGATCACACGATTCAGTGGATCTTCAATAGAACGAATCGATACGTCCAAATCGTGATCAGCGCGTCGCGCGAACTCGCGAACCGATCGCAGCAAGAGATTGTCGACATTTGTCGCTATGAGTTGAATGATCTGTTACCGGGGGCAAAAGAAGCCTCCTTGCTGCGTGCGGTCGTGATTCGTGAGAATGCCGCTACGTTTTCACCGGCGCCGGGTTGCGATCGCTGGCGGCCCTCGCAAACAACGGCAGTCCCGAATTTGTTTCTTGCCGGCGATTGGACGAATACAGGCTGGCCCGCAACAATGGAAAGCGCTGTCCGCAGCGGATATCAGGCGGCGGAAGCGATTCTGTCGAGGGAAGGATCGCCCGCCACGCTGGTTCGTACCGACATTTACCCAAACGGACTGGCACGGTGGTTTGTGCGCACCTAGAATGCACGCAATCAATCCATTCGAGCGGCTTTGCGCCAACAAAAGCGGAACGAACACAAAAAGCACAATGAAGACCAAAAAAAAGGACAAAAAAGAGTTCTTTGTGCTTTTTGGGCTGGTTTTGTGCCTTTTGTAGACCTTCCCCCGGGACTCAGCGAGAAAACAAACGTCGGTCGAGGTCCAGTGCTGATGGTGGGCCGATGTGAATCTTTGAGAACTCTGGCTGAGCCGGATTTATCAGGAAATTCCTTGAATGAGTCAAACATAAGACACATGCCCCAAATGGGCTAGCACGATGGTCTGTCCGCACTTAGAATGCTTGGCGATGAATCCATTGGAGATTATCGTTCCAACGGTGGCTGCGCTAGGAGTTCCGGCGTGGGGCGCGTTTCACCCGCGATCGCAGTTGTTCGGGACGACGGTTTCAAGCGCCGGCAATGCCTGCGCGCTTACGTTCGATGATGGACCGAATCCTCGGGTCACGTCAAAGTTGCTCGCGCTTTTGGAAAAATATCGGGTACCCGCGACATTCTTCGTTCTTGGTAAGTACGTTAAAGAGTATCCCCAACTCGCTAAAGAGATTCGCGCAGCCAACCACGCGATTGGGAATCATACGTACGGACATCCCAGCCTGCTTTTCCTGACACGCCGGCAGATCAGGGACGAACTGAGCCGATGTGAAGATGCTGTATTCACAGCCACGGGCCAAGGTACCACCATAGTCCGGCCACCATTCGGCTTTCGAGGTCCGCAATTTCATTCAGCGGTTCGTGAGATGGGACTTTCTAAAATCGTCATGTGGTCCGTTTCCGGGCGGGACTGGAAGCCGCAGCCCGCAGCACGCGTGAGCCGCCGGCTGCGCAAAGCCAGAAACGGCGACATTGTTCTTCTCCACGACGGCGATCATCACGCGGCCAATGCCGACCGATCGCATATGCTCCAGGCCCTGGAATACTCGATCCCCCGTTGGCAGGATTCAGGCCTGCAGTTTCTAAAAATCGGTTGATCAGCGCTGGGTCCAGCGCAGATCATCGATGGTGTTGAATACCGGAACATCTGTTCGCAACGTTGCGAGTGTCCGAAACAGGAGTGCCTGATCCCAGCCCTCGAAGAGCACTCTCGCTAACAAGGAAGCGTTGCGGATGGAAGGACGCCACTCTTTCCAATCCTTGGGTATGTCTTCGAGGTGCGGATATGCGGACAAGATCGAGGCCGCCGCTTTCTTGCCCCACCCCGGCATGCCGGGAAAGCCGTCCGCGCTATCACCGACCAGAGCGAGATAGTCGGGAATGGATTTGGGCCCGACGCCGAATTTTGCGACTACCGCGGCCTCGTCAATGATGACCCGCGTTCGGCGAAGGAGTTGAACGATGCGGGTTCCCGAGACACATTGGCTCAAATCTTTGTCGGGCGTGCAGATCACAACACGATTCACCTTCGAGTCTTGTGCGGCCTTAACAGCCGCCGATGCCAGAGCATCATCGGCTTCGAACTCCACCATCGGCCAGACCACGATTCCCATGGCCTCGAGCTCACTCTCAAGAATCGGAAACTGCGAATAGAGTTCCGGTGGAATTCCTTCGCCGGTCTTGTATCCCGCATATAGGTCGTTTCGGAATGATTCGATTACGCGATCGGTAGCGACGCCGATATACGTCGCGCCTTCATCGATCATTCGCCTGACGGAATTCACAACAGCGCGAGCCGCCCCGATCTCCCGGCCGTTTGGATCTTTGACCGATGGCACAGCAAAGAAATGGCGGAACAGTTCGTATGTGCCGTCGATCAAGTAAACATCCATTCGATCAAGTATAAGATTGATGGGTGAATCTTCCCGTAAACCCGCCGATTCTGCCGATGCTTGCTAAACGGGTCGGAGAATTACCCGCTGCTGGAAATTGGATCTTCGAGCCGAAATGGGATGGGTTCCGCGCGCTGGTTTTTCAGGACCGCGATGAGATCCTGATTCAGAGCCGCGACGAAAAATCGCTGAACCGCTACTTCCCGGAACTGCTGGAGCCGCTTCGATCAGAATTGCCGGCTCGCGTAGTTGCCGACGGCGAAATCGTCATCGCCAGAAATGGCGTGCTGGATTTCGAAGCATTGCAGCTTCGCATTCATCCGGCCGCCTCGCGGGTGAAGCTGCTTTCGCAGGAAACTCCGGCATCGATCGTTTTGTTCGATCTGCTCTCGGAGGGCGACCAGGATCTGCGCAGCATGGCCTTTCAGGAGCGCCGTCTGAAGCTGGAATCGCTGCTTTCAACCGCAGCTCCGCCGATCCGCTTGACGCCTGCAACGCCTGAAATCAACGTCGCGGCGGATTGGTTTCGCCGCTTTGAGGGCGCCGGTCTCGACGGTGTCGTGGCCAAGGCGATTTCGGGAACCTATGAATCCAACAAGCGGGTCATGCTCAAAGTAAAGCACGAGCGCGATTGCGACTGTGTGGTTGGCGGTTTTCGATGGCACAAGAACGGTGGGCGCGTGGCTGTCGGCTCGCTGCTGCTCGGTCTTTACGACGATGCCGGCGCGCTGCAGCATGTGGGTGTCTGTGGGAGCTTTAAGGACAGCGTGCGCCGTGACCTCGTCGAATACCTCGCGCGGTATCGGCGGGATGCCCTCGCCGATCATCCCTGGAAACGATGGGCCGAGCTCGAACCGGCGGACGCCGAAGCCGGGCATCGCATGCCCGGGGGCCAGAGCCGCTGGAGCCAGGGCAAGGATCTTTCCTGGGAGCCGCTGCGGCCCGAGCTGGTTGTCGAAGTTGCTTACGAACACATGCAGGGCCGTCGATTTCGCCACCTGGCGCAGTTTCGCCGTTGGCGTCCGGACAAGAAGCCGAGCGACTGCACGTATGACCAACTCGAGGTGGTTCCTCCGCTGGAGCTGGCGGTAATTTTTGCGAGTGGCCGGTAAAACGGATTACGTGCTCATTCTCCGACTACGCCATTCACGGGTGGGATCGTCATCGGGATCCGGAGTTTCCTGCGGTGGGCGCAAAGCCTCCGGCACGTGACGCAGGTTCAAGCGGATACGAGTCCATGTGGATGACCGGCCTCGCATCGAGTCGATCAGCACATCGTCCACGGCAAGAAGCTTGGCCACTTCCGAGTGCTTCTTCTTCCACCGGTCCAGCCCGGCAAGAGCAGCTTCTTTAGAGGGAGAGTTGGCGATCACCAGAAGCGGCATCTTCTTTCGCGGCTTCTTCGCCGCACGCGATGGGGCTACGCGCGGTGATTCGCCTTCCATCTTGCGAAAGTGGGGAGGCCATGGCGCATCGCCGAGACCAGCCGCTTCGTCTTCGGCCGCAACCTCGAGCAGCTTTTCGAGGGAGCCTGGCTGAGCATCCATATCCGCGTGCGGGTCGCCCAATTTCGCGAAACGCTTCGGAACCGTGAGCACGGTGAAGGCGGCCGGATCGCAGTCGGGAACTTCGTCCCAGCGAAGCGGCGCCGATACGCGCGCATCCGGCAGCGGCCGCACGGAATACGCGGAGCACGTCGTACGGTCCTTCGCGTTTTGGTTGTAGTCGAGAAACACGCCGTGCCGCTCCTCCTTCCACCATTTCGAGGTGGCGAGGGAGGGTACCCGCCTCTCGATTGCACGCGAAAGCGCAAGTGCAGCGCGCCGCACTTCGACAAACGTCCAGCGCGGTTCAATCCGCGCATTCACGTGCATTCCACGCGAACCGCTCGTCTTCGGCCAGCTTCTCAGTCCCATCTCATCGAGAAACGATTTCACTTCAAGAGCGACACGGCGTACGTCGTCCCAGCCGACCCCCGGACCCGGATCCAGATCGACGCGCAACTCGTCAGGATGCTCAAGATCGGCAGTGCGCACCGCGTGCGGATGCAGCTCGATCGAGCCCAGATTCACGATCCACACGAGGCCTGCTGCATCATCCACAACGATCTCCTCCGCTTTGCGCCCAGAAGGAAATGACAGCGTGACCGTTCGCAGCCATTCGGGCCGCCGTGCCGGCGCGCGTTTCTGATAAAACGCCTCGCCTTCCGCACCATTGACGAACCGTTTCAGAACCAGCGGCCGATCGCGAATTCCAGCCAGGGCGCCCGGAGCGACAGCCATGTAATAGCGGACGAGATCGAGTTTCGAGAGCTTCGTTTGCCTGGAGAAATAAAGCTTGCCGGCGTGGGTCACACGTACTTCGCGCCCGTTCATCGACAGAGTCTCGGCTGCGTCCTCTTTCTTCACTCAGACAGGCTAACACTTTGATTGTTCAGGCGGACGCGAGAGGCACAGGTTTTGCGAATTTGCCGGGAAATAGTACGGAGCCTTCAGAAAGCTCCTCCAGTTTGAGGGACAGCGATTGCAAATCACGCAACGAGAGGTTCGCCATAGGTACGTGTAATGGATCGTTTACATCGCTGATGCGGTACCACGGAGCTGTACCCATAGCGTACGGCATGTAGAAGCGCAAATTCGTCCGCCGGCACAGAGTCCGAAAACGGTTCTCGCTAATACCCAGCTCCTCTACAGGTTGAAAAAGATCCCAGATCGGCGTGTACCACGGCCACAGCCGGGTGAAGTTGAATACACTGTCGATTTCATCCCGATAGCCTGCGGGTTTTTGTCCCGAGTGGATTAATCGAGCACACAAGACGAACGGTTTCCGTTCGCCGGTCAACCGGTTTGCGAGGAAGTCGACAGAACTGTCCGTGATGGCGGAATCGGCAGCACAGGCGATGGCGGATCTTTTGGTTTCGAATATGTAGCAATTCCAAGATGTTTTGAGCGAAGAGGGCATCTCGGAGAAGAATGGAAACGCCGTCGCATGAACGTCCCCGATCGTGATCGTCTCTCCATGTTTGAGACAAATCACGTTGCGGCGCTTGCCAAGGACCTTGTGGATTACAGCTCGCAGATTGACCTCCCACATATGATGACCGCGATAGCCAGGGACAATAATGGGGACGTCCTCCGGCAGCATCATCAGAACTCCCAGATTAAAATGATCGATATCCTGGTGCGTAACAAACACGGCATCGAGGTGTGGCAACTCGGCGGGTGACAACTGAGGTACTTGTGGGCCATAGGGTTCGAAGAACAGGCGGTCCGCATAGGAGTCTGAAAAGGAAGACTGCAGGTCTCTTTCGGTCCATCGTATGTGTGGTCGAAGAAATGGATCGACGCAGATCGATGTCGAGGAAGTCTGGAACAAGACGCAGGCGTGCCCGAGCCAGGTGAGACGATCGTCTTTGCCGGTTAATAAGTCCTTGGGCACGACGGGCTGCGCGATGTCGGTCTCTTCTATGAATTGAAGCTGACGCAGACCGTCGATCACAGCCGTGAGGCCGACGGAAGACTTTTTGAGAATCTGCGAGAGCGAGTCTTCCGAAATGCCCTGTGACAGCTTCGAGATGATGTGGCATACATCAGGCGAGGAGGTGCCGGCTGTGATTGTTGGACTCTCCGCGCGACGCCCAAGGCCGTCCAGAAAAGAGATTTTCAGGCGCTCCTGATTAAATGCGATTCTGTCGCGTGCGCTGGCAAGCGCCTTCACCGCAGGTCTTCTCTTGACATCGATTTCCACCAATTCCGAATAAGGGAGCTGTGCGATCGATTTTTGAAGACGCGAAAGGGCTTCCTCTTGAGAGTAACGTTTCTCTAAATCCTGAAAGAGATTGTTCAGATAGCGGGTCATCCCTTCCAGATAATCCAACCGCCTCTGGTCAAATTGGCTGTTTTGAGGCGTGAGTGGAGCACGTCCGATCGACACATCAGGGACGGTAAACAAGGACATCCGAAGTCTGCGCTCGCTTTCATGCGGCATGAGGCGCACCACCCTTAGAACGCTGGCACCGAGCTTTCTTCCACTTCAAATCGCACGGTAATCTGCTGCAATCGTTTATGGACAGGAATCACCTTGTGGAGTCTCGGATCGAAATAATCTTTCAACATTGACGGCCTGGCGTTCTTCAGGAAGAAATCCGGACTTTCAGCCACCTCGGTAGACGCGATGACGTCGAGCTGATCCCATGAGCCGAGATGTTGAATAATGCAAGGTACATGCGTGATTCCCATCTTGCGGAGTGTGTATGCCCGATGGCTTCCATTGTTGAGAATGAGTCGGTTTTCGGCATAGATCGCGTTCATAAAATTCGAGCCAAAACCGACCGCAAGCCCAACCATGCCTACGAGGTTTGGAGAGGAGGTTACTATGTCGGCGGGGTTCAACGGCCTGGCACCTAGGAAACGTAGATCATTGGACGGCGACATGAAAACATAGCTGTTCCGCCGCATTCGCGACCACTTCACCGGTGGATGCGGATGATCGTACGGCAGACAGGTGCGGAAGATTTGCTCTTCCGTCGGCGAGGGACCCAATTTTCTTTCAAGCTGACGCGCGAACGTCAGATCGATATGTTTTTGATAAACGATCATGCGATCCAGTTCGACGATGGCGACTTCAGTTGGAACGGTATTGAAACTGTGCTGGACCACGGGATCCTTTAAAAATTCGATCAGGAGCGGTTCGTGTTGCGGTCCGAGCTTGTGGATAGGGGGATTGTCCACGGCGTCCGCCTCCAACGTTTCGAGCGATCGAGCCACCGTTTTGGCATTTTCCCACTCATCGGTGAGAATACCCTCGTTAGGCGGGTTCAAAGCGTTCTTTCGCACGAACCGGAGGAATTCCTTCAGCGTCGGCCGCCCAGTCAGGTACAGTTTCTCGTAGGGGATATCCGCATCAGCTTGGCAGGCGCTTGTGGATTCCGCGGGAGCAGCGAATTCCGCTTGTTCAATTTTTGATTCCGGTTTCAGATCGACTTCCGATGTGACCATATTTGCTCTCCTTTACCACCACGACCAGAAATCGACCTTCAGGGTTTGGGCCGCGCGTCGCGTTGCCAGGTCACGCACGGACCGTCTGCCGCAGAATATTTTGGCTTGTCCTGTCATTCCCGGCTTGAGAAGTAACGACTGATTTTCGATTTCGGTGGTGACAACAATTGTTTTGCTTCCAGTGGCACTGGTAGCTGATGTAGTCGCCGGCGCTTCTTCGCTGCCGGAAGTACCCTGTGCGCTGGTCGCAATCGAAGTAACAATTCCCTCAAACGTCTCGCTAGGGTAGGCTCGGGCTCGGAGCTCCACCTTTTGACCGACGGCAATACCGGCGATTTCTTTTTCTGAAATCAGGATCTGTGCTGAGACTTTGTTGAGGGCATAAACCTTCGCGATCAAGTCTCCTTTTTTGACGAGCTGCCGATTCAACTCTTTAAGGAGCCGCGATGGCGTCGCGACAATTCCTGTCGCCGGGCTAAGGACGCGTGTACCCTCGAGTTGCTGCTGAAGAAACGCGCGTTGTGTTTCGGAACTTGTGAGCTCTGCCTGCAGTGCTTCGATCTCTTCTTTCCGGGCTCCGGCCATGAGGATCTGAAGTTTTGCTTCGGCTTCTTTAGCTTCTTTCTCGGTAATGGCTACATCTTTTCGAATTTCGGCCAAATCTTCGGCAAGAATGACTTGTCTTAGGGCACGCGCCTCCTCGAGTTCCCTCCGGCGGACGGCCACCTGTTCGGCGGCTTCATCGACCTGATGAATGGAGCCCAAACCTTCCTTGATCAACTCCTCCTGCATCTGCAAACTCTTTTGGCCGTATAGAAGCCGCTCCTCGCCTTTCTTGATTGTCGTCTCAGCGAGTGCCAGCCGTTCCTCTCGCGAGCGTTTGGCCTGGTTATATAGGTCCAGGGCTTGCTGAGCTTTCGTCGCACTTGTCTCGACCGCTTTTCGGGCCAACTCGATTTCTTCGGGCCGCGTTCCTACAATGAGCATGTTCAGACGCGCTTGCTTGGCGGCCAGATCCGCTTCGGTCTTGCGAAGTTCGGCGCGGAGGTCCACTTCCGAAAGCTGGGCAATCAAATCTCCTTTTCGGACTTCGTCTCCTTCATCCACATAAATGGTGTCGACGACGGCTTCCACAGGGGCGCGGACGTCATCATTTTCTTCAGGCAGGATGTTAAAAGGGCCACTGACCCGCAGCTCCGAATGGCCAAACAGAAAAACGGCAACTGAGACGACGCCGATAATCGACCAAATTGCGCGCGGTCGCAGTTTGCGACCTTTGTTGCGGCGTGATGACTTCACCGGAGTTGGATCAGACCGTGAAGGTTCGCCTTTGTCTGTCTCAGCCCTGAAGCTGTTCTCGACGTGGTCTGCCCGGAAGCCGGCATCGGAGCTCTCGTCGTCGAAGTCATCATCCAGGTCATCTGCTGAATCGGATCGTTTTCCAAACAGGCGGCGAAAGCGGCGCCTGAACTTCAGGAACAGCAGGCTCATCGAGAGCATGACCACCGTCGGCTGCCGGCCTTCAACGAGTCGGCCTCCAGCGGTCACCAGGACGTAAAACAGAATGGAAAAAGAGCCAAAGGTCGCCACGACACCGTAGATCATATAAATCCAGCGTTCGCGTCGAGGGATTGCATCTGCAATTCGAGAGGGCAGTCCCGCCAACCTCCTGAGCAAATCACCGACGTACTTGAATGACCGCCTTCTTAGGTTAGGGACTTCCAACCAATCGCTGAGCAGATAGTAACCATCCCATTTCAGGAGGGGATTCAGATTTAGGAAAGTCTTCACGCTGGACGTCGCCACAACAATCAGAGCTGCATCATTGATGGATGTATCCGATTCCGTAATGCGCCACGCCATCACCGCCAGCGCCCAAAGAAATAATTCAAAATAAGGTCCAGCAGCGCCGACCCACATTCTTTTGGATTTCTCGGGAAACAGCCAGGCGTCGCTGACGTTGCAGTACATTGCAGGCTGAAAGTAAATCAGCAGGAAACCGATTTCATGAACCTCGCCTTTGAAGTATCTGCAGGTCAGACCGTGGGCACATTCGTGGGCAATAACGACAACGAAGACAACCATCATGAACATGGGAACGGCTGTTATCCGGTATAGCCGCGAGACATCGGTAACGAACTCATCCCAGTGCGCAATCGTGACGCCGACAGAGAAGAGAATGAAAACGGCTGAAAGAATGACGAAATGAGGCGTGAAGAAGAAGCGTATGCGCGGCTCGAGACGATCAAACAGTCGGGTCGGATCGAAGGCTCTGAATCGCAGAAAGAGCAGATTGCCGCTGATCCTCCGTCGAGGCTTTTTCGACTTATTACCGCGCTCGTCCTCGAAGAAGTGCCTTTTGTCCAGCTCATTGATAAAGGCCCGTAACGTTTCACTGGAAAGGGAAGCGTCGAATTTTTCTTCCACTCGCTGGCGCACTGTTTCCAGCGGTGTTTTGCCGTCGAAATGTTGCGCGATGAAATATTCAGCCTCGCCGAGCCGGAAGAAATTGCCTGAAGCAGGCTCTTTGACGACAAAAGAGGTGCCCGCGGCCGTCACGTGCCGGCTAATCCTCAGATCATTCCGAAGCTTTGGCAGCGAAGATCCCATCTGTTGGTTGACTCATCAGTTATAGTGTTTAAGAAGGCCGCTGAATGTGCATCGCGGCCTTCCAAGGCAAATGAGCACCATGGACTCAGGTTGTGGCCGAGTCCGCGTAAGCTAGTGCCGATGCCTGAGCCCAAGAGCGTCTCCTGTCCCAATTGCTCGGACGATGTTACTTGCTGCTCTTGGAGCCGTGGCTCTTGTCGCTCTTATCACTCTTGTCGCTCTTGGCGGTCTTCGCGCTCTTAGCTGTCTTATCGCTCTTGCCGCTCTTTGAGCTCTTGCTGCCGGGAGTTGGAACGCCACCTGGCGCAATACGCTGCTCTAGTTTTTCCAATTCAAGATTCAGGTGCCTCATTGATTTCACCTCCTTTCTGCGGGGAAAGTATTCCCCTCCCTGGGAAGGAAGGGAATAGTTGTTCTTCTAAGTAGTGGAAGCTTTTCGAAGGAAAGTGCAGCGGATGTGAAATTTCATTTGATCTTGTCGAGGGCGGATTTCAAATTAATACGTCCTTTGCCAAGATCGTACCGGTCGTGAAGCGGATCGACACTATCGATAAGGCGTTTAATGAGTTCGTCCGATTTCCAGTCCTTACGAGACAGCAGCAGTGCGCTCTCGCCTGAAACCAATGCCGACGCTGCAGATGTACCTGACCAGACCGCGTAAAGCCCGCCGGGGTACGCCGAAATTAGCCCCTCGCCTGGGGCCGATACATCGGCGACCGGCCCGTAGTTGGAGAACGCAGTTTTTCGGTCATTCAAGTCTGTTGCGGCAATTCCCAACACTTTGCCATAGGAAGCTGGATAATTCTTGTCAACTTTCGAATTGTCGTTCCCGATCGAGGCTACTAAGACCGTGTTCTTGGCGTACGTCAGCGCGTCCTGGACCAAAGGAGACTGAGTGTCCAGGCTGAAACTCATGTTGAGCACGCGTGCACCGTTGGTAGCGGCGAATACGACCGCCTTTGCGATCCGGAAACTGGTTGCCCGTCCCCACATATCGAAGACTTTGAGCGGTAGAATGCGGGCGCTAGGCGCAAGAGCGTGAATGAGGCTGGAAACCATGGTGCCATGTCCGAAATACAATGATGGTCGGCCATTCAAGAGTTTGGCCAACGCAGAATCGAGCAGTGCTACTGTCGATGGATTCAGAACAGAAACCACCGTACCGTTCAGCGTCGTTCGGCCACCCGCTTCCAACAGTAACGCAGCCGTTTGAGGATCCAGATCCATTAATTCGTCTGTGTTCCGGCGTTCATCGATAAAGTTCTTGCCGGGCAGCGTACTCCCAAGAAGCATTTCATGAAGGGGATCCACGCCGGTATCAATCACGGCGACGGTGACGGAATCGCCGTAGACGACATTCCATGGCGTGAACTGAATTTTTTGCAGAGCGGGTTGTCGCAACATCGACGAGTCGCCCGGATGCTGGTAATCCCATAGCTTGCCTTGGCCGTCCAGTAGAGCCACAGTGGAAGGATCAAGCAAAGCAACCGTGGACTCGTTCAGCATGGCCGTCTCACTAATCTCCACCAATGCGTTATCTTCAGTGGAAAGTACTCTGCCATCTTTACGTAACTTCGCCAGATCGCCCGGCCCTCCTGTCACAAGATACCGACTCAGCTCCGGAATCGAGTCAACCAGACTGATGTCGTACTGATCGGCCATGTCTTTGGCGGCAGCTTCACTTCGCACCTTAATGATTGCTTGGCGAGCGGAATGCTCCGCAGGGCCAAGAGTCGGCATAAGCAAGGCCAAAACCAAGAGAAAGATGATGACTGGAGTCCTCAAACGGGAATGAGAATGACGCACGTTTCCTCCTCGAATGTGTAGCGGAGCTCCAACGGCTCGCCGGTCATTTCTGCATCAATTTTGAAAAGGAATTCTCCGAAGCGATTAGCTACTGCCGTGTAGGTGCAAGATGCGACCGTGATCGTCAGTACGGATTCCTCGAAAGGTTCCGCGTGCTCTCCTGGCTTCGCCAACAGTTGCCCGATTATCGATTTGAGCTGGCGGCCAGAAGATTCCATGACGAGATCGACTTGAACCTTCGGTGAATCAAATATCAGATGACGAGCTTCCATGGTCCGCGACCGGATTGGCTTCTCGTCGTGCAGGTCACTGTCAAAGACCATCTCACCAAACACACGAGAAAGGTCGCAATTGGATCCAGCCAGCCGGAACTTTTCACCTGCTTCCTTCGTCCAGCTTTCGGGTGGAGCCGTCGAATGCAGTTCGATGATGCCGATGATTTTACGGAAGAAATCCAGTTGGTCCCGACACTCATTGCATGAAGCGGAATGTAATTCCATTTCGGCCGTCGCATCGGCACTCAACCGGCCCTTCAGATACGAGAGCCACATCAGACTGTCGAAACGGTCACATGCGCCCATGTTATTTAAGTGTTGTCATTCGAGCGTTCCGTGCAGTTGGATTCTCGAAAGCTATTCTTAAAACAACACCAACTCGCTCCAAGTTTTTGTCTGCCAATCAATATGAACCCGCTCCAGTAGTACGGGTGCTCGAATTCGCGTCGAAGGTCGAGCATCGCCGAACGCAGGTTTTCCGCGAGGTCGGGTGAATCCTGAATTCTTCCGTAGAAGCTATGCATGAGTTTTGATGTTGCATCATCGCTGACGTCCCACAAACTTGCGATCAATGATCGAACACCCCACATGGAGAACGCCCGGACAAACCCCTGAATTTCGCTGCCCCGCACGCACACGCGCGCCGTCGAGCAACCGCTGATAGTGACCAGGTCCGCCTGAATCGGTACCTCGAGAATATCCATAGGAGTCAAGACGTCGGATCCCAGACTCAACAGCGAACACGCGGGGTTGTCGGCTCTGAAAACGCTGTGGCAAGCAATATGAACAAACGCCGCCTTTTCCAGAACAGGCCGGAAATTTTCGAGGCGCTGATTTATGGAGACGGTGCAGTTCGGAAGCTTATCGGCGACAACCGCAAGTTCAGAACGGATGCCGGGCGCATCCGAAGCTTCCATGCCGACGGCCAAAGAAGTACATGAAGAGACTGCTCGGTCGCCCCGGAGCGATTCGTAAGAAGCTGCGCTCGGAGCATACGAAACAACATACTCATCGGCTAAATAACCCGACGGGCTCAGTAGTGCGTGGAAAGGTAACTGGTGCAGAAATCGGTGAGGAACGATAACGACCCGCTTTCGTAACAACGGTAATAGAGGACCGATGAGCGCGTCGAAAAGCCGGCGTAAGTGGTGACGGAGCGCCGGTTCGCGTCGTGGGTCTGTCGCCCTGAACAAGCCGTACCGGGTAAAGTTCACTTCTTGCCATAGCTCGGAAGTCGAAATCGGAAGATTCAGCCACTGCAGTGCATCATTTCTGAGGATAAATACCGAGACGGTGCTTTCCTTCAGGAAATATTCAAGGAGAACCTCGTCATCCGCCAAATCAACGGTTCTAGGATAGCCTTGAAATCTGGCCGGTTCTGCTCGCCGAAAATCGCGCTCCAATAATTCCTGTGCGAGCTGATACTCGATCGCTTTAATTTTCTCCAGTAAAGATAAAGGCTGTCTTTCACCGACCTGAAATAGGCGAAGGTAGTCGGAGCGAAGGGTCTCCCGGAGGTGCTGAACTTTATCGGATGTCTCTTTGGGCGCGTCATGCGCATTCCAGGTGGTGGATAAGGCCAGGGTCCTGGCGCGGTCAGCCGATTCGAACGCCTGACGAACATCTTCCGATACACAGGCCAGTCGTTCATAAACTTCTTCTTTATCTTCAAGGAAGCAGACCATGGCCTGATCGACGGATATCTGCGTCAGCAGAAACTCCAGAGCTTCCGTTGCGGCGATAAATCTTTCGCGAGCATCCTCCGGGCGGCCTTGCTGCTGCAGCGCACGTCCTCTCAAATGCTCCAGATGAAACCGGAGCCATGCCGGTGGCTGGTGCCTTAGGGATTCTTCACACCGGCGCAAGAACGACAGAGCACGGTCCGGATTCTTGCGCTCAATACATAAGCGAGCACTCAATGCATCAGCCAACGCGGAAAACGTCAAATGGTGATGACTTCGAAAAAGTTCTCCGACTTCTTCCGCGAGGCTTTCTGCTTCACTCCACTTGCGCGACTCCATTAGCCCGGCCGCAATCTCAAGGTCGGCCACAGCCGCCCAGATGACGTTACCCTGGACCTGGAACAATCGTTTCGCCTCTTTATAGTGACCGAGAGCTTCCAATGTCGCTCCCGACTGCAACACACCCCGTCCAATGAGCAAAAAGGCTCGTGCTCGGTCTCCATTTAACGCGCAATTTCGGAAAATATCTTCGGCAGAGCGCGCTAGCTCGCATGCGTACTCGGGCAAGTTCAGCTTCAGCAGAATTTCGGCGCGGTCGAGACGACACAGGGCAACATGAACTCTGTCTCCGATGTTTTCAAAGGCCTCTTCGACAGAGTCCAGCAGCTTCAAAGCCTGCGCGACCTGCCCCATCAAGAACAGCAGATATGCCCGATTGTAGTCGCTCTGTATCGCAAACACGGTAAGTCCGTGCTTTTCACTGAACGCGCGAGCCCGGTTCAGTCCTTCCAGCGCGTCGTTGAACCGATAGAGCAGCATCAGAATCACCGAGCGATTGATTAACACTCCCGCCGCTGCTTCGTAATCGTCGGAGTTCTCTAGAAAAACCGCCGCACGCTCGTAACTTTGTAAGGCTTCCTCTAGCCGGTTCAGGCGATGGTAGAGATTTCCAACGTTGACATCCAACCGAGCGACTCTGTTGTGCAGGTTGGCTTCTTGAAAGACCTGGCGCGCTTGCTCTGCCAGACGCAACGCTTCTTCGTACTCGCCTAAAGGAACCAAGGCACCCACCAGAGTCGATGCAGTTCGGGCGCGCTCTACCTTGTCTTGGCATTGTTCAAATAACGTCAAAGCCGTACGGTAGCGTCGAACTGCTTCGGTTAGGTCCCCTCGAACGTGCAGAAGGTGACCTTTGGCTCGCTGGCTAAACGCCTCGAATACGGGATTGTGCGTTTGTCCCACAAGGGAGTCGATCTTGAGAAGGAGTTGCTCGGCTGTGGCGGGATCAGACCTCACTGCAAGTACGACTTCTTCTGCATATCGGCGAATTTCATGAGCTTCCTGCCCGGCGGCCATTTAGAATCCTTTGTCCTGCAATATTTTTCGGAGCTTATCCAGACACCGGAGGCGCACACTGCCAATGGTGTCTTTCGAGAGGCCGAGACGCCCACCCAATTCGGAATAAGAAGTCTTTTCCTCGGAAAAGAAAAGAAGCTCCAGCAGCAATCGGCAGCGGTCGGGCAGTTCCTCCATGGCCTCGCGTAACTTTTCAGCGCGCTCGGCGGCGAGATAAATCTGTATCGTATGGGGCCGATGGTCCTCCACTCCCCGAGCAGTTTCGTCCGGTTCCTGTCCCCGTTCGGCTCGCTTGCGTTTCAACAAGGCATAACATTGGCGGAGCGAAATCGTCAGTATCCAATGCCGGAGGCTTGAAACATTGCGAAGCGAGTGAAGATTTTTCAGGATCTGAACGCACACTGCCTGAAATACGTCGTGCCTGTCTTGAGCGTCAAATCCGAAACGAGCCGTCGAGGCGTAGATCAACCGCTTATAACGGTCGAGCAACTGCCTCCACGCTTGCTGATCGTCATTCAGACACTCCCTTACAAGCGCGTGATCGGATATCTCAGTCGCGATCTCGTTCATAATTTTCACTTTTTGAGGACCTTCGCCAGGTACCAGGCGCTCTGTTCACTATTCCTTTAGCCCTTAGCAGACGGAGAATCGAGCCACGTCGGCATTTTCTGCGTGCCGGGGTTTGCCTTTACTCTCGGACTGTTCTGGAAGTGTAGTCCGGAATCAGCGGCTTGTGGCAATTACGTGTACTTCTAAGTGGTATTCAGATGCCATATTAATGATTGGTTCTGAAACGTCCGCCGGTCTCGTGACTTCCGTTCTGATATACTTTGTAATGATCGACTTTGCTTAAGAACGTTTCGCACACACGTCGTCCAAGACGCTGGTGATTCCAATCCATGGCGAGATTGACATCATTGTGCAGGGATTTATTACTCGGAACTCCTTAATACCAGGAAAATAATTCCGCGCGTCCAACGGGAGAGGGAATAGCCACAAAAAGGCACAAGAAGCACAAGACGAAGGTCCAGAAACTAGCGTGCTAAAATACCGTGATCTTCATGAGGGGAAATTCAGGCAAATCCACAACTTTAGCGCTTATCCTGCTGGGTCTCGGTGTGCTGGTTTTTGTGCTTGCGGCGCGCGAAGGACGGGATCGACCCGTATCCATTTCTGCAACTCGCGCGTTGCGCCAGAATCTCAGCTCCTGGATCACCACTAACGGAAAAGTCGAGCCCGTTGCACCGCATATCATTCAGGCTCAACTCACGACCTTTATCGAAAGCGTTAACGTGAAGGAAGGTCAAACCGTGAACGGCGGCCAGCTTTTGATGACCTTGGATGCCAAAGATGTAAAGACCGAGTTGGCACACATGCGCGAACAGTTCGTTGCTGCGGAGAATGAACGCAAAATTGCAGCTGCGGGCGGTTCTGCGGAGGAAATTGCGCAGCTCGACAGCGATTTGGCTAAAACGAATGCCGAAATCGATCGTCTGCGGAGCGAGCGCGATTCGCTGGAGCGGCTCTATGCGAAACAGGCTGCCACGCGCCAAGAAGTCGAGCAGACGAAAACCGCGTTGGCGAAAGCGGAGGCGGACA